>JBDSLV010000467.1:0-25747 GCA_039916205.1 Mesorhizobium sp. | reverse complement strand
AGCGTTCCGGCCAGCGCCTCGGCATAGGAATTCGCACCGATCCGGGCTCTCGCCTCGATGATCGCATTGCGCAGCAACCGTTCGGCGGCTGGCAAGCGGCCGGCCGAGCGTTCGACAATGGCCAGGTAGCAGTTGGCGATGGTCAGGCCGAGCAAGCTACCGCTCCGCTCATGTGCCTTGCGCGCCGCGTCTATGGCCGCACGCGCTCCTTCGAGGTCACCAAGCGCATAGAGATTGTAGCCGATGACATTGGCGGTGGCGCCCTCCATGAACCAGGCATCCGGCGCGATGACGCGGAGCGCCGCCAGCGCGGTATCGCGCGCCGCTTCAAACTGCTCCAGCGTGCTGTGCACGGCGGAATTGAGCACCGCGAGCTCGGCCTCGATCGTGGTTCCGGTCAGAGTGCCCGGATCCTTGCCGTCCGTCGGGCCGGTCTCGATCAGCTTGCGCGCATTGGCAAGCGTCTGCGTCGCAATCTCCGGTTGGCTGCTGTGCACGGCCAGCCACAGCACCACGAGTTGCAGCCGGATGCGCTGGTCGATCAGCTTCTTGGGCAGCAGCGCCAGCAACTGGCGCACGTAGAGAAGCTGGCACTGGGCGATGAGGTCGAGCGCGTTGTTCTCGACAAACACCGCCGCGCGGGCCTGGTCACCGGCGGCCAGCGCATGGCCGATGGCCTCGGTCAGCATCCTGCGCTCGCCGAACCATTCGGCAGCCGCCAGATGCAGCGGCGCGATCATTTCCGGTTCGCGCCGTTCCATTTCGCGGCTGAGGAAGTCACGGAACAGATGATGGTAGCGGAACCAGCGCCGCTCCTCGTCCAGCGGCACCAGAAACAGGTTGCGCGTTTCGATCTCGGTAATCGCCGCCTCGGCGTCCGCCGCGCGCATCACAGCCCGGCAGGCTTCGGCGCTGAACCGTTCGAAGATCGAGCTGTAGAGCAGGAATTTGGCAATGTTGGGCGGCAGTTCCAAGAACACTTCGCCCATCAGGAAGTCGGCGACGTTGCGGCTGGCGCCGGTGAAATTGCCGATGACGGTTTCCGGTGCATGCGCGGCGCTGAGCGAGAGTGAGGCGAGTTGCAGCCCAGCGGCCCACCCTTCCGCGCGCGAACACAAGGTTTCCACTGCGCTGCTGCTTACGCTCAGGCCTAGCTTCTCGTTGAAGAAGGCCTCGGCTTCCGACGAAGCGAAGCGCAAATCGTCTGGGCCGATCTCGAAAACGTCGCCAATCACCCTGAGCTTGCCGAGTTGCAGGTCCGGCAGGCTGCGCGAGCCGATGACGAAGGCGACATTGGCTGGCGCCTGCCGCGTCAGCCGCTCCATGAAGCGCTTCACCGCGGGTGTTTCGATGGCGTGATAGTCGTCGAAGAACAAGGTGATGTCGGCGTCGCGTGCGGCGAAACCCGCCACCAGTGCGGCAAGCACGACATCGAGCTGCGGGATCGGGCTCGACTGGAAGGCGAGATCGAGATCAGCCGGGTTCTGCACCAGATGGCGCAGCGCCCCGACCAGATGCGACAGGAAAGCGCCTTCGTCGTTGTCGGTCGCCTCACAAGACAGCCATGCCGTCAGCCGCCCGAGGCGTGCCACCTCAGCCATCCATTGCGCCATCGTCGTCGATTTGCCGAAGCCGGCGGGCGCGGCGAACAATACGATGCGGGTGCCGGCATGCCGGCTCAGCGTCGCAAGAATGCTTTCGCGCCGCACCCACCGACGGTGGTGAAGCGATGTCTGGCTGATGGGTTGCGAAGGCGTTTTCATCTAGCGTCGGGCAACCATTCCGCCTCGATCAACGGAATCTGTGGCGCGGCGTCGCGCGGAAGCGTTCCCTTCAACCGGGGATCGTCGACGATTTCAAAGCCGGTCGCGAAGGGCGTAAACCCACAGGCGCTGTAGAAATCGATGACGCTGTGATGGTCGAAGCTGCTGGTATGGAGCCAGATGCGTGCTGGCTCAAGCCGCCACGCCTTTCCGAGCGCACCGGCCATCAAACGTTTGCCAAAACCTCGGCCGGTCAGGGACGGGAACAGGCCGAAATAGGTAATCTCGATCTCGTTGGCATTGAGGACCGAGAATTCCACCAGGCCGAGATGGGTGCCGTCCTCGTCATGGCCGTAGTAGAGATGATTGTTCGGATCGGCGAAATGACCAGCGATCTCGGCGTCCGACATTTCGGATACGCGGTCCCACAACCACGGCGCGCCGATTTCAAGGAAGATCGCGCGGTATGATGCGCAGTCTGGTTTTGTGATCCGCGTCATTGCCAAGGGTCGCGCCAGATCCAGCACCGGTGCGCGCGCCTCCATCCACGTCACCGCATTGGCGAGTTTGCCCGCCGGCAAACGCCGGTAGCCGATGCTGAGATCGGTGATTTCGGCGGGCATCGAGTCTTCGTCTATCAACGCATTTCCTCTTCAGTCCGCATAGCAGTATCGGCTTGCTGCTGCTGATGCCAACACCGCGACGGACCTGACAAGGGCGCGCCTCCGGCTGGTTGGGATTTTTGGGCCGGCTGGCCCTAGCATTTCATGCCAATGGCATATGTGATATGATACACCATCCAATTGAAAGTGAAAAATGATGCCTGAACGGGTTACGGACGAGGCCATTCTCAGCGCGGTCGATGACGGCTTCGACCGGCAGCTGACATTCCTGGCGGACCTCGTGCGCTTCCCCTCCCAGCGTGGCGAGGAACATCCGGCGCAATCCTTCATGGCAGCAGCCTATGAGGCCCACGGCTACTCCGTCGACATGTGGCGCGTCGACGTCGACGCTATCCGCGATCTGCCTGGATTTTCACCCGTCGCGGTATCTTACGACGATGCCTTCAATGTTGTCGCCACCCATACGCCGCGAAACGCGACCGGTCGTTCGCTGATCCTCAACGGCCACATCGACGTCGTGCCGACGGGGCCGCTCGACCGCTGGGTGCGTGATCCCTATGATCCGGTGATCGAGGATGGCTGGATGCATGGCCGTGGTGCCGGCGACATGAAGGCCGGCCTGTCGGCCTGCCTCTACGCGCTAGCCGCACTGCGCAGCCTTGGCTACCAGCCGGCCGCGAACGTGTTCCTGCAGTCGGTGGTCGAGGAGGAGTGCACAGGCAATGGCGCGCTCGCTTGCCTGCAGCGCGGCTACCGTGCCGATGCCGCCTTCATCCCGGAACCGCTGGAGCCAAAGCTGATGCGGGCGCAAGTCGGACCGATCTGGTTCCGTGTCGAGGTCGACGGTGATCCGCAGCATGCGTCGGGCGCCTTCTCCGCTGGCGCCAACGCCATCGAAAAAGCATTCGTCATCATCCAGGCGCTGAAGCAGCTCGAAATTGTCTGGAACGCGCGCAAGGTCGATGACAAGCATTTCTGCAATCATCCCCATCCGATCCGCTTCAATCTCGGCAAGATAGAAGGCGGCGAGTGGACATCGAGCGTGCCGGCGCGCTGTGTCTTCGAAATGCGCGTCGCCACCTATCCCGGCCAGAAACTGGAGGATGCCAGGGCCGAGATCGAGGCCTGCATTGCCGATGCGGCGCGCGCCGATCCATTCCTGGCCAACCGCCTGCCAAGCCTGACCTACAACGGCTTCATGGCCGAGGGCTATGTGCTGGAAGGCGCCGACGACATGGAAGCCGTGCTGCGGCGCAGCCACACCGCGGTGTGGGGCGAACCGTTGCAGGAGCACGTCACGTCCGCGACGACCGATGCGCGCTTCTTCGGCCTTTATGCCGACACGCCGGCGATCGTCTATGGCCCGATCTGCCGCATGCCGCATGGCTATGACGAGGCTGTCGATCTTGAGTCCGTGCGCAAGGTGACCCAGACCATCGCGCTGTTCATTGCCGATTGGTGCGGCCTTGAGCCAATCGAGTCCGCGCAGTCATGAGCGATGCAATGAACGAGACGTTCGGCGAGGTGATGGTCGAGGATGCGCCGCATGTGACGACGGCCGATGCGCTTGCCATCCTGCGCCAGCACTATGGCCTTGGCGGCAGCGCCCAATCCTTGCCCGGCGAACGTGACCACAATTTCCATGTCCGTACTCAGAGCGATGGCGAGTTCGTCCTGAAGATCTCGCATCCGGCGGAAGAAGCCGGCTTCACCGACTTCCAGAACAAGGCGCTCGACCATATCGCCCTGGTCGATCCCACCTTGCCGGTTCCCGCTTTGCGCAAAAGCCTGCAGGGCGAGGCGCAGTTCGCTGTCCCGGTCAACGGATCGGCGCCGCGCATCATCCGGCTGGTGACCTATCTCCCCGGCCAGCTGCTTTCGCGCTCGCCGACATCCGAGGCGCAGGATCGCAATCTCGGGATATTTCAGGCGCGCCTTAGCAGGGCGCTGCGCGGCTTCTTCCATCCGGCTGCCGGCAGCGATCTGCTGTGGGACATCCGCAAGGTGGCCAAGACACGCCCGATGATGGCGCACATCATCGATCCCCAGCGGCGCGCCGTGGTCGAGCGCGCGATTGACGCGTTCGAGCAGCATGCCGCGCCTGTCATTCCCGGCCTGCGCGCCCAGATCGTCCACAACGACATGAATTCCTACAATGTGGTGATGGATGCCTCGCGGCCGGAGGTCGTGAGTGGTGTCCTCGATTTCGGCGACATGATCCATTCGCCGCTGATCTGCGACCTCGCCATCGGCGCCGTTTACCGCTGGCCGGCTGAAGGCCATCCGCTTGCGCCCGCCGCGCGCTTTGTCGCCGGCTATCAATCGGTGCTGCCGCTTGAGGCGGAAGAGATCGGCATTCTCCTCGATCTGATCCGCGCTCGTCTCGCCTTGATCGTCAACATAGCCACCTGGCAGGCGGAGCGTTTTCCCGCCAAACGCGACTATGTGCTGCGCCTCGGCGCCGAAGTCTGGGCCTCGCTCGAACGGCTGGACGGACTGTCGTCCGCCGCGGCCCGCCAATATTTCCTCGACCATTCAAATCCGGAGTAGCTGCCCGTGTCACAGTCCTCGCCATCCTCCGCAAATGCCGCCGCTTCGGTACAAGAGCGTGCCTTGCTCGAGCGCCGCGCCAGGCTGCTTGGGCCGACCTATCGCGCGTTCTACCGCAACCCGATCCATCTGGTGCGCGGCAGCGGCGTCTGGCTCTACGACGCCAATGGCCGGAAATTTCTCGATGCCTACAACAACGTCGCCTCGGTCGGGCACTGTCACCCACGCGTCGTCGAGGCGCTGTCGGGGCAGGCGGCGATGCTCAACACCCACACACGCTATCTGAGCGAGATCATCCTCGACTACGCGGAAAGGCTTCTCGGCACTTGTCCGGCCCATCTCGGCCACGCCATGTTCACCTGCACCGGCAGCGAGGCCAATGACCTCGCCATCCGCATCGCCCAGAACGCAACCGGCGGCACCGGTGTGATCATCACCGATTTTGCCTATCACGGCGCCACGATCGCCACCGCGCAACTGTCGCCGGCCGCCGTGGGGCTGAAGGCAGTGCCGGCACAGCATCGCGCTGTCGCAGCGCCGGATACCTATCGCGACCACGGCCGTGCCGCGCACGATTTTGCAAAGAATGTCGCCGCCGCCATCGACAGCATGCGTGCGGAAAATACCCGTCCGGCGGCGCTGCTTCTCGACTCCGCCTTCTCCAGCGACGGCATCTTCTTTCCCGCTGCATCGGTCATGCGCGAGGCGGCGGACCTCGTCAAAAAGGCCGGCGGCATCGTCATTGCCGATGAGGTCCAGTCGGGCTTTGGTAGGCTCGGCCAAGGCATGTGGGGCTTCGCCAATTATGGTATCGAGCCGGACATCATCACGATGGGCAAGCCGATCGGCGACGGACATCCGATGGGCGCCGTTATGGTGCGGCCAGAACTCGTGGCGTCTTTCGGTTCGAACACCGGCTATTTCAACACGTTCGGCGGCAATCCGGTGGCAGCGGCTGTGGGCATCGCGGTTCTCGATGTGATTGAGGGTGAGGGGCTGATCGAAAACGCGCGCGTGGTCGGCGCCTACACCGGCGAATTGCTCGGCGCTGTGCAGGGCCGGCACGCCATGGTCGGCGATGTCAGGCAAAATGGCCTCTATTTCGGCGTTGAACTGACGGCGGACGGCGACGAGACGCTCGCCGCCACCAGGACGTCGGCCGTCGTTGAGGCCGTGCGCGAGGACGGCGTCTTGATCTCGTCCTGCGGTCCGCGCGGCAATGTTCTCAAGATCAGGCCGCCGCTGCCATTTGCCCGCGACAATGCCGAGCAACTGGCCGAGACGCTGGATCGCGCGCTTTCGAACTGGTGAACCGGACAACCGCTTGGGGCAAGCGAAGCACATGTTGAAGCTCGAACATCAAACTCTCAACGACCGCGCCTATGGCGCGCTCAAGCAGGAGCTGATTTCCGGCGGCTTCAGCCCGGGCCAGACACTGGTCATCCGCAAGCTCGCAGAGACGTTCGGCATATCGACAACGCCGATCCGCGAGGCGCTGCAAAGGCTGGTGGCCGAGCGGCTGCTCGAAATGCAGAACAACCGCTCGATCATAGTCCCCTTGCTGTCGGCGCCCGCCTTCGAGGAACTGACGCGCATCCGTGTCGCCGTCGAGGGGTTGGCAAGCGAGTTGGCCGCGTCACGGATGACAGAGAGCGGATTGATTGACATTCAGGCCATGCTCGCCGGCATGCAGCTTGCCATAGAGGCCGGTGATGCCAAGGCCTATCTCACCCTGAACGAGGCATTCCACTTCGCCATCTATCAGCATGCCGGCGCGCCGATACTGCTCAACATGATCCGCGATCTCTGGGGCCGGGTGGGACCCTATCTCAAGCTCCTGATGCAGGCGGATCATTATATTCCACGGTCGAATGATGCGCATCGCAGGGTGGTCGCCGCGCTGGAGCAGCGCAACGGCGCATCGGCGCGGGCTTACGTTGAAGAAGACATCGCTGTAGCGGCCGCGATTCTGTCGAAGAATCTTGGCGCAGCCAACTGACTGCTCGCCTATCTGGCCTTGTCCAACCGGTCGCGCAGCATGCTCCAGCCCAGCAGCATGTTGGGAGCGTGCCGCAACAGGCCATGAAACGGGATCGGCGCTGGCGGCGCGAAGGGCAGCGGCAGATCGCGGGGATTGCCTCCGGCTGCCCAGTCAGCCAGCACCTTGCCCATCGCCGTGGTCATGGCGATGCCACGGCCGTTACAGGCAAAGCCGGCGATCAGATCAGGGCCGAGATCGACGAGGCGCGGCAGGAAATCCGGCTCGACGGCCGCCATCCCCGACCAGCTGTAGGCGAGCGGCGGCAGATTAGGCAGATCCAGATGTTTCGCCAGCCGCCACCAGGTCGCTTGCGGCACCCGCGCGTCGGCGCCGGGGCCAAGAATATGCATGCCGCCGCTGATCAGCCTGTTGTCGGCATCGAAGCGGAAGGTGAAGAGATTGCGCCTTGTGTCGCCGACGCCTTGCCCGCCCGGCAAAAGACGGTCGCGTATCTGGCGCGGCAATGGTGCGGTCGCAATCTGGAAGACCTTCAGCGGAAAATAGGTTCGCTGCAATGTCTGAAACAGAGGCCCGCCATAGGCGTTGGTGGCGACCAGCACCTTGCCGGCGCGCACCGAGCCTGCAGCTGTTTTCAGCGCCCAGCCATGAGCTGTGCGATCGACGGACGTGACAGGTGTGTGTTCGAAGATACGGGCGCCCGCGCTCTCCGCTGCCTCGGCCAAGCCATGCGCATACTCGACCGGATTGAGCACGCCGCCCGAGCGGTCCATCCAGCCGCCAACATAGCCACGCGTGCCTGTCAGGGCCTCGATCTCTTGCCTGTCCAAGATGACTGCAGGCCTGCCGCGCTCTTGCCATTGCTCGGCCCGCGATTTGATCTTCTCGAAAGCTGCGGGCGAGTGGGCCGGCTGGATCCAGCCGTTCTGCAAGGCACCGCAATCAATACGGTGCCGCTTGATCAGGTCGAAAACGAGATCGGCGCTGCCGGCGGCGAAATCGACCAGCTTGTCGCCGCCCTCAGGCCCCAGATGCGCAAAGATATCAACCGGGTCCATCTTGGCGAAATTCGGCACGACGAAGCCGGCATTTCGGCCGGTCGCGCCCCAGGCAACGAATTCGGCCTCGAGGACAGCGACCGACAGTCCTTTCTCGGCGGCGTGCAGCGCGGTCGAGAGGCCGGAAAAGCCGCCACCGACAATGGCCAGGTCGACGTTGAGTGCGCCTTGCAGTGCTGGCCGGTCGCGGCGAGTGTGGCTGATGGCGTGCCAGAGCGGCGAGCCATTACCCTGCTGTCGGGCAACGGCATTCATGATGCGGGTTTGCTCTTGGCTGCCCGCTTGCCGAACCAGGGCCGTCTTGGCCTGTCGCCGAACAAGCCGTTCGGCCGCAGCAGCAGGATGACGCAGAGCATGACGCCGATGGCGACGATCTGCAGCGAGGCCGCGCGGGCCTGCTGCTCAGGAGGAAACAGGATGCTGGTCATCGTGCCTGACCCAGCCCAGATCGCCCAGACAAGAACGCTACCGACGACGGCGCCAAGATTGCTGCCGGAGCCGCCGACGATCAGCATCACCCATACCTGGAAGGTCAGGATCGGCAGATAATTGTCGGGCGCGATGAAGCCTGTGAAATGTGCTTGCAAGGCGCCGGCAAGCGCCATGATGGCGCCGCCCACGGCAAAGGCCTGGACACGGTAGAAACGGGCGCTCTTGCCGAGCGAAATCGCTGCTCGCTCGTCTTCGCGCAGCGCCTTCAAGACGCGCCCCCACGGGCTGCGCGACAGGTGTTCGAGAGCGAGATAGACGATCAGCGTCACCGCCGAGACCACCGCGAGATTGGACAGATTGAACAGCAGCGGCGTCTCGGCAAGGCTGCCGAACGGGCGCGGAATGAAGCCGATGCCGAACGGGCCGCCGGTCAGTTTCTGCGCGTTGAGCGCCACCAGTTGCACGACGACGGCGACGCCGAACGTGGTGATCGCCAGATAGTCCGACCTAAGGCGCAGCGTGGCCATGCCGGTGAGCGCCGCGGCGATGCCGCCGACGATCATCGCGCCAAGCCAGCCGACAAGGATCGGCAGGCCAAAGCCACCCAGCCGCGCCGCGTCATCCGGCGTGGTCAGCAGGGCCGATGTGTAGGCACCGATGGCGACGAAGCCGGCCAGCCCGACATTGAACAGCCCGGTCAGTCCCCACTGCAGGTTGAGCCCCAATGTGACCAGCGAAAAGATCAGCGCGGTGGTCAGGAAGAACGCGCCGTAACCGAGCAGGTCCATCAGCGTTCCCTCACACCAAATAGGCCGATCGGCCGCACGAACAGCACCGCCATCAGGATGATGAAGGAGACGGCGGCGCGCCACTCGGCGCCGATCAATTGCACAGCGCCGGCCTCGGCCAGCCCGATGATCAGGCCGCCAAGCACGGCGCCGGGAATGCTGCCGATACCGCCGAGGATGGCGGCGGCGAACATCGGCAGCAGCATGTCGAAACCCATGAACGGGCGGATCTGCACCAGGATGCCGATCATCACGCCGGCCACGCAGGCTAGCGCCCCGCCGACGATCCAGGTGACGCGCACCACGCTGGCGACGTCGATGCCGACGATGCGGGCAAGGGCCGCGTTCTGGCTGAGGGCCTGCATCGAGCGCCCGGTCTGCGTGCGTGTCATCAGCAGATGCACACCCAGAACAAGTGCTGCGGTCAGCAGCAAAAGGGCGATCTGGTCAGGCGTGATGCGGATGCCGAAACCGACCGGCATGGCGATCTGGATCGCCCGGCTGAAATAGGTTGGCCGCGAGCTGAAGCTGAATTCGAGCAGGCTTCTGAGCGCCATCGAGGCGCCGAAGCTTGCCATCACCACGATGATCGCCTGTCCTTGCGAGCGCAGCCGCGAAAACAGCACCTTGTCGAGCAGCAACGCCAGCAGGGCGGTGAACGCCATGCCGGCGATGAGCGCGACGATCAGCGGCCAACCGAAGGAGAGGGGCGCAATCGGCGCCACCTTGCCGATAATCGCACCGATGGCGCTGACGACGGCCAACGTCGCATAGGTGCCCCAGGCCATGAAGTCGCCATGGGCGAAATTGGAGAAGCGCAGGATCGAGTAGGTGAGCGTCACGCCGATCGCACCGAGGCCGATCATCGAGCCTGTCAGCAGTCCGTCGACGACAAATTGCAGGTTCATGCCGCGCCTCCCTTGCCATGCTGGGGACGCTGACCCAGATAAAGCTCGGCGACGACCGGGTCGTTCCAGAGCTCGGAAGCAACGCCCTCGTGCCGGTCCTTGCCTTCGACCAGCACATAGGCGCGGTCGCCGATGGCAAGTGCGGCCTTGGCGTTCTGTTCCACCAGGAGGATGGTGACGCCGGACTTGCGGATGCCGGCCAGCATCTCGAACACCATCGACACGAACTTGGGCGACAGGCCGGCGGAAGGTTCGTCGAGCACCAGCACCTTGGGATGAACGATCAGCGCCCGCGCGACGGCCAGCATCTGCCGCTGGCCACCCGACAGGTTTCCGGCGGCGGTCTTGCGCTGACGGACGAGATCGGGGAAGGCGGCATACATTTCCTCGATACGGCCGGGGATTTCGCGCCGCTCGAGGATGCCGCAGGCAACCCTGAGATTGTCCTCGACCGACATCAGCGGGAAGATGTTTTCTGTTTGCGGAACGAAGGCGAGGCCGAGCCGCACCATGGTGTGGGCGGGAGCGGCGGTGATGTCCTTGCCGTCCAGCAGCACCGTGCCGCCGGTGATCGGCACAAGGCCGGCAATGGCCTTGATGAAACTCGACTTGCCGGCGCCATTGGGGCCGAGCACGACGACGATCTCGCCCTTCTTCACGGTGATCGAGGCACCGCGCACGATCGGCACGCCCGGCTCATAGCCGGCCTCCAGATCGCGCACATCGAGAACGGTCTCGCTCATGCCGCGCCTCCGAGATAGGCCTCGATGACGCGTGGATCGCGGGCAACCTCTTCCGCCGTGCCTTCGCTGAGCAACTGCCCGCTCGCCATGACCAGAACGCGATGGCAGAGCCGCGTCACCATGTCGATATTGTGCTCGATCAGCAGGAAGGTGATGCCGCGCGCATTGATGTCGCGGATGCGGTCGATAATGACCTCCAGCAGCGTCGCGTTGACGCCGGCGGCCGGCTCGTCAAGCAGGATGATCGCCGGGTCAGCCATCATGACGCGGGCGAGTTCGAGCAATTTGCGCTGGCCGCCGGAGAGCACGCGCGCCGGCTCATGCGCGAGGCGGGTGAGCGAAACAAGTTCGAGCAATTCCAGCGCCTTCTTCTTGCCAATCCTCTCTTCGGTGGCGACCCGCCCGGGCGTCAGGAAGTTGGCGAGCAGCCTTTCGCCGGACTGACCTTGGGCGGCCAGCATGATGTTTTCGACCAGCGTCAGGTTCGGCAATGGCCGGGGGATCTGGAATGTGCGGCCAAGGCCACGGCCGATACGGCGGTGTGCGGCTTCGCCGGAGACCAATGTGCCGTTGAGCAGGATTTCACCGCTGGTTGGCAGGATGCTGCCTGCGAGAAGATCGAACATCGTCGTCTTGCCGGCGCCGTTCGGGCCGATCAGGCCAAGAATTTCCCCGGACCGTACATCGAACGAAACATCGTTGACCGCGACAAGGCCGCCGAACCGCCTGACGACGTTCCTCGCCGTCAGAACCGGCGCGCGGCTTCCCGCTCCTTGCCGTTCGGTTGCCTCGCTCATCACACCCTCTGGGCCGAAGACGATCATTGCCGCCTTCTGATTTTTGATTTGTGATCACACTTGCTTTGATCACGCTAATCAGCTTTAATTTTCTTCGCAAGCCAAAAACGGGCCAGAACCGGGAGTGCCATGCAAAAGGCCGCCATCGAAAAGAACAACGAGGCGATCGCTGCCCAGCTTGCGCCGGTCGGCCGCGAAACCGTGCAGGATCGCGTCTATTCCGAATTGCGCCGCGCCCTGATTGGCGGGCTGTTTGAGCCCAGCCAAGTTTTGACCATCCGTGGCCTCGCCGACGCGCTGGTCACCTCGACCATGCCGGTGCGCGAGGCACTCGGACGGCTGATCACGGAAAAAGCCCTGGAGGCGCTGCCCAACCGCTCGGTCCGCGTGCCGCCGATCACACTGGACCGTCTCGATGACCTGTTGCGCGCCCGCATCCTGATCGAGGGCGAGGCGATCGCGTTGGCCGCCGCGCGCATGGGACCGCGCCAGATCGCCACCATCGAGACCATCCTTGGCGAATGGGACGAGATGCGGGCGCTGAAGCACAAGAAGGATGTCGATCGCGAAGTGACGCTCAACCAGAGTTTTCACTTCGAGATTTATCGTTCCTGTGGCTCGGCCGTGCTTATCCCGATGATCGAGAGCCTGTGGCTGCAGTCCGGGCCCTGCATCCGTGTCGCCATCTACGCCTTTTCGGAAGCCGGCGAGGTCGATACCGCCCAACATCACCGCAGCATCGTCACGGCGCTCGCCACGCAGGATGCGCAGTCGGCACGCGAGTCCCTGGTCGCCGACATCAGCCGGCCTTTCACCTTCCTGCGCAGCAAGCTGCAAACCTCCGTCTTGAAAGATCTTACATGACCAAGCCCGCAATCCAGATCACCGAGCCGCGCTCCAAGCTTTCCGTCACGGCGCTGTTGCTGCCGGAGAAGGCGCCGGAAAATGCAGCCTTTCTCTCGGCATATCTCACCAAACCACGCGTCGTTGCCGGCATTCACGCGATGTGGACCGGGCCGGAAATCTCATGCCCGGTTCCATCCGCCGACCTCGAAGGCCAGGCCTATGCCCGGCCCTTGCCAGCGGAAAACGCGACGCTGAACCCACAGCCGGGCGACATCGTGCTGGCCTATGTGCCGCCACGCATGTGGGGCGGCAATCCCAATGCGATTTTCGACATCGGCCTGTACTACGGACAGGGCGCGCGCCTTCTGTTCCCGATCGGCTGGCTGGCCGGCAGCGTGGTGGCGCAAGTGCTTGGCGAGGAGCGCGACCAGTTCGCCGCCGCATGTGGCATCATTCGCCGCAATGGCGCCTGCGATGTCACCTTCAGCCTGGTGGAGGTCTGAGTGGCCGACGACGGTTTCGAACTCTTCGATCTTCGCGTCGAAGCGGTCATCCCAAAGGGCAAGCCGATCTATTGCGGCGCCAAGGAAGGCGACTATTTCGAGTTGAAGGGCGAAATGCTGTCGCTGCCGGCAGGGCAGGGCTTTTCGATCTATTCGCTGGCCGCTGTCTTGCCGCTGCTGGCGGCCAAGCAGCGCCCGACCGACAGGAATGACTGGATGACCTCGGATGCCGAGATCGCCTGTCCTGATCCCAATTGCGCCAGCCGGTTGCGGATCGTCAGGACAGCCAAGCGGCGCTTCAGCCATGCCGAAACCACGGCGGTGCCGCTGCCGAAGGAGAATGACTAGATATGGGCGGAAAATCCTTCGAACTCGGGCCCGGCTATACGATTTCACGCGTCATTCGCGGCGGCTGGCAGCTCGCCGGCGGCCACGGCGCCATCGATCGCCAGCAGGCTGTAACCGACCTGATTGCCACTTTCGACGCCGGCATCCGAACCTATGACTGCGCCGATATCTATACCGGGGTCGAAGAGCTGATTGGCGCGGCGCGGCTGCGGCTGGCCGCCGAGCGCGGGCTCGATGTCGCTGCCAAAATGAAGGTCCACACCAAGATGGTGCCCGACCTCGAACGGCTTGCCGGCATCAGCCGCGATTATATCAGGGGCATCGTCGACCAGTCGTTGCGGCGGCTGAAGACCGAGCGGATTGACCTCGTGCAGTTCCATTGGTGGGACTACGCACAGCCGCGCTATGTCGATGCGATGGGCTGGCTCAACGAGCTTCGTGTCGAAGGCAAGCTGCGCAATCTCGGCACCACCAATTTCGACACGCCACGGTTGGCCGAAATCCTCGCCGCTGGCATCCCGTTGGTCAGCCAGCAATTGCAATATTCCGTGCTCGACCAGCGGCCGGCCAACAGCCTTGCGGAGCTTGCCAGGCAGAACGGCGTCAGCTTTCTTTGCTATGGCTCCGTGGCGGGCGGCTTCCTCAGCGACAAATGGCTTGATGTCGAAGAGCCGGCCATGCCACTCGAGAACCGGTCACTGGTCAAGTACAAGCTGATCATCGACGATTTCGGCGGCTGGGATCTGTTTCAGCTGTTGCTGCGGACATTGAAAGCGGTCGGCGATCGCCATGGCGTCGACATCGCCACCATCGCCAGCGCCTGGGTACTGGAGCAGCCGCAAGTGGCGGCTGTCATCGTCGGTGCCCGCAACCAGGCCCATGCGCTGGCCAATGCCAGGATCATGGATGTCTCGCTTGACGCCAAGGACATGGCGCGGATCGCCGCCATCATCGCGCAAAGCCATGGCCTCGAGGGCGATGTCTACACGCTGGAGCGCGACCGCCATGGCCGCCACGGCTCGATTATGCACTACAATTTGAACGCAGGGCGGACATGAGCGCTATCGACGAGACCCTGTTTCCCAAGGCCAGCGCCGAGGTGGTCGACCTGCATCGCCTGTTCGTCGACTGGTTTGTCGCGGCGCGAGCCGACACAGTCGACTTCAGCCGCTTCGAGCGCGTCATGGGCGAAGGCTTCGGCTTGGTGACGCCGGACGGCCAGGTTCTCGATCGCGACACGGTGATCGACCATGTCCGCTCGAGCCGCGCCACCTGCGATGACGGCTTTGCCATTACGATCGAGGACATCCGGCCCGGTTGGCAGAATGATGACACGATCGTCGTCTTCTACGTCGAAGCCCAACTGCGCGGAGGCAAGCACAGCCGTCGCCAATCCAGTGCCGTTTTCACCACCAGTTCATCGGCGCCCAACGGCGTCCAATGGCGACATCTGCATGAAACCTGGCTGCAGGTGCCGGAACGCTGAAACGCTCCAGACGTGAAAATAGTTCGTGTAGCTCAAAGGGGAACAAAAATGAGAAAGACGATACTCCAACTCACCACCGCGCTCGCTCTCGTCACGATGGCCGGCACCGCCCACGCGGCGGACTGCAAGATCACAGTCGGTTTGGTCATGGAACTGACCGGCCCGGCCGGCGAGTATGGCCAGGCCGGCGCCAAGTCGGTCGAGATGGCCTTCCGCGACATCAATGAAGCCGGCGGCGTGCGCGGCTGCGATCTCGTCACCGACACCCGCGACAGCCAGAGCCAGGGCAACATCGCCGTCGACGCCGCGACCCAGCTGGTGCAGGTCAAGAAGGTGCCGGTCATCATCGGCGGCATCATCTCGTCGGTGTCGATCCCGATCCTGACCTCGGTCACCGCGCCGGCCAAGATCGTCCAGGTGTCGCCGGCTTCGTCCTCGCCGACGTTGACGGCGCTCGGCCGCGACGGCAAGACCAACGGCATCTTCTTCCGCACCATCACCTCGGATGCGCTGCAAGGTGTCGCTGCCGCCAAATACGCTATCGACAAGGGCTTCAAGAAACTGTCGATCATCCACGTCAACAACGATTTCGGCGTCAACATGGTGGCCGAGTTCTCGCGCGCCTACAAAGCGCTCGGCGGCACCATCGTGTCCGACACGCCCTACAACGAAAAGCAGTCGAGCTATGCTTCGGAAGTGACGGCGGCGATGGGCGGCGAGCCGGACGGGCTCTACCTCGTCAGCACGCCTGTCGACGGCGCGACGGTTGCCCGCACCTGGATTTCGCAAGGCGGCGTGCAGAAATTCCTGCTCAATGACGGCATGAACAGCCCTGACTTCATCGAGTCCGTTGGCGCCGATTATCTGAAGGAAGCCTATGGCACGTCGTCCGGCACCAGCCCGACGGCCTCCACCGACTATTTCATGAAGAACTACAAGACCTTCTCCGGCATCGAGCCGTCCAACCCGGCGGCGGATCGTTCCTATGATGCCGGCGCCATCGTGGGCTTGGCCATCGCCATTGCCGGCTCCGAGGATCCGGCCAAGATCAAGGACGCCATGTACAAGGCGGTCGACCCGGCCGGCACGCCGATCTTTGCCGGCAAGGAAGAGTTCGCCAAGGCGCTCGGCCTGATCAAGGATGGCAAGCCGATCCGTTATGAGGGCGTCATTGGTCCGGTCGCCTTCGACAAGTATGGCGACATTACCGGTCCATTCCGCCTCTGGAAGATCGTCGACGGCAAGGTGACGACCGACGGCGAAATGACCACCGACGACGTCAACGCCTTGCAGGCGAAGCTGCAGTAGTCTGCTGCCGTCCGGCGCCTCTCCAGGGATTGGCGCCGGACACATGCTTCCGCTGTTGACCGGCAGGCGATCGCGAATATGGTCGGCTGGCAACAGTATCAAGGATGGCAGGCATGGTGGGCGATGATCAGGGCAAAGGCGTGAACCCGATGTCGCCTGAAGCGCAAAGGCTTGTCTCTGAACTCGGCAACCAACTTGGAGCGGACGCCATACTCGCCGGCTCCGACGTTGATCAGCGCTATCGCGACGATCCCGACGGCAAGCTCGGTCTCCTTCCCGAAGTGGTGCTACGCCCGCGCGACACGGTTGGCGTCGCAGCGGCACTTGCCGCATGCAACCGTCTTGGCCAGCCTGTCGTCGTCCAGGGCGGCCGCACCGGGCTGACCGGCTCGGCCCGCGTGCAGCCTGGTGAAGTGGTGCTGTCGCTGGAACGCATGACCAGCCTTGCCGCACCCGACCAGCAGGCGGCCAGCATCGTCGCCGAGGCAGGCGCAACCCTGCAGTCAGTGCAGGAAGCGGCTGACGGCGCCGGGCTGATGTTCGGCGTCGACATCGGTGCGCGCGGTTCGGCCACGGTCGGCGGCAACATCGCCACCAATGCCGGCGGCATCCGTGTGCTGCGCTATGGCATGTACCGCGCGCAGGTGCTGGGGCTGGAAGCCGTGCTTGCCGATGGCAGCGTGCTGACTTCGCTCAAGGGCCTGCCCAAGGACAATTCCGGCTATGACCTCGGCCAGCTCTTCATCGGTACGGAAGGCACGCTTGGCGTCGTCACGCGCGCGGCACTTCGGCTGCACCCAAAGCCGGCTTCGGAAGTGAATGCCTTCTGCGCGCTCTCATCGCTTGATGCGGCCATCGCGCTGCTTGGGCTGCTGCGGCAAAAACTCGGCCCGCTGCTGTCGGCCTATGAAGTCAACTTCGCCCCCCTCTATGACGCCATGGTTGCAACCATGGCCATGCCGGCACCACTGCCGGCGGGGTCGCCCGTCTATGTGCTGGCCGAGATACAGGGCAGCGAACCTGAGCGTGATGGCGAGCGCTTCGCCGAGGTGCTGATGGAGGCGGTCGAGGACGGCGTGGTCGAGGATGTCGTCGTATCGCAGTCGCCGCGCGAATTCCGCGCGCTGTGGGATGTGCGTGAGGACGCCAATCGCTTCCTGTTTTCGATGAAGGGACTGATCGGCGTCGACATCAGCATTCCGCTGGCTCGCATGGGAGCTTTCCTGCGAGAGGCGGAAGCCGCCATCCGCGCCGTCGATCCCGGCGCCGACATCTATGTCTTCGGCCATCTCGGTGACGGCAATCTGCACTATCAGGTTCGCAGCACGGACTTGGCTGCCGCATATGACATCGTCTACCGCGGCGTGGCCACGGCCGGTGGCGGCGTCTCGGCCGAACATGGCATCGGCCTCGACAAGAAGCAGTGGCTGCACCTGGTGCGCAGCGATGCCGAAATCGCCACGATGCGGCGGCTGAAGGCCGCGCTTGATCCGAACAACATCCTCAACCCTGGGCGGGTCTTCGATCTTGCGCCGGCTGCGTTACGATGATGCTCCAGAGTGCGATCGATACCGCCTTCGCCTGACCGGCACGATCAGGCCTGCCCCCGGCGTTCCGAGACGGACTTCGCAATCACGCACAGCAGTTCGAACATCATTGTCGCGCCGGCGAGCGCCGTCATGCCGCCGAGATCGAACGGCGGCGCGACTTCCACGACGTCGGCGCCGACAATGTTCAGCCCCTGGAGAAGGCGAACCATCTCCTGTGCTTCTCGGGTGGTGAACCCGCCCAGTTCGGGCGTACCGGTGCCCGGCGCCATCGACGGGTCGATGCAGTCGATGTCGAAGGTGACATAGGTCGGTCCGCTGCCGGCGATGGCGCGCGCCTCTTCCATGACACTGGCTGCGCCGCGCCTGACGAACTCCTCCATGTAGATGATGCGGATACCTTGGGCGACCGCCCAGTCATGTTCGCCTGGCTCGTAGATGGAGCCGCGAATACCGATTTGTACGATGCGCTTCGGATCGAGCAGTCCCTCCTCGATGGCCCGGCGGAAGGGCGTGCCGTGCGTGTAAGGATTGTCGCCGAAATAGCTGTCATTGGTGTCGGAATGCGCGTCGAAATGGATCATGCCGACGGGCCTGTCCTTGGCGATGGCGCGCAGCACCGGCAGCGTCGTCAGATGATCGCCGCCGGCGGCAAGCGGAATGGCGCCCGCCGCAACGATCTCCGCGATGCCGTCCTCGATGCGCTTCAATCCGTCCAGCAAGTTGATGGGATTGACGGAGACATCTCCGACATCGGCAACGTTGGCGATGCTGAACGGCTCTGTCCCCGAGACATGATGGGCGCGCCGCATCAGGCTCGACTGATTGCGGATCTCGCGCGGGCCGTGGCGGGCGCCGGCGCGGTTGGTGGTGCCGCCGTCCCACGGTATTCCGACAAGTGCTATGTCGAGCCCCTCGGCGCTGGCCACCGCCGGTAGCCGCATGAAAGTCGAGAGCCCGGCGAAGCGAGGAACAGCCGACGCGTCGACCGGCTGGAAGAAATTGCTGCTCATGATGTAGGCACCTCAGAAGAATTCATGTTTGACGATATCCGCGATCCGCGCCTCGCAGTCGTCGAGCAGCCAGCGGCCCTTCTCGGCCGACGAGCCCTCGGTCAGCGACAGCACGCCCGAGGGCGGCACTTCGTCGGCAGGCCGAGGGTAGCGATCATAGGGTTTGAATTGTGCCGGCCCGTCATGCAGCGCCTTGCCGAGATCGACCAGTTCCGGGCGCAGCGCCAGCATCATCGAGGTCTCGATCACGCTCGCGTGCTCGAGCTCGATGCCGGGGTAGCCATCGGGGAAAACCTTCGCCAGCGTCTCGGCGCGCACCATTTCCCAATGGTCGATGCGCAGGATCGTCAGATCCGCCGCCCGCTCGCGGCCGATGGCGTCCAGCGCCAGTTCGATGCCCTCGATCGACGGACCGATGTTCTCGTAGTGGCCGTTGAGCACGACGATGCGCCGAACCTTCTGCCGATAGAGGTCGCGGATCACATCCTTGACCAGCAGCGAGAACGTATGCGCGGTGATGTTGATCGTGCCGGGGAAGGCAGGACCGCCACCCGTTCTCGGCTGTGAGCGGTTGCCGTAGGCGATGGTCGGCGCGACGAGGCCACCGACTCGCCTGGCGACTGCTTCAGCAATAGCGGTCGGGAGGACGACATCGACATTCATCGCCATGTGGTGGCCATGCTGTTCGGTTGCTCCAAGCGGCAGGAAGACGGGCGCGCCGGCGGCGATCCGCTTCTCAGCTTCGGGCCACGGCAGTTCGGCGAGGAAAACTCTGTCTTTCATGATCATCTCATTTCAAAGCATTGCCGCGCCGCCATTGGCGCCCAGGCATTGTCCGGTGAAAAAAGTGGCGCCCGGGCCGGCCAGGAAAACCACCGCGGAGGCGATTTCATCCGGCCGTCCGATCCGCCCCAACGGATGGGTGGTTTCCTGCGCGCGCTGGCTCTCGGTGAGGGTCTCAAAGCCGAGGAGCGGCGTGTCGGTCGGCCCGGGCGCCACGGCGTTGACGAGGATGCGAGGGGCAAGCTCGCGCGCCCAGGAGCGGGTCAGGCCGAGCAGGGCCGCCTTCGTCGCGCAATAGACCGAGGCGTTCGCCCGGCCGAGATAGGCAAGCTCCGAAGCGATGTTGATGATGCGGCCGCTATCGGGAAGATAGGGCAGGACTTCCCGCGCCACGAGAATAGCGCCGCGCACATTGACCGCGAACATGCGGTCGACATGCTCGAGAGAAATCGCGTCAAGCGGCGCCTCCTGGAGGATGCCGGCATTGTTGACGAGAATGTCATAGCCGCCAATCCGTTCCGCGCCTTGCCTGACCGCTGCAATGATATCGGCCTCGCTGGCGAGGTCGCAGGCAAGGATCGGGATATCGCCTTCCGACGCCTTCAGGTCGAGCCCGAGAACGGTGGCGCCTGCCTCCCGCAAGGCGAGCGCGGTCGCGCGGCCGATGCCGCTGGCCGCACCGGTGACCAGGGCGCGCTTTCCGTGAAGCGGGGTTACCAAGGTACTTCTCCTCTGTCGACGCCGAGCGACTGTCCGGTGATGTTGGCGGCGAGGTCCGATGCCAGGAACAGATAGGTGCCCGCCATGTCTGCCGGCTCCATCAGGCCGGGCAGCGCCTGGGCGCCGACGATGCTTTCGAGCAGCGTCGCCTCGCTGACATCGCCCTGCTGCGCCATGCGGCCGAGCGAGCGCATCGACGCCTCGGTGCGGACCCAGCCGGGACAGACCGCATTGACGCGGATGCCCTTCGGTCCAAGCTCCTTGGCCCAGGTCTTGGTCAGGCCGATAATCGCGTGCTTGGATGCGACATAGGCGCCGAACCGCGCCTCGGCGACCCGGCCCCAGATCGACGCGGTGTTGATGATCGAGCCGCCTGCCTGCATGCGCGGCACGGCACGGGCCGTAACCAGCGCCGTGCCGATGATGTTGATCTCGATAATGCGCCGGAACGCCGCTTCGTTGTCGTCGCCACTGTCGGTGATCGGCGTCATCAATTCGAGGCCGGCATTGTTGATGAGCACGTCGATGCGGGCGACCGGTTCGAGCGCGGCCGCAACGACCGCACGATCGGCAATGTCAGCCTCGGCGCTGGTGGCGCCCAGCTCATGTGCCCGTTCGTGAACCGCCGGGTCGTTCGCGATCAGATGCAGGCTGGCGCCGGCCTGCGCGAAGCCCTTGGCGATGCCGAGACCGATACCCCGGCTCGCGCCGGTGATCACGACCGTCTTTCCGGAGAGAGAGAGGCTCATACGACCACTCCAGTTTCGTTGCGGATCAGGTGCAGGACCTTGTTGCGCAATTCGAAGAATTTCTGGGTTTCCCGGATTTCCAGCGGCCGATCCGGACCAAGCTCGGCCGCCACATCGATGTCGGCGACGACCGAGGCTGGCCTGCGCGAGAACAGGATGATCCGGTCGGCAAGGAACACCGCTTCCTCGACATCATGGGTGACGAAGATGACGGTCTTTTCCTCGCGGATCTGGATCTGCCGCAACTCGACCTGGAGGCGTTCGCGGGTCAACGCATCGAGTGCGCCGAAGGGCTCGTCCATCAGCAGCACATCCGACCCTGCTGCCAGGGTTCGCGCAATGGCGACGCGCTGGCGCATGCCGCCGGAGATCCGGTTCGGATAGGAGCCGGCGAAGTCAGCGAGACCGAACAGGTCGAGATAGTGACCGATGCGCTCGGCCTTTTGCCCGGCGTCAAGGTCCTTCCTGTAGCGCATGCCGAAGGCGATGTTCTTCTCGACGGTCAGCCAGGGAAAGGATGAATAGGACTGGAACACCATGCCGCGCCGGCGGTCCGGCTTCACCACCTTTTCGCCGCCAAGCAGGATCGAGCCCGAACTCGGCTCGTCAAGGCCGCCGACCATCCGCATCAGCGTGGTCTTGCCGCAGCCTGACGGCCCAAGGAAAACGACCAGTGAATTGCGGTCGAGACCAAGGCTGGTCTTCCGCACGACATTGACCGGGCCGAAGGACTTCGCCGTGTCAACGAACTGAACATATCCGGTCATTGTCATATCCCTCACAGATACCGGAACAGCCGGCGGTGAAGCAGGCGAAGGAACTGGTCGGTGATCAGGCCGATCAGGCCGATGACGACGACGCCGGCCATGACTTCGGGCGTCTTGACGAAGCGCCGCGCCGTCCAGATCACATAGCCGATGCCGGAATCGGCGGCGACGATCTCGGCGATGATCAGGTAGGTCCAGCACCAGCCGAGCGTGATCCTGAGATTGTCGAGCAGCGTCGGCCCCATCCAGCGCAGGGCGACATCGGTCATCACCTGCCGCGAATTGGCGCCAACGGTGCGGGCGACCTCGACGAATTCCTGCGGCACCCGCCGCATGTCGTCGGCGACGAGCAGCACGAGCTGGAAGAATGTGCCCAGCCAGAGCAGGAATATCTTGGTCTCCTCGCCGACACCGAACCAGATGATGGACAGCGGCACGAGTGCGGGCACCGGCAGGTAGCGGATGAAGTCGATCATTGGCTCCAGGGCCGCGCCGACGATCCGGTAGCTGCTCATCATGATGCCGATCGGGATCGCCATGACGGCGGCAAGCAGGAAGGCGATCCAGACGCGGAGGGTCGAAACCCCGACATGCCAGAGCAGGTTCTGCTCGGTCAGCATCGTCCACAAGGCAACGACGACGCGGCTCGGCGACGGCAGGAACTGCGGCGCGATAAAGCCGGCGCGTGCCGCCAGTTCCCAAAGCGCAACGACGAGCACTGCAGCCGCGACACTGACGGCAAACTCGACCACCGGCGATGCACGGCCGCGAAAAACAAACAGGCTGCTGAACAAATCACTATCCCCGGGTGATCGAAAGCGCGCTCGCTCTTTGGGAGCGGCTGATGAAGAGATCACCGGCAGGCGCCAGATGGCGGCTGCCGGACCCTGTTCCGGAGCCCTATTTTACCCGCACCTTGTTGATCGCCGAGTTGTCGATCTGGTCGGCCGCCACAAGTTTGGTGTCGGCGGCGCCGTTCTCCAGGTTGAGCCCCATCACGGTGTCGAAGATGCCGTGCAGCGTGCCTTTCTCTCCGGCCTTGCCCATGTAGGCGAGCGATTCCGACAGCGTCGTATAGGACAGGCTGGAGTTGACGATATCGGACACTTCAGCCGGCGTCAGGCCGAAATGCTTGGAGGCCATGTCGGCGAATTTCGCGGGTTCCGCCTTGATGAAGTCGACAGCGTCGTAGATGCAGCCGAGGAACCTGGTGTATTTGTCGGGGTTCGCCTTGAAGTCGTCATTGCGGGCGATGATCGCGTCGATGATAATGCCGCGGTGATCCTTGGACGAGACCAGCATGCGGGCACCCGGACGAGTCGAAGCCTTGATTGCCTGCGACATGAACGGCTCATAGGTCGCGACCGCGGCAATCGATGGGTCGACGAAAACCGCGCCCGTATCAGCCGTGGCGATGTCCTTGATCTGGAGATCCTTCAGCGACAGGCCGGCCTGTTTGAGCTCCATCTGAAGCAGCAGGCGTGAAGGAATGTTGGGCTCTGCGGCGACCACCTTGCCCTTGAGATCGGCGACCGACTTGATCGCATCGTCAGTGATGACGCCGTCGCCGCCGACGGATTCATCGATGGTGCCGATGATGATGCCTGGCGTCGACGCGTCGCGCGGGCGGCCCTGATATTCGCCGACGGAGCGCATCTGCATCTCGATGTCGCCGCGCGCCATCGCCGCCATGACATTGGTCAGGTCGTCCTCGAACTTGATGCTGACGTCAAGGTCCTTGGCAGCGAAGCAGCCGAGATCGCTGGCGATGTGGACGGGCGCAAACCCGAGCCAGGTTGGAGCCAGGATGCGAATCTGGTCGGCGCTCAAGGCGAATTGCGAACTGGCGAGCAGAAGTGCCGCGGACAGCGCTGTGGCGAATGTTGTTTTCATGATTGTTCCCCATTTTTGTTGCGACAAGGGTCGCGATTTTCAACATTCATGTAAATGAGTTTATTTCGAATTTTACATCGAATAATGTCGATGCATCATCAATCGAGGAGGCAGGCATGCGTCGGCTCGACAACATTGACATCCGCCTGCTCCGCGTCTTCGTGGCGCTGGCGGATTCAGGCGGTTTCGCCGATGCACAGATCACCCTCAACTTGTCGCAGCCGACGCTGAGCACGCATCTGGCGGAGTTGGAGAAGCGCATCGGCGCGCAACTCTGTCACCGCGGGCGCAAGCAGTTCCGTCTCACCGAGGTCGGACAGGCGACTTATGACGCGGCGCTGAAGCTGTTCCGCGATCTCGACGATTTCGGCCATCGCATCAGCGCTGCCAGCGGCAGCCTGTCGGGCCGGTTGCGCATCGGGACTTCGGACGGCGTCTTCACGAGCGATGAACTGGGCATCCAGCACGCTCTGAAGCGCTTCATGGGACCTGATTCCGACGTCTTTATCGACTTGACGCTGGGCACACCGTCCGAACTCGAGCAGCAGGTCGCCGATGGTGGCCGCGACATCGTCATCGGGCCGCTGTCTCAGAAGGCGCCGGGCGTCGTCTATCGGGACTATTGCGGCGAACCGCATTTCCTCTATTGCGGCCGGCGGCATCCGCTCTTCGCCCTGCACGATTCCCGCATCGACCAGAGTGCGATCGACGCGGCCCGATTTTCAGTACGCAGCTACCGCTATTTCGACGATCTCTATTTGGTCGGGCACCCGAGAGCCAGCGCATCGGTCATCCACATGGAAGCCCAGTTGATGCTGATCCTGTCGGGCAATTTCATCGGTTTCCTGCCGATGCATTTCGCCTCGTCATGGGTTGAGACCGGCGACTTGCGGGCGATCAAGCCGGGATCCTACACCTTCTCCTCAAGGCACCTGATCGCCTACCGCAAGGCCGACGAAACCCGAAGCCTTGTCCAGGCCTTCGTCCGTGAGTTGATTGACCGCAATCGAGCGTTCACCGCGGCAAGCTGAGGCCGTCAATTCCGTTGCGTCGCCATCTGTTTGGGGATGAGAAAGCGGGCGGCGAGCACACAAAGCAGCACGGTGAACATGAGGATCAGCGCCACCAGCGCATTGATGTCGGGTGAGAAGCCAAGCCGCATCATCGCCCACAGCCTGACCGGCAGCGTGCTCTGCGTGCCGGTGACCAGGATGGTGATCATGGTCTCGTCGAAGGACAGGGCGAAGGCCAGGATGGCGCCGCCGACCATCGCGCTCGACAGGTTCGGCAGGATGATGCGCCAGAACGTCTGCCAGCCCGTGGCGCCAAGATCATAGGAGGCTTCGACCAGCGTGCGGCTCATCGACTGCAGCCGCATCAATACCGTGCGGTAGACGATCGCCAGCACGAAGACGGTGTGTCCGATGACGACCGTCAGCAGCGAGCGTTCGAGGCCGATTTCGCGGAAGAAGATCAAGAGCGCCAGGCCGCTGATGATCGGCGGCATCAGGAACGGCAGGAAGATGATGAACTGCAGGATCGAACGCCCGGACCGGCGGCCGTGATAGTAGAGCGCCAGCAGGGTTCCGCTGACCACCGACAGGATGACGGTGCAGACGCCGACGATCAGCGTGGTGCGCAACGCAGCCAAGATGTCATGGTTTTCCGCCAGCGCGACATAGGTTGCGAAGGTTGGCGACGACCAGTCGACAGTGCCGTGCGAAATGGTGAAGAACGACGACACGATCGGCACGAAAAGCGGACTGTAGAGCAGCACGGCGACCAGCGTCGTGATCGCACCGAGAAAGATGGTGGAGAACCGGGGCAGGGTGGTCATACGGACGTCCCCCGGTTGCGCCCGGATCGCTCGCCGATGAGGATTGCGGCGATCACCACGACCGCCAGCGCTACCGACAACGCCGCCCCGAACGGCCAGTTATAGGCGGTGCCGAACTGGCTGTAGAGGATGCGGCCGAAAGTGAAGCCGCTGATGCCGCCGACCATTTGCGGGGTCAGGAAATCACCGATCGCCAGCACGAACACGAAGCTTGCCGCCGAGGCGACGCCGGGCAGGCTGAGCGGCAAGGTGATGCGCAGGAATGTTTGCAGGCCACTTGCGCCGA
>JBDSLV010000466.1:0-5837 GCA_039916205.1 Mesorhizobium sp. | reverse complement strand
ACGTCGAGCGCGGTGGTCGGCTCGTCGGCGATCAGCAGCTTCGGATTGCAGGCGATAGCGATGGCGATCATGACGCGCTGGCACTGACCGCCCGACATCTGGTGCGGGAAGGAGTTCAACCGCTCTTCCGGATCGGCAATGCCGACCAGCTTCATCAGCTCGATGGCGCGGGCCCGGCGCTTGGCACGGTCCATGCCCATGTGGAAACGCAGCACTTCCTCGATCTGGAAGCCGACCGTAAAACATGGATTGAGGCTGGCGATCGGCTCTTGGAAAATCATCGAGATGTCCTTGCCGACGATCTTGCGCCGCTCGGACGGGCTGAGCTTCAACAGATCGACGCCATCGAAAGCCATGCGGTCGGCCTTGACCGTGGCCGTGTTGGGCAACAGCCCCATCACCGCCAGCATCGATACCGATTTGCCAGAGCCGGATTCACCAACGATGGCCAGCACCTCGCGCGGCTCGACCGACAGATCGATGCCTTGCACGGCCATGAACGGTCCGGCGGCAGTATCGAAGGAAACCGTAAGGTTCTTGATCTCGAGCAGAGGCATGCTCACGACCTCTTCAGTTTGGGGTCGAGCGCATCGCGCAGGCCGTCGCCGATCAGGTTGATGGCGAACACGGTGATCAGGATGGCGAGGCCAGGGAATGTCACCACCCACCAGGCGCGCAGGATGAACTCGCGCGCTTCGGCCAGCATGGTGCCCCATTCGGGCGTCGGCGGCTGCGCACCCATGCCGAGAAAGCCCAGCGCTGCCGCTTCGAGAATGGCGTTGGAGAAGGACAGCGTCGCCTGCACGATCAGCGGTGCGATACAGTTGGGCAGGATCGTCACCAGCATCAGCCTGATGTGGCTGGCGCCGGCGACCTTGGCCGAGATGACATATTCACGGTTCTTCTCCGCCATCACGGCGGCACGGGTGAGCCGGGCGAAATGCGGCTGCAGCACGAAGGCGATGGCGATCATGGCGTTGACGAGGCCGGGCCCGAGAACCGCGACCAGCACGAGTGCGAGCAGCAGCGACGGGAAGGCCAGGATGATGTCCATGATGCGCATGATCAGCGTGTCGACCCAACCACGGCAGTAGCCGGCGAGCAGGCCGAGAATAACGCCCGACACCAGCGCCGTGGTGACCACGACAAAACCGATGGCGAGCGAAAAGCGCGAGCCATAGATCAGGCGCGAAAGCATGTCGCGGCCGACGGCGTCGGTGCCGAGCAGGAACTGGCTGTTGCCGCCTTCCTGCCAGGCTGGCGGCGTCAGGAAGAAATCGCGGAACTGATCGTCCGCCGAATGCGGCGCCAGCAGCGGCGCGAGAATGGCGATCAGGATCAGCAGAAGAAAGACGAAGAGCCCGATGACCGCGCCCTTGTTGATGGAGAAATAATGCCAGAACTCCGCGAACATCTGCAGCCGGGCATCCTGCTGCTTGACGACGGTGGCGGCTTCGATCGTGGCTGGGCTTTCGTTTGTCATGTCAGTTGGCCCGTATACGCGGATTGATGACGGCATAAAGCACGTCGACGATCAGGTTGACCGACATCACGATGAGGGCGATCAGCAGCAGCCCGCCTTGCACGGTGAAATAGTCGCGCTTGGAAATGGCGTCGATCATCCACTTGCCGATGCCTGGCCAGGAGAAAATGCTCTCGGTCAAGATGGCGCCGGTCAACAGCGTGCCGACCTGCAGGCCGATGGTGGTGACGACCGGGATCAGCGCGTTGCGGAATGCATGCAGTCCAATGACGCGGCGCGGCGCCAGGCCTTTGGCACGGGCGGTGCGCACATAATCCTCACCCAGCACCTCAAGCATGGCCGAGCGTGTCTGCCTGGCAATGACGGCGAGCGGGATGGTGCCGAGCACGATGGTTGGAAGAATGAGATGCGATAGCGCCGAACGGAACGCACCCTTCTGCCCTGAGATCAGGGAATCGATGGTCATGAAGCCGGTGACCGGCTTGAAGAAATAGAGAAGATCGATACGGCCGGAGACCGGCGTCCAGTGCAGCGTGCCGGAGAACACGATGATCAGCAGCAGTCCCCACCAGAAGATCGGCATCGAGTAGCCCGCCAATGCGGTGCCCATGGTCAGCTGATCGAACCATGAGCCGCGGCGGATAGCGGCGAAGATGCCGGCGGCGACACCCAGAATGACCGCGAAGATCATGGCGAAGATGGCGAGTTCCACCGTTGCCGGGAAGCGTATCAGGAAGTCCCTGAGCACCGGCGTCTTGGTGGAGAAGGACGTGCCGAAATCGCCGCCAAGAATGTTGGTCAGGTAGGTCAAATATTGTTGCCAGATCGGCAGGTCAAAGCCGAACTGGTGCATCAGCGCCGTGTGACGTTCAGGCGACAGGCCGCGTTCGCCCGCGAGCACCAGCACGGGATCACCGGGCAGGATGCGCACGAAGCCAAAGGCGAGGATGGTTATCCCGATAAAGGTCGGGATGATGAGGGCGAGCTTGCCGAGGATATAACGCAGCATGGCGGGCGAGTGGGGGCAGCGCCAGAAGGCGCCGCCCCCGTTTCGCGAACCTTATTCGGCGATATCGACGCCGTCGAAGCGATGGATACCGAGCGGATCCATCGCAAAGCCGGAGACGGTCTTCTGCATCGGCATGAACACCTTGGAGTGAGCGAGCGTTGCCCACGGCGCCTGTTCCTTGAAGATGACCTGTGCCTGTTCATAGAGCTTGGTGCGCTCGGCCTGATCGGAAACCGTCTTGGCCTTGTTGATGAGCGCATCGAAGTCCTTGTTGCACCATTCCGCACGGTTGTTCGAACCGACGGAAGCGCAGCTCAGGAGTACGCCGAGGAAGTTGTCCGGATCACCATTGTCGCCGGTCCAGCCGACGATGACGGCGCCGTCGTGGTCGACGGCGGAAGCGCGCTTGAGGTATTCACCCCAATCGTAGCTGACGATCTCGACCGTCACGCCGACCTTGGCGAAATCCGCCTGGATCAGCTCGGCGGTGCGGCGCGCGTTCGGCATATACGGACGCGACACGGGCATGGCCCAGACGTTCATCTTCAGGTCCTTGACGCCGGCGTCGGCGAGCAGCTTCTTGGCTGCATCCGGATCGTACGGATCGTCCTTCACTTCCTTGTTGTAGGACCACATCGTCGGCGGGATCGGGTTGACCGCGACCTGGCCAGCGCCCTGGAACACGGCGTCGATGATCGCCTTCTTGTTGATGGCCATGTTGAGCGCCTTGCGGACGCGGACGTCGTCGAACGGCTTCTGCTGAGTATTGTACATCAGCGCGCCGACGTTGAGACCTTCCTGCTCGTCGACCTTCAGGTTCGCATCAGCCTGCAGACCTTTGATGTCAGCCGGTGCCGGATACGACATGATGTTGCATTCGCCGGCCTTCAGCTTCTGCGCGCGGACCGCCGGATCGGTGGTGATGGCGAAAACCAGATCGTCGATCTTCTGCTTGCCGCCCCAATAATCCGGGTTGGCCTTGTAACGGATGGCCGCATCGGTCTGGTAGTCGACGAAGATGAACGGGCCAGTGCCAATCGGCTTCTGGTTGAACAGTTCAGGCGTCTTGTCGGCCTGCAGCTTGTCGGCATATTCCTTGGAAACGACCGAAGCAAAGTCCATGCCCAGCGTCGGAATGAAGGTGATCGCCGGATCCTTGAGGGTGAACTTCACCGTCAGGTCATCGACCTTCTCGACCTTGGTGATGTTGTCGCCGAACTGGTCATTATAATACTGATAGGCAATGCCTGGAATGTACTGGAACCAGGGACCAGCCTTGTCGACCTGACGCTGGAACGAGAACACCACGTCGTCGGCGTTGAGTTCGCGGGTCGGGGTGAAATAGTCGGTGGCGGCAAACTTGACGCCCTTGCGCAGCTTGAAGATGTATTCCTTGCCGTCGTCGGAAATCGTCCAGCTTTCAGCCAGGCCCGGCGAGACGCTCGTCTTGCCGTGGTCGAATTCGACAAGGCGGTTGAAAACGGTACGCGACGACGCGTCGAACGTCTGTCCGGCAGTGTACGGTGCCGGGTCAAAACCTTCCGGGGACGCTTCCGCGCAATAGACCAGAGTTTTCGCGTTGGCCACGCCGCCCAGGACGCTTGCAGCCAGCAACGCGGCTGCAAAAGTCAGTTTCTTCTTCATTGAGCACTCCCTGATGTTCTTCCAAGCCCCTCTATCAGGCTCGCGAAGCGCGCATATAAGCACCGTTTTTCCAGCTTTGGAACTCCCTGTTTGCCTACCCCACGGGAAGCGGTAAAAAAATCCGCGATTTTGCTAAATGACAGAAAAAATTAGCACATCCTTCCATTCACGATATTGTTAACGACCGCATTTTTTTATTGATCTCGGGCTTGGACACTGTTGGCTGAGCACGGCCCTCGATCCATCGCCGTGATGAACAGACCCCGATCGAGCCGCGCCATCAGCCGAAAGACTTTTGGCGGCAAATCTTTCCCTTGCTGCCGCTGGGGCAGACTTGCACGGCCGCCGATTGTCGCAATACATAGATGCCTACGGGCAGCAGTGGAGGACGTCTCTATCATTGGAGACGAACGCGGCACGAGGCGACGAACAAGAACGTTTGAGGGAGGCACAGGTGGCAAAGACACCCAGGACGACGGTTCCAGCCAAGGCACCGGCCAAAGCTGTTTCGAAACCGGCCGCCGGCCCCGACAAGAAAAACGCCGCGGCGGCCAAGACTGCTGCTGCAAAACCAGAAGCAAAAATGCCGGCGAAGCCAGCAGCCGGAAAGACAGCCGCTACCCCAAAGGCCGCTGCCAAGCCGGCCGCCAAGACCGCGACGGCCAAGGCCCAACCGGCCAAGTCAGCGCCAGTGGCAGCCAAGCCCGCCCAAAAGCCCACGCCGGCTCCGGCCAAGGCGCTGCCAAAAACACTGACAGCGCTTGCCGCCGGATTGCCGGAAAAGCCGTGGCTGAAAAGCTATCCGAAAAACGTTCCCGCCGATGTCGGCACCTTGCCCTACAGTTCCATCGGCGATTTTCTCGTTGCCGCCTGCAAACAGTATTCCGCGCAGCCCGCCTTCACCTGCATGGACAAATCCATCAGCTATGCCGAGGTCGAGCGGCAGTCGGCCGCCTTCGGCGCCTATCTGCAATCGAAGGGATTGCAAAAGGGCGCGCGCGTCGCGCTGATGATGCCCAACGTGCTGCAATATCCGGTGGCGATGATGGCGGTGCTGCGCGCCGGCTATGTCGTGGTCAACATCAACCCGCTCTACACGCCGCGCGAACTGGGACACCAGCTCAAGGATTCCGGGGCGCAAGCCATCGTCATCCTCGAGAATTTCGCCAACACGCTGCAAGCGGTGATTGCCAGGACAGCGGTCAAGCATGTCGTGGTCGCGGCGATGGGCGACATGCTCGGCGGCCTGAAGGGAACGATCGTCAACTTCGTCGTGCGCCGGGTGAAGAAGATGGTGCCGGCCTGGTCGCTGCCCGGTCATGTCAAATTCAATACGGCCCTTAAGGCCGGCGATGGCATGAACTTCAAGCCGGAGAAGACCGCGGCCGACGATGTCGCGTTCCTGCAATATACCGGCGGCACCACCGGCGTGTCGAAAGGCGCGACGCTGCTGCACAGCAACGTGCTGGCCAATGTCGCGCAGAACGCGCTGTGGATGGAAGACGCCTATACGATCAAGCCGAAGCCGGCGCACCCCAACTTCATCTGCGCGCTGCCGCTCTATCATATCTTCGCGCTGACCGTGAACGCGCTGATGGGCATGCAACAAGGCGCCCGCAACGTGCTCATTCCCAACCCTCGCGACATTCCGGGCTTCGTCAAGGAACTCCAGAAGTATCCGATCCATATCTTTCCGGGCCT
>JBDSLV010000465.1:0-11946 GCA_039916205.1 Mesorhizobium sp. | reverse complement strand
CGTCCCGGCTATGAGTGACGCGCGGGGAAGATCGCCGTCGGCGTCAGAAACGAGAGAGAACTCTTGACCTGCGTCGAGATATGTAAGGAGGCAGGCCTTATCGCCGTCTCTGTTAAAGATGCGGGCCATACAGTGTTCGACCAACCAACCTATACCGTCGGGGCGGTCGGCCCATGCTACAACCGAGACCTCCCAAGACGATGTCACGCACGCTTGAGACTGTTCGAGGCTGGCAAGCACGAAGCGAGTAGCCGCTCAGTTCAGACCAGGAATCAGGTCGCGGCCAGTCCGGAATTCGATCGTGGACTCCTTGAAGTCATCGCCCACGGGTTCGCTGCGTCCGCCCAGATGTGCGGCCAGAAATGCTCCACAACGGCTGCCAAGGAGGTCCCGTTTTCTGGTCGGCCGAGGCCGTGGCCTTCATCCGAGTAAAAGACGTAGGTCACCGGAATGCTGTGCTGCTGCATCGCGGCGACGATCTGTTCGGACTCGGAAGGTTTCTCACGCACGTCATTCGCCCCCTGGCGGATCAGGAGCGGCCGGACAACGCGACTAACATGGTTCAACGGCGAGCGCTCCTCCAGGAAGCTTCGCCCTTGCTCGGTCGCATAGTCGCCCATGCGGATCTTCCAAAGGGATTTCCACGGCACCCAGTAGTCCGGGATCGGAGGGTGAGAAGGCCGTTAACGTGCCTTTTAGGGCCGCATTCCGACGTTTCATGGCTGGCTTCGATTCGTAGTTCGAAAAAGTCCTTTGCGGTGCAACAACAGCTCTTGACCTTCCAAGCGCTGGAAGCCGCACCCTGACGACAATGTTTCTCTACCCGGCAGATCTGTGAGCAGTCGGCGCGAGCGAAACCACGCCGAATTCAGAGAAAGGCAACAACATGACTGAAGCCAGTGTACCGTACATTCTCATCTACACGACGCCGACCTGCCCGGACTGTCATGCGCTCAAGCGTTGGTTCTCCCAGCAGGGATTAGCCTACGAAGAGCGCGATCTCACCGACCCGCGGATCGCCGAGGAGGCAAAGACGCGCACGGGTATACGGGTGGCGCCAATCACCATCGTCGGTCAAATTTTCTACGGAACACTCCAGAGCCAGAAGCCGAGCCTGACCAAGGCGCTCGGCCTGACGCCCGACCTGACGCAAAGCATGTGAGGAACGGGACATGACAGCCAAACTCGTTGACATCCGGCAGGCTCGGACCAGTCTTGAAGTCCAGGACGGGCAGACGATACTCGACGCGGCGATCGCCGCCGGCATTGCATATCCCCATGGTTGCAAGTCCGGCCGCTGCGGTTCTTGTAAGTCCCGCCTCATCGAGGGGGAAGTGGATCTGCTCCAGCATTCACGCTTCGCACTTACCGATGAAGAAAAGGCAGACGGCCTGATCCTGGCATGCCGGGCGCTTCCCCAGACGGATGCGGCCGTGGCCTGGCTGGGCAGCGACGACGACGTTCAGCCTCCACGACGCCTGGACGGAATCGTGACCCACCTTGATGATCTCACCCACGACATCAAGTTGGTTCGGATTACGCCCGAGGACGGGACTCCTTTGCTGTTTACCGCGGGGCAATATGCGCAGCTCGGCTTCAATGGCGTTCCTACCCGCAGCTACTCCATGGCCAACTGGCATGGTGACGACGGCCTCGAATTCCACATTCGCCGTGTTCCGGGAGGGACGACCTCGGAGCATGTGCACAGCGCGTTGAAGACCGGCGACAAAACAACGCTCGAATTCCCCTTGGGCTCTTCCTCCCTACGCCGGCATCATTCCGGCCCGATCCTGTGCATCGCCGGCGGCTCCGGGCTGGCTCCGATCAAGTCAATTGTGGAAACAGCTCTCGCCCACGGCATGAAGCAGCCGATCCATGTCTACTTCGGCGTCCGCGCCGAGCGCGATCTCTATCTCGTCGACCATTTCCGGGCCCTCGCAAAGCGGCATCCCAATCTCACCTTCGCGCCTGTGCTGTCGGAGGCGCAGTCCGCGCAGCATCGGAGCGGTTTCGTGACGCAGGTCGTGGCGGAGGATCTTTCCGACCTCGACGGCTGGAAAGCGTATGTTGCCGGCCCGCCGCCGATGGTGGACGCGGCAATGGAGGTGGCTTTTGCGCGTGGATTGCGCAGGCAAGACCTGCACGCCGACGTGTTCTTTACCCCGGAAAAGCTGCCGGCGCCGGTTACGGTCGACTGATGCTGCCGCCGGCGATGAGGTCTCGTCGCTCGCCCCCAATGACAAAGGCCCGCCGCGAACATCTTCGCGGCGGGCCTTTGTTTCATTCGCTGATCCAGACTAGGCTTGAACGTCAACCGTACCCATCATACCGAGCTGTTCGTGCTCGAGGATGTGGCAGTGATACATGCGCGGGCCCGGCAGATCCTGGCGCAGCAGTATCCGGACCGTCTCGCCGGCCACGATGTTCACGGTATCCTTCCACGCGCGATAGGATGGCGTGGTGACCTTCCCGTCCTTCTCGCGCTCCGCGATCTGAAACTGCGTCCCATGCACATGGAACGGATGATCCATATCCGCCTCGTTGACGACTTCCCAAAGCTCGACTTGTCCGACTTTCGAGACTTCGTCTATGCGGTTCATGTCGAAGCTGGCACCGTTGATCAGGAACTTCATCTCCATGCTGTCGGAAGACATGGACATGTTGGAGTGATCCATGCCGTTCATCGTCGTGTTGCCATGATCCATGCCCTGCATCGACATGCTGCCATGGTCCATTCCGCCCATGGATTCAGTCAGCACCAACCGGCGCGTGACAACCGGATTCCCAAGAGTTTCGATGGAGCGTAGCTTTGCTGGCAGGGGCGGCATCGCAGTCACCGCCTCGTCTGACACGTTTGCCGTCAGCAGGATCATGCCGACCTCGTTCGGCTTGCCCGGCCCCATCCAACCGCGCTCATATTCGAGCGTAGTGAGCTTGGCCGCTCCCGGCTTGTCGAAGGAAACGATCAATTCAACGCGTTCGGCCGGCGTGAGCAGCAACTCGTCGACGGCGACGGGCGCTTCGATCAGGCCGCCGTCCGTTCCGACGACGGTCATACTGGCATTCTCGAACTTGAGCCGCAGGAAACGCGCATTCGTCGTGTTGTAGAGACGTAGACGGCGTTTTTCACCAAGCGCAACAGTCATCGCCGGGTTCTTCTGCCCGTTGACCAGCACATGATCGCCGACGCGGCCGTTCATAAGATCGGTCATCGTGCTTGCCGGCATCGTCCCGTCGACGGCGATCCTGAGATCGGTGAGCATGAGGATCGTGTCGCCATATTCCGGCGGGATGGGATCGTCCTTCGGTTTGACCAGAAAGATACCGGCGAGTCCGCGATAGACCTGCTCGGCGGTCAAACCATGGGGATGGGGATGGAACCAATAAGATGCCGCACTGCCTTCCGGCAGTGCGAACGCATAAACGCGCTCGCCACCCGAGGCTACGGGGTTGCTCGGACTGCCATCCTGGTCGGCCGGCACGGGCATGCCATGCCAATGGATCGTCGTGGGTTCGCCTGGAATCCCGTTCTTGAAGCTGATCTCGACTTTGTCTCCCTCACTTGCCTCGATCACGGGACTGGTGCCGTTAAAAAGAAGCACAGGCGTATCGAGCCCTTCGGCGAACCGCACGACGCCTGGTTCTGCTGCTAGCTTTGCTTTGAATACGCCGGGCACGGCCGACTGGTTGGACAGCCGTGGCAACTCCTTGAGCGGCTGCCCTTCCGGCAAAACGGGGTTGGTGCCCGCCGTAGGCATGTTGTGATTGCCGTGGCCGCTCATATCGTGCTCCATCTGGGCTGCTGCAGGCCCGGCAACGACGAGACCCGTAAGGCTCGCCAGAAAAGTCCGCCGATGCATTGATCGTCTTCCTCTCGGTCGTTTGACAGTCAACGGCAAGGCCGCTCAACTATGTCTTGAGTTTCTTTGCCAAGGGCGGCTCCTGAGAGCCACCTCCGGTTGCTACTTGCCGCGGTCGGCGAGCCACTTCTTCATCATGGCGATCTCGCCTTCCTGGGCCTTGATCACCTCTTCGGCGAGTTTGCGGACCACCGGATCCTTGCCGTAGTTAAGCACGACTTTCGCCATATCGATCGCGCCCTGATGGTGCGGAATCATGCCGCGCATGAAGTCGATGTCGGCATCGCCGGTGAACTCGACCATCATGTCCGTATGCATGCTATCGTTGGCAGCTATGTAAGCTTTCGTGGACGGGTTCTCGGAGGCCGGCATCTCCATGCTCGACATGTTCATTCCCCGCATACTGTGACCTTGCATGGGATCGTCCTTGTTCATTTGGCTCTGTGCGATCGCGAGACCGGCGCTGATGGCGAGCGCCCCTGCGATGAAGATCGGAGTGAGCTTGTTCATGATATCGCTCCTGTTCAGTTCGCCGTTGCCGGATAGCCGGCTTCTTCGAGAACCCTTTGAAGCGCCGCCGAGGGTGCGGTCGTCTCGACCTTGACCATGCGTGCGGCTGGATTGGTCTCGATCTTGGCGTTGGGATCAACTGACTGGATCGCCTTGGTGACTGATTTGGCGCAGCCGCCGCAGGTCATGTTTTCGATTCTGAGTTCCATGAGAATTCTCCTTTGGTTTGGGTCTCATGACGCTCAAGGTGGGGCTTCCAACCATGGTAAGGTCAAGTGGTGCGGAAAAGGAATTTTTGCTATTGACCTTCCCATGGTTGGAAGCCCCACCTTCATTCCGAACTTGAATTTCGGAACGAGAAAAGGAGGCGGCTATGAATGCCCCCGTTCGAGCAACAGACTTATCTGCAACGATATCACTACCCATCGAGGGCATGACCTGCGCGTCCTGCGTCGGTCGTATCGAAAGAGCCCTGAAGGCCGTCCCAGGCGTTGAGACCGTATCGGTCAACTTGGCTACGGAACGTGCGAGCATCACGACCAAATCGACTGTTGCCCGCGCAAAGCTTGTCGAGGTCATCGAAAACGTCGGTTATTCCGTGCAGGCGAAATCTGCCGATTCGGCTGGTCCCACAGAGCTATCGATTGAGGGCATGACCTGCGCATCCTGCGTCGGCCGCGTCGAGCGCGCGCTGAAGGCTTTACCCGGCGTGACGGAGGCGGTCGTCAATCTGGCGACCGAGCGTGCCACGATCCACGGAACCGCCGATCCGGCGACCCTGATTGCGGCGATCGAAGACGTCGGTTACGAGGCAAAAGTGATCGGCGCGACCGCCGGCAATAGCGGTGAAGACGAGAACGCCGAGCGAGAAGAGAAGAAGGAAGCAGAGCGCCGCGAACTGACTCGTGACTTCATCATCGCGGCGATGCTTGCCGCGCCGGTCTTTCTCATGGAGATGGGATCGCACCTCATTCCGGACGTGCATGGCCTCATCGAATCGACGATTGGCATGCAGTGGAGCTGGTACATCCAGTTCGCACTGACAACGCTTGTGCTCTTCATTCCGGGCATTCGTTTTTATGACAAGGGGCTCCCGGCGCTTTGGCGTCTTGCCCCCGACATGAACTCGCTTGTGGCTGTCGGCTCGCTTGCAGCCTATGGGTATTCGCTGGTTGCGACCTTCGCCCCCGGCTTCCTGCCGCCCGGAACAATCAACGTTTATTTTGAAGCCGCCGCGGTCATCGTGACGCTTATTCTGCTTGGCCGCCTGCTCGAGGCCCGTGCCAAGGGCCGGACATCCGAAGCGATCAAGCGTCTGGCCGGGCTTCAAGCCAAGACGGCGCGCGTCCGCAGGGACGGCAAAACGATCGATCTGCCTATAGGCTCGGTCGTTTCCGGCGATATCGTCGAGGTTCGTCCCGGCGAACGTCTGCCCGTCGATGGCGAGGTGTTCGAAGGTGCCAGCTATGTAGATGAGTCGATGATCACCGGCGAGCCGATCCCGGTTTCAAAGTCGCTCGGTAGTGCGGTCGTCGGCGGCACAGTCAACCAGAAGGGTGCGTTCGCGTTCCGCGCGACGGCGGTCGGCGGCAATACGGTGCTTTCGCAGATCATCCGCATGGTCGAAGAGGCGCAGGGCTCCAAGCTGCCGATCCAGGCGCTGGTCGACAAGGTTACGATGTGGTTCGTTCCGGCGGTCTTTGCCGTCGCAGCCTTCACCTTTGCTGCCTGGCTCTATTTCGGCCCGTCGTCCGCGCTCACTTTTGCGCTGGTCAATGCCGTCGCCGTCCTGATCATCGCTTGCCCATGCGCCATGGGTCTAGCCACGCCAACCTCCATTATGGTCGGCACCGGCCGCGGCGCCGAACTCGGCGTGCTCTTCCGTAAGGGTGAAGCACTCCAATTGCTGAAGGACGCCAGGGTCGTGGCGCTCGACAAAACGGGTACGCTCACCGAGGGTAAGCCAGCCCTGACCGATCTGGAACTGGCTCCCGGCTTCGAACGGTCGCAGGTTCTCGGGCTGGTCGCTGCGGTTGAGACCAAATCGGAACACCCGATTGCCAGCGCCATCGTGGACGCGGCGACAAAGGAAGGCATCGTGTTGCCAACCGTGTCGGACTTTGAATCGGTGACCGGCTTTGGCGTCAAGGCCAAGGTCGCCGGCAAGCGCGTCGAGATCGGCGCAGACCGCTATATGGTCGAACTCGGCTATGATGTGGCGGCGTTCGCCAAGATTGCGGAGCGCTTGGGCAACGAGGGCAAGTCACCGCTCTATGCCGCAATCGATGGTAAGCTCGCGGCGATCGTCGCCGTAGCCGACCCGATTAAGGACACCACGCCTGCGGCAATCAAGGCCCTGCACAATCTCGGGCTCAAGGTCGCGATGATCACCGGCGACAATGCCCGCACGGCCAAGGCCATCGCGACGCGGCTGGGGATCGACGAAGTTGTGGCCGAAGTGTTGCCGGACGGCAAGGTCGATGCGGTTCGCCGCCTCCGGGCCAAGTACGGGAAGGTAGCCTTCGTCGGCGACGGCATCAACGACGCCCCGGCGCTGGCGGAGGCGGATGTGGGTCTGGCCATCGGCACAGGGACGGACATCGCCATCGAGGCGGCGGACGTGGTGCTGATGTCGGGCAGCCTGCAGGGGGTGTCGAACGCCATCGCGCTGTCAAAGGCGACGATCGGCAACATCAGGCAGAACCTGTTCTGGGCGTTTGCCTACAACACGGCGTTGATCCCGGTCGCCGCCGGCCTGCTCTATCCCGTCTATGGCATCTTGCTGTCGCCAGTGTTCGCAGCGGGCGCCATGGCGCTGTCGAGTGTGTTCGTGCTCGGCAATGCGCTGCGGTTGCGCGCGTTCAAAGTGGCGAACTGACAAACCGCGGCGGCCGACCCTATATCCGGGTCGGTCGCCGTGTCATTTTAGGGAGAATGCTGATGAACATAGGACAGGCATCGAAGGCATCGGGCGTCTCGGCCAAGATGATCCGTTACTACGAGCAGACCGGTCTCATTCCAGCGGCGGACCGCAAGGAATCCGGCTACCGCGACTATTCGGCCACCGACGTCCATATGCTGCGCTTCATCCGCCGCGCACGCGATCTTGGCTTTGCCGTTGCCGAGATCGGCGATCTGCTCGGTCTATGGCGTGACGAAACCCGGCAGAGCGCCGAGGTCAAGCGCCTGGCGCGGGGCCACATCGACCAACTGGAAAAGAAGATCAAGGGCCTTCAGGACATGGCCCACACGCTCACTGTGCTAGTCAACGCCTGCCATGGTGACCATCGCCCCCATTGCCCGATCCTGCACAACCTCGAAACTGATCCGGAGGATGAGAATCTGTCGATCCAGCCTCGCCCCGGCGCAGTCGCACGCTTGTCGCAATGAAGACAGCGCCGGTGCGCCAAAACCGCGTCTCAGCAAAGTGGCGCATAATTCTTGACCTGTCCCTGCTGAAAGCAACGGCGATGCAAGCGTGCTCGCCTGGCTTGACACGCTCTGAAATAATGCGGAGGAATGTGAGCGGAAATGCCGACAATCAGCCGATCTGCGCACGTTCCTTCGCATTATGGCCACCTGACGAGTCAAACGGCAGAAGAACGATGCTGCCGATGCGGAGGCAATCTGCGAGGCGGCGCAGCGGCCGAGCATGCGGTTTGTCGCGGTGAAATCGGAGCAGCGGCAGGCGAGCGCGGTGGCCTTCCGATCTCGCGATCTTCTGGTGCCAGCGCACGCAGGCGATCAATGCGTTGCGCGGCCATTTTGTCGAGTTTGGGATCGTTGTTCCACAAGGCGCGCACTATGCCGGCAGGCTGGTTTGTGCCCCTGATAACGATGAAAGCGCTCTTCCCGAGGCCCCACGAACAGTGCTCGGTGCTCTGGTGCGGATGCTTGCGCATCTCGAAGATCAGATTGGCGAGCTTGATCGTGAGATTGCCCGCCGGTTCGACCTTCGCCCTCGGCAGGTACGGGTAGATGGACAGGTCCAGTCGCGGCGGCCGGCGCTCCACCCGGCACAGGATCAGATGCTTGACGGCGTCGAAGCCGATCGCTCCGAGCTGGAGGGCCTGCTTCACAGCCGCGTGCAGGTCTGCAAGCTCGAAGCTCTCCAGAAGGCGAAGAACCTGCACGTACTCACGCCGGCCATGCTTTGCCATGCGGCCTTCCATCAGGCGGCGCAGCGTGGCGAACTCTTCGGGCAAATCCCAGCTCTGGAGAGGTGCTGCCTGATCCAGCGCATTGATCTTCTGCTCTATCAGCGGCAGGTAATGCAACGGGTCAAAGACGACGTCTTCCCGATCCCAGCTTCTGGGATGGCGGGCGATTTCGATCAGCAATGACACCTATGACGGAGCACCCGTCAGCGATCTTGTTGAAATGCGGTTTGGCGACCAGATCGAAATCATCGTTCCGTCGCCGAAGAACGCCGTTCCGAGCGTCAACGCGGCGCACGATCCGACGACGCGGGACCGTCATATCGACGCGATCGCAACCCAAGGCAGAATGGGTTGGCAAAAATCCAGTGGCTGATCGAGACCCAGATGGGTCGCTGGAAGACTGCCATCGGGGCAGAAACTCAAGGCAAGAACCCTCGCCAACCAACGGACCGAGGCCACTATTGGCCTCAACATCTTGAACCGAATGACCAGGCTCGGCCGTGCCGAGTTCGAACGCGTGGCATGAGAAAAGGCGCGGGTAGGTTGCGACCCATGCAACACGGTCCATGGTATCCCTCCGGTGAGGGACGCGGACGGACCTATTTGTTTCCGTCGCGATGGATGGCGATGAGGTTTTGAAGGCTTTCGATGCCGAATTCGGAGAAGGCCATGACGCCGTCTTCGTGGTCTGGCCCGTAGACCCAGATCAGACCGTCCTCGGGTTCCATTTCGATAGCGATTTGGCCGAGCCAGTCCTCATCTTCGCCGAGGTCCCGGGCGACGAGCGCGATGGTTCGCACGGAATGGATTTTGTTGATGTGCATTGTCAGGCTGCGATTGCGGCGGGCTTGGACCGCCAGTTCCACGGCAGCAACTCGTCGAGGCGATTGGCGGGGTGCCCGGCAATGCGGTGAAGCACATCGGTAAGCCAGGCTTGCGGATCGACATTGTTGAGCTTGGCGGTGCCAATGAGGGCGTAGATGACTGCAGCGCGCTGGCCTCCACGATCGGAGCCACAGAACAGCCAGGCCTTGCGACCGAGCGGGACGCAGCGCAAGGCCCGTTCAGCCGCATTGTTCGTAATGCAGATCCTGCCATCGTCGAGGAAGCGGGTAAACGCCGGCCATCGGCGCAGCATGTAGTTGATGGCCTTGGCGAGATCGTGGTTGCGTGAGAGCTGGGCAAGCTGGGCGATCAGCCAGACGTGAAGGTCCTCCATCAGTGGAGCGCTGCGCTCCTGGCGGGCGCAAGCACGCGCTTCAGCGCTCAATCCGTTGATCTCGCGCTCGATATCGAACAGTGCATCCAGGCGCTGCACCGCCTCCAGTGCGATCGGGTAGATCGCCGCCCCTGTCCGTTCGCCGCGGCTCTTCTTGCGCGCTGATCCCTCGACGTCGGCGAGTTCGAAGAACTTGCGGCGCGCATGGGCAAAGCAGCCCGCTTCGAACACAGGCCCTGGGCGACGATCGGCTGCGTAGAGTTCGCCATAGCCGCCATAGGCGTCTGCCTGCAGGATCCCGGACCAGCTGTCGAGATGCGCTCGCGGATGTTCGCCACGGCGGTCGCGCGAATAGTGGAACAGCGCGGCGGCGGATCGGCGCCGCCGAATGGCCGGTCGTCGCGGACATAGACCCACAGCCTGCCGATATCGGTCTTGCCCTTGGCGAGGACCGGCACCGTTGTGTCGTCGCCGTGCAATCGGTCGGCGGCGAGAACATGAGCCTCGATCCGGCGATAGAGGGGCATGAGCGCGAAAGTGGCCGCGCCAACCTGGTCGGCGAGCGTCGACAGGCTCAGTGGCACGCCCTCGCGAGCGAAACGTTCAGCCTGCGGTTCAAGGGTTGATGCTGGCGGTACTTGTCGAACAGCAGCATGGCGAGCAAGCCAGGACCTGCCCAGCCACGCGGCACGACATGGAACGGCGCCGGCGGCTGGGTGATCGTCTCACAGTTCCGGCACGAGAACTTCTCGCGCACCGTCTGGATGACCTTCCACTGACGCGGGATCACCTCCAGCGTCTCGGTCACGTCCTCGCCGAGCTTCGAAAGCCGCGTCCCGCCGCAAGTCGGGCACGAACATGGCGCGGGGATGACGATGCGCTCACGCGGCAGATGCTCGGGAAACGGCTTCTTCACTGGCCGTTTGCGCTCGAAGGCGGTGACACTGGTCGTCCTGGTCGCCGCCGCCTCGGCGGCAAGGTCATCTTCGCTGGCTGTGGCCTCGAGTTCCTCGAGTTGCAACTCCAGTTGGTCCAGGAGCCGGCGGCTGCGCTCGGCGCTGGGTCCATACTGCTCGCACCTGAGCTTGGCAATCTGCAGCTTGAGGTGCCCGATCAGAGCTTCCGTGGCCGACGCCTTAGCCCTCGCAGCGGCAAGTTCGGCGCCCATCGAAACAACCAGCGCCTTCAGCGCTTCGACATCGTCCGGCAGGGGCGAAACGGCGGCTTCCATGGCCGAAATGAATCAGCACCTGTCTCTCGGTGCAACCGAAAAATGCCGCTTTGGCTGAGGAAATCCGCGTCCTATCCCGCGCTCGCCGGACGCCAGCTGTATTGCGGGTTGCGCCAGTCAATCCCGTCGAGCAAACACGCCAGCTGAGCGCTCGTCAGCGACACTGCACAGTCCTTCGCCTGGGGCCAAATGAAGCGGCCCTTCTCGAGCCGCTTGGCATAAAGCGACATGCCGATCCCGTCATGCCAGATGATCTTTACCAGCGATCCGGCGCGTCCGCGGAAAACGTAGAGATCACCACCGTGGGGATCGCGCTTCAGGTGCTGCTGCACCAGCAAAGCCAGGCCCTGCATGCCCTTCCTCATATCGGTGTGGCCCATCGACAGCCACACCCGCGCGCCCGACGGGATCACCGCAGTGCCTTTACCACTGCCGTAACCAGCGTGGGCGTCGCTCCCGCGAAGATGCTCACCCGGCCGCCCGTTACCAGCTCCACGACAATAGCCGGCCGGTGCTCCAGCGGATGGCCGACGTCTTCATCCACAACCACCGCCTCTGTAAGGCACGGGTCCGGGACGTGTTCGCACAGCTTGCGACGCCATGTGTAGATCAGCGCCGTCGAAACGTCATGCCGCTGCGCCACCTGCGTCACACAGGCTCCGGGCGAAAACGCCTCCTCCAAAATCTGGCGCCGTTCCTCCTCGTTCCACCGCCGCCGACGTTCGGGGCCTGTGAGCAACGTGATCTGACCCATCAACTGCTCCTAAGTGCGCTCATAAGAGCACGCTTAAGACCACTCGTTCATCACCCGAACAAGGCGCGACACGCCGGATGGATACGGTCTACGCTGCGGCGAACCAATGCGTCTGCGTGTCGCCCGCAATCTTCTCGGACGCGATGGGGCCGGTCACGCCTGCCGCCGTCGCCGCCCAGACGCATGCCGAGGCAATGGCGGGCATCGCGCTG
>JBDSLV010000464.1:0-9677 GCA_039916205.1 Mesorhizobium sp. | reverse complement strand
CGCTGTAGAGAGCCCGACCGATCCGGATCACTCGAACCAGACAGCGGATCATGGCTTTCGAAAGGGGGATGTCGAACGCTTTGAGCTCACCACCCTTCGGCCTGGGTATGTGCAGGACGCGTGCGCGCAATTCAACACTTGTGAAATCGCCGCCGTAGAGGGCGCCTGCAACGTCCTTGTGCGGAAAGCGCGCTCCTCACAGACCGGCTGGAAGCCAGCCCAATTCCGACACCATCCAGATTGGGTCGGAGCAGAGGCCTTGAAGGCAATTAATTTCAATTGGCGGCACGTCCGCGACGGGAATGAAAGGCGTCCCTTTGCTTCGCGGTCAACGGTTCCAGCTGCAAGGCTTGCGAGATGACGGCGGCGCTTGCCTTCACCGCTTCGGCTGCCGCCAGATCGAGGTCCATCGTCAATCGTGGCGTGGGCACCGAAACGCTGATAGCGGCAACCGGAATGTCGTTAGATCCCATGATCGGCGCGGCAAAACACACGCAGCCCACTTCATTCTCTTCCCTGTCGATGGCGTAGCCATACTGCTTGACGATCGACAAGGCCTGTTTGAGCTTGGCCTTGGATGTAAGCGTATGTTCGGTGAACCGCTGCAGTTCAGTCTTGAGATGCATATCCGCCCGCTCCCAGGGCATGAAGGCCAGCATCGCCTTGCCGAGCGCTGTTGAATGGAAGCAGTCCGCGTCGCCAGGCTCCGCCCTTAGCCGAAGAGCCCGCTTTGGCTCCAATATGGCGATGTAGTGGATATGCTTGCCCTTGGCGCTGCCGAGATTAACCGTTTCGCTGAAGCGCTTGACCAGTGCTTCCATTTCAGGTTCGGCAATCGTCCTGAGAGCGACCTCCTTGGTATCGTCGCCGGCGAGTGAAAACGCCGACGGGCCCAAAGTGTAGGACCCGCTGGCATGCTGCGTGACGTAGCCCAGCAGACAACACGTCTTGAGATAGCGAAAGCTGGTCGTCTTCGAGAGGTCCGCGGCGCTGGCGATGTGGCTCAGCGTGAGTGGTTCCTTGGCCACCCGAAGTGTGTCCAAAATCTGAAGCGCGCCCACAAGCGGCTTCACGATATAGCGCTTATCCATCTCATCCATTCCGTTACGCGAAACCAAGGCCGATTCCAGGATAGAGGCGCCATCACTAGGTTGTCAGCATAATTCTCAAGAGGACATCATGCTCGCATCACTGGATCTTCAAGCGCTTTCAAAGGTGCTCTACTCGGCGGTTCTTTCCGACGTCCTTGACTCACTGGGCTACACGGAACAGGCAATGCGACCGTTCATTCGGCCGCTTGACGATGACACGGTAGCCTTCGGCCCTGCCAGAACAGGCCTATTCATGCCACGGCACGGTCACCTCGAAGGTGAGAACCCTTACGATATCGAGATCGAGCTCATTGACGATCTCCGCCCTGGTGACGTGCCGGTGTTCGCCTGTGGTGGACCGATCGAGACGATCACGCCCTGGGGCGAACTTCTAACGACCGCCGCCGTCGCCAGGGGCGCCGTGGGCTTCGTTACCGATGGGCTCGTACGAGACGTCCGTTCGATCCGTAAGATGAACTTTCCGGTCTTCCACGGTGGGATCCGCCCCCTGGATTCGGCAGGGCGCTCGAAAATGATGGTGCGGGACACCCGCGTGAAATGCGCGGGCGTCACGATCGAGCCGGGCGACCTGATTTTCGCCGATATCGACGGTGTCGTCGTCCTCCCCTCGGCGGTCGCGGCTGAAGCCGTCGAAAAGGCCCTTCTCAAGATCGAAGGCGAAAACACCACACGCAAGGAAATCCTGGAGGGCAAGAAGCTCGCCGACATCTACGAGAAATACGGGATTCTCTAAGCCTGCCGGGAACGGAGGGGCATGTCCGATGGGATAGACCGTCTGTGTCGGCGAAGCGCTCGGTGAATTCCGGGCGAGCGCCGGCACGTCTTTCGCGTTCGGACTGGCCGATACGCCGCCAAGGGCCGGCGAGAGCGGGTAGCGCCGCAGGTCATCAGGTCGGTTGATGCCATTGGTGCCGGAGATACGTCGACGATGCATTCCTGGCAAATTGTGTAGCGACTGGAAATCCGTTTGGCCGCGCGCTACGCCAATGCGACTGCGGCGCCGGTGGCGTAGCGCCCACGGGGCGGTGGATTCGATCCCGACCCCTGCCCAGATTGTCGAGTTGCTCGGCGCGCTTGCGGACTTGTTCACAAGGATGTCGCTAGGCCATTGACCGACAACACTCGGGCGCGTTGTCTGAGAGGACCTTGACCTCGGCCAGGTCGCAGAGGCGCACTCATCCTCCGCAATGCGCCTCCAACGGGGCCGCGCTAGTGTAGAATTTGGTTGAGAAACGTCCTCGTCCTTTCATGGGTCGGATTGCCGAAGAAGGCGTCAGGATCCCCCTCTTCCACGATTTCGCCCCGGTCCATGAAGATAACGCGGTCGGCCACCTGCCGTGCGAAGCCCATTTCGTGCGTCACGACAACCATCGTCATGCCTGCCTTCGCCAAGCTGGTCATCACATCGAGCACTTCCTTGACCATCTCCGGGTCGAGCGCGGACGTCGGCTCGTCGAAGAGCATCACTTTCGGGCCCATGCAAAGGGCGCGCGCGATCGCGGCCCGCTGTTGCTGTCCGCCCGACAGTTGTGCCGGATACTTACATGCCTGGTCGGCGATCCTGACCTGTTCCAGGTATTTCCTGGCCGCGGTTTCCGCCGATTTCCTGTCGGTCTTGCGCACCTGGCGAAGGGCGAGCGTGCAGTTCTCCAGGGCCGTCAGGTGGGGAAACAGGTTGAACTGCTGGAACACCATTCCGACTTCGCGACGCACCTCATGGATTCTTCGCCGATCCCGTCCAAGCATGATTCCATTGACGACGATGTCACCGCTGTGATGCTCCTCAAGTCGATTGATGCAACGGATCAACGTCGATTTGCCCGACCCCGAGGGGCCGCATACGACCACACGCTCTCCCATCTCGATCTTGAGATTGACCGAGCGAAGAGCCTGAAAGTCACCGTACCATTTACTGACGTTTTTCAACGAGATCATTGTCAGGTCCATCTGGAGTGAAAAAAGCGGACGCCCGGGGGAAGACCCGGGCATCCGCGCCGCATGCTCGGCCCGTCACTGACCCGTAACGGCCGCGGGCAAGGGACGATGGAACCACCGTTCATGGATCGTGTTGAGCTCGCCGCTCTCCAACATAGAATTGACGAAGGCGTCGACCGAGGCGGCGAGGTCGTCATTTCCCTTGGCAACGGCGATGCCCTGGACTTGGGCAGTGAGTTCGAACTTCACGTCAAACGCGCCGGGTTTGCGCTTGTCGATGTCCAGGATGGTAACGGTATCGACAGCGAGCAACTCGGACTGCCCCGACATCAGCGCCTGCACGGCGGACGCATCATCGTCATACCTCTGAATGATGGCATCCGAGGGGGAAACCTTCATCAACGCGTCGTCTTGCACACTTGCTCGCGTGATGGCGATCGTGTGCCCGGACATGCCCGCGCCGTCCTTCAAGAGAACACCCGAGTCTCCGTAGACCACGTTCAGCATCGCGGCGTAGGGATGAGAAAAGCGGACCTGTTCAGCGCGCTCAGGCGTAATGCCGAGCGAGCCGATGACGACGTCTATCTTGTCGCTGAGGAGGTAGGGAATGCGGTTGGGGCCGGTGACCTGAACGATCTCGGCCTTCACACCAAGTCTCTTGGCGAACGCCTGGGCGACATCATGATCGTAGCCGTCCATCTGGCCTTCGGCATTGAGGAAGCCGAATGGCGGAAAATCGACGAGCATGCCTATTCGCACGACGCCATTCTCCTTGATTTCCGAAAGCGGCGCGGCTGCGGACTGCATGGCTATCGAAGCCATGGCGGCTACCCCCAGGGCCGCCAGCGTGATGGCCTTCTTTACCGTATTGATCGTCGTCATTTGGATCTCCTCCTGTGAGTGGTATGTCGTTGGTTACCTGGCGACGGCTCGCGCCAGTTTGCTTTCCAGATGGGCGCCCAGCAGTGACAATGGCCAGCACATCGCGAAGTAGAGCGCCGCCACCAGCGCGAAGACCTTCAAGGGCTCGAACGTCGCGTTGTTCACGATCTGCCCAGCGCGCGTGAGTTCGACGAAGCCGATAATCGACGCCAACGACGTTCCCTTGATGAGCTGGACGCAGAAGCCGACCGTGGGTGGCAACGCAATGCGCATCGCCTGAGGTATGATCACCAGCCGAAGCGTCTGCAGCGGGGACAGGCCGAGCGCCTCGGCCGCTTCCGATTGGCCTTTGGGCACCGCGCCGATGCTCTCGCCCCAGATACTGACCAGGAAGGCGGCGCTATGGATCGCCAACCCGACGCAGGCCGCCCACCACGCGCTTACCGTCACACCGATGATCGGCAGGCCAAAGAAAACCAGGAACAGCAGCATCAGCAGCGGCGTGCTTTGCCCAAGAATGGCAAACATGTTCACTGCCACGCGCAGCGCCTTATTTGGATGGGTTGTGAGTGGCGAGAGTAGGGCGGCAAAAGCACCACCGAAGGCGAGCGCCAACATCGACAACAACAAGGTCCACCGGACGGACAACAGAATGTAGGCGACGTCGGATTCTGCGAACGATCTCATCACCTTAACCCTGCCGTGCGTAGCGGAACAGCCGACGTGAAAGCAGCGAAAACATGCCGGAAATCGCCAGGGCCATCGCCAGATAGATCACCGTTGCAATCGAATAGGCTTCAAGGTGACGGAAGCCGATCGCGGCAACCCGGTTGGCAACCCCCGCAAGGTCTGTCGCCGACACCGCTGACACGACGCTGGAGGTCAGCATCACCAACGTGAACTGGCCGGTCAGCGCCGAGAATATGGTTCGCGCCGCTGGCACCAGCATGACGTGGATGAAGATTTGATATGGGCGAAGCCCCAAGGCTGCCGCTGCTTCGATCTGACCGCGCGGAATGCTTGCCAGCCCTGCACGGACGATTTCGGTTGCATAGGCCCCGACGTTGATGGCCATTGCCGACACGGCTGAAAGATTGGCATCGGCTTTGATCCCGATCGCCGGAAGTCCGAAATAGACGATGAACAATTGCACCAGGAACGGCGTGTTGCGGATGACCTCGACGTAAACGCCGACAAGTACGGATAGGGGCCTAGGCCCGTAGCTCCGAACGAGTGCGCCGGCAACTCCGATCAACAGCCCAAGGACCGACGCCACCACCGAGATGATCAGCGTTGCCATCGCGCCTTCCACGAAGGCCGGCCAGTGCGCAAGCACCAGATCGAATCGGAATTGATATCCCACGCAGCGTCTCCCCCAGAGGCTTGGGCCGAGCCCAATCGCCATGGCGTTTATGAGAGGGAAAGCAAGCCAGATCAAACACCGGCATTTCGCCAGACGAAACAGTCGCGCTCAGGCAAACTAATAAGCGCGAGCAGCGCCTCCAGCACCCGGCTTGGAGCGGAAAGCCGCGTGGTTGATGCCGAGCAAAGGCCGTGCTGGTCGGCAGGCCGCGCGGCTGGCGCATATCGGGTAAGCTGCCGCCAGCAAAAGAAAAACCCGCCATGGCGAACCAGGGCGGGTTTTCATTCGAAGACCAAAAATTGGTTCAGGCGACCCTGACGACGAAGTGCTTCGTCACCGGCTCGATGATCTTCCAGGTTCCCTTGAAATCGGCTTCCACCACGAAGGCATCGCCAGCGCTCACTTCGACCGGTGTGCCACCGTCGGGCGTGATGATGATGCGGCCGGCGATCATGTGCACGAACTCATAGTCGGTATAGGTCGCGTGATAGGTGCCCGGCGTAGCCTGCCAGGTGCCCGACATCACCTTGCCGTCCTCGGTCGTGTGCTGGACAGCGGTTTTCATCGTCGGCTTGCCCTCGACCACAACCCAGCCGGCCAGGTCACCAGCTTCCGCGTTTTCGACGGCGCCGAATTTGAGGATCGTCTTGTCGGTCATGTCAGGGGCTCCGTTTGAAGGGTCGTCGTTCAGGCGTCTTTGCCTGCACGCTCAGATAGCCGATGCCCCCGACCCCGGCAACAGTCCCGGGCCACCAGCGTGATCTCACGGCGAAGCTTGCCCGCCATGAGCCGCAAGCATGCGGCGCGCGCTTTCCTCGTCGGTGATCAGGATCGTCGGCGCCACCAGCGTCATGGCACCAAGCAACGCTTCCGTCTTCTCCTCACCGCCCGACGTCAGGATGCGGATCGGCGCCTTGCGCAGCCGGTCGACATCGACCGACATCACCAGGCTGTTGATGGGATGGTCGACCAGATCGCCATTACGGTCGAAGAAATGGAACAGAAGATCGCCCACCGCTCCGCGCGCAAGCAGGGCCTCCCGGTCCGCTTCCCTGAGAAATCCTCCACGAGAGAAGGTGGTGGCCGAAGCGATGCCGCCGACGCTCAGCAGAACGGCGTCGAGCACATTGGCCATTTCAAAAACCTCCTGCAGACCGCAGCGCTCGACCAGCGCGATCTTGGTTTCGACGCTATCGACGACGGCCGGCGTCGGGATCAGGTAGCCGTCACCCTGGAAGATCTGGGCGAAGCGCCAAGCGAATTCGGCCGGATTGTATCGGCGCACGACGCCGACACCGCCAAGCAGCGAGATGACCTTGAAGTCGGCAAGTGATTTGGCGCTGATGAACGGCAGACTCGAGAACAGCGTCTGGCCCCAGCCGACGCCGACACGCATGCCGGATTTCATCGTGTCCGACAGAAAAGCCCCTGTTTTGGCGCTGATCGCCGGGATCGGGTCGGCATTGGGGGCTGAGAGTGGCGCCACCAGCGCCTGCTGCAATCCAAAGGTCTTTTCCAGCGCGCGCTCCAGCAGGACAATTTCGGACAGCTCACTCTCGATGGTGATCTTCACCTCGTTGCGCGACCGGGCGTCCGCCAGCATGCGCACGATGGTGACGCGGCCGACGCCGAGCACGTCGGCGATCTCGTTTTGCGTCATCTGCTCGACGAAATACATCCACGCGGCGCGAATCCTGAGGCGATCCGTCCGGCTTTCGCTGACGACCTGTTCCGTCGCCTCGCTTGCGCCTCGACCATCTCCGCTATCGCTCTGTCGCCGCCTGCCCACGCTGTCTCTCCCCCTGCGGCGATGGACGAGCGCGCCGTCGCCGATTCTGCCTGCTGGTTTACTATCGCCTATTGATCTACCAATCGATAGGAACAATGTAGGGTTAACAGCCGGCCTATGCCGGCAGCGACCGATAGACGTTTCGAGGCGACCGATGCTCCGACAAATCTCCAGGGATGTCCGCGTCAATCTGAAGGACCGGCTGCGCGATGTCCGCCATGCCATCCGCCAGAGCCGTCATGACGGCGACGCCACGGCCTTGCGCGAAGCCACCAGCCATCTGCCGCCGTTTCCGGGCAAGGGTATCGAAGGCCTGCTCAGCCATGCCGCGAGCGCGGTCGACGAGGCTTTGTCGATCGCCGAACAGCTTGTCCCGCACGAGCGCCCGGCCAAGGTGGACGGCACGACCGTAAAAAGCCTGGCGACGTATTTTCCGGGTGGCGATGACGATCGGCAAGCGGGCGGCGAGCGCCAGTTCCGGCGTGACATGTATTATCTGACCAAGGCCGTGCTTGCCGGCATGAAAATCGACAATGCCCGCATCCACGAAGCCAATTTCGCCGCTGTCCACGCCGCGATGCGCAAGCGCCATGCCGGCCTGCTTGCCGCTGTGGAGCAGGGCTCCGATGCCGACAGCCGATTGCCCTCGATCGCCGCCGCCTGTTCGGCGCTGCTGGTTGAATGCCTCAACCACCGGCCCATCCGCTTCGCCGAGGCAACGCCGGAAAGCCCCGCCGACCTCAGGGAAAACGACCGGGACCTCGATATCCGCTGCCTGGCGCCACTGGCGCTTGCCTGCGGGCTGGCCACCATCGGCAAGGACGGCCTGCCCGAACCCGACATGCTGGAAATCGCGGTGATGGCGGCCGATATCAGGCACGAGCGTATTGTTCAGGCCAGCGCCAAGGCGGACCCGATCGGTGAATTGGCGCCTATCCTCGCGACCTTGCTCGCCCACCTGCCCTGATCATTCAAAGCCGGACTGAACGACACCTTCCGCCGCCATTCCGGCGATGGTCTTCTTGGCGCGCTGAATCGAGGCCGGGCTCATGGAGAGCTCGGTCAGCCCCATCTTCACGAAGATCGGGATGAGGTCTGGACGGCCGGCTGCTTCGCCGCACATGCCCACCATGATGCCGGCGGCGACGCCAGCCTTGGCCGTCAGCTCGATTGCCGACATGACGGCTGGATTGGTGACATCGTTGAGCCTTGCCACTGTCGGGTTGAGCCGATCGGCGGCCATGATGTACTGGGTCAGGTCATTGGTGCCGATCGAGAAGAACGATACTTCTTTTGCCAGCGTTGGAGCGATCAGCACAGCGGCCGGCGTCTCGATCATCACGCCGAGGTCGAAGGCGGCGTGAGCCACCCCTTCGGCCTGAAGTTCCGCCGCGCATTCATCGACCAGCACGCGCGTCTGCCTGACTTCACCGATGTCGGCGACCATCGGCAGCATCACCTTGATGTTGCCGTGCACGGCGGCGCGCAGCAGCGCCCGCAACTGGCGCTTGAAGATGTCTGGCCGGTCAAGGCACATGCGGATGCCACGCCAGCCGAGGAAAGGGTTTTCCTCGTCGGGAAATTCGATGCCGGCAATCGGCTTGTCGCCGCCGATGTCGAGCGTGCGCACGATGACCGGATGCGGGGCGAAGGCCTTGGCCAATGCGGCATAGGTTTCCGCCTGCATGTCCTCCGAGGGAAGATGCATATGGCGCATGAACAGAAGCTCGGTTCGGAACAGGCCAACGCCCATGGCGCCTGCTTCCAGTGCCGCCTCGATTTCCTCCAGCGAACCAATGTTGGCGGCGACCTCGATGACCGTGCCGTTGGCGAGTTTTGGCGTCACCGTCTTGAACACAGTCAGTCCGGCGCGCTCCTTCGCCGCGGCTTCGACACGGCCGGCGAAATCGGCGCGGGTCGCCTCGTCGGGATCGATGACCACATGTCCGGTATTGCCATCGAGCGCCACCTGACTGGCCGTGCGCAAGGCATGGACCTGTTGGCCCAGACCAAGCACCGCCGGCATGCCGTGCGAGCGGGCGATGATGGCGATGTGCGAGGTGGCGCCACCATGGCCGCAGATGACACCGCCGATGCGCTTCAGCGGCGCTCGCGCCAGATCCCACGCGCCGATGTCGTCGGCGATCAGAATGGCACCTTCGGGGATATGCTCGAGGCTGACATCGTCTTGCCCAAGCAGCACCAGGCAGATCTGCCGCCCGACCGCGTGGACGTCGTCCGCCCGCGCGTTCAGATAGTGATCATCGACCACACTGAAATCGGTAGCAATGGTGGACGCGGCGGTGATGACTGCCGAAACCGCGTCGGTGCCACCCTTGATCAGGCGCTCGGCCTCGCCGGTCAGGCTGTCGTCCGCCGCGATGTCCCTGAGTGCGGCGATGATACCCCGGTCACCAGCCGACAGGCTGTCCTGCGCCAGCGTACGGTCCATGCGCGTCTGGACGGCGCTGACGGCAGCGCCGAACCTGTCGATCTCGCCTTCGATCTCGTCTGGCCGCAGCATGCGGCCCTGGCCGGCGATCTCCGGCGGGAAATGCGCGAAGGCCGGTCCGATGGCAACGCCCTCGCTGGCCGC
>JBDSLV010000463.1:0-6982 GCA_039916205.1 Mesorhizobium sp. | reverse complement strand
TTTCGAGCAGGATGCCGTACGGTTCGGCCGTGACTAGCGCGGCTGCGCAACCGTCGCCCCACAGGCAGAACGAGATCAGCTTCTCAAGCTCGGCGGCTTCCCTGAAATAGAGCGTGCACAATTCGATGTTGACGATCAATACGCGGGCTTTCGGGTCGGAGCGCACGATATGGCGTGACAGCTTCAAGGCGTTGATTGCGGCATAGCATCCCATGAAGCCGACGATGGTCCGCTCGACCGACGTTGCCAGGCCGCATCGCTGCACCAGCTCGAGGTCGATGCCAGGCGCCGAAAAGCCGGTGCAGCTGGTCACGATCAAATGCGTGATCGCAGAGCGGTCGTCGTCAGCCAGAAGCTTGTCGACGGCCTTTTGCGCGAGCTCCGGCGCGGCGGCTTCGTACATGTCCATACGGATTGCGGTGCTGGCGAACGAGCCCCTGACCGAGGTGCCGCCGCGGTCGATTGCACCGCCACGCGGATCGTCGGCGGGCGCAAAACAGGAATAGCGATGTTCGATACCGGCCAGAGCGACCATTCGCTCGAACACCGTCAAACGCTGGGCCTCGTTTTCAAGCAGCAAAGCTCCATAGCGGAGGTAGAACTGATGCACGTCGTGTTCCGGGACACACGTCGCAACCCGGTTCAAATATGCCTGAGGGGACAAGATTGCTCCGAAAACGAGCCCAATCGGGTCTCATACGAGGTCTAGGAATTGGGAAACGTTTCGTAATGCAAACGCCGGCATAAAGTGTTTTATTGCACGGCACCGATATTTCTCATCGCAAACTGTGATATCAGCCTCTGTTGATGTATGAAAGGGATGGACCTTCGGCTTCGCCATCCAGATTTGTGCCATCTCCGATTCATCGCATGACCGACATAAATTACCGGCATCTGGAGCCAGAGTTCCTCGACGGCCTCCTGGCCGACGATCCCTCGGCGATCGCGTCGCGTCGTGATCTCGTTCTTATCAATACATTGATGTTCCAGGCCAGGATCATGGCATCGCTGTTGCGGACGCATGTGCGGACGCCGCCGCTGCGCATCCTCGAAATCGGCGCTGGTGACGGAAAGTTCATGCTGAAAGTGGCGCGGCTGATGGCCAAGCGTTGGCCCAGCGTCGAGATCGTCATGGTCGACAGGATCGACCTGATCGGCCAGGATGTGCGCAACGCTTTCGCCAAGATTGGCTGGCGGGCGCGACCCGTAATTGCTGACATATTCGATGTGGCGAACGAAGCGCTGCACGGGCCCTTCGACCTTGTCTGCGCCAACCTCATCCTGCATCACTTCGACGACACGCGCCTGCTGGAGCTGTCTTCTCGGATCATGACGATGGCGCCGATGCTTGTCGCGGCGGAGCCGTTGAGGGCCAGGATGCCACTTGTCGCGACACGGGTGCTGCCATTGATCGGCGCCTGCGCGGTAACGCTGAACGACGCGGCGCAAAGTGTCCGCGCCGGTTTCCGCGGCACCGAACTTTCACAGATATGGCGACAGGCCGGTGGAACGCCTGTGGTGGAGGGCCGCAAGGGTCTGTTCACCCAAGCTTTTGTCGGCGCCAGCATGCCCGGCACCAGATGACGCACGACGCGATCGTCATCGGTGGTGGTCCTGCCGGCAGTTCCATCGCCATTGCGCTGGCCCAGCATGGCTGGTCGGTCGCAATGGTGGAGAAAATGGTGTTTCCACGCCGTAAGGTCTGCGGCGAATTCATGTCCGGCACCAGCCTTGGCTTGCTCGACCGGCTGGGCGTCGGCGACATCTGGCGCGCGGAAGCCGGCCCCGAAATACGTCGCGTCGGCTTCTTCTCGGGCGATGTCTCGGCGCAGGCGCGCATGCCGATCGCCAGGACGGGTCTTGGCCGCGCCCTCGGCCGCGATCGTCTGGATACCATCCTGCTGCAGGCCGCCGAAAATGCGGGTGTCGAAATCCTCCAGCCCTGCAAGGCTGTCGCCATTGATCGGCGCGATGATCTTCAATTCGTGACCGTCGAGGCGGACCAGCGGCAAAAAACTCTGAGCGCGCCTGTCATCATTGCCGCGCATGGATCCTGGGAACCCGGGAAACTGCCAAGCCAGATCCAGAGAACAAGCCAACCTTCCGACCTTTTCGGTTTCAAGGCGCATTTTACTGGCGCAGCACTTGCGCCCGACCTGATGCCACTGCTGGTGTTCCCGGGCGGCTATGGTGGGATGGTAACGGCGGACCGTGGCCGGGTTTCGATGTCCTGCTGTATCCGCCGCGATGTTCTGTCCGGTCTGCGCCAGCGCTTTGGAAACATTGCGGCAGCGGATGCCCTGTCGCGCCACGTCATGGTCTCGTGCCGAGGCGTGGCAAATGTGCTGGATGGTGCCGAGCTGGATGGCCCATGGCTCGCCGCCGGGCCTATCCATCCCGGTATTCGGGCCGGCTATGAACAAGGCATCTTCCGCGTCGGCAACATCGCGGGCGAGTCGCATCCCGTCATTGCCGAAGGGATTTCGATGGCGCTGCAATCGGGCTGGCTGCTGGCGCGGGAACTGGTCGCATCGGGCAAAGGTCATGAGGGCCGCGACGCCGCCGGAGATCGCTACGAACGCGAGTGGCGCCGGCAATTCTCGACTCGTCTGCGTGCGGCGGCCTTGATTGCGCGAATAGCTCTCAGGCCCGGCAGTCAGATTGTTATGCGCGCCGTGATCAAGAATTTCCCGGCGGCTCTAACGCTTGGCGCTCGATTGAGCGGAAAGACCCAGCCTGTTCCGGGCTTTTGACGTCAAGTAGCGCTGCTCGCCGACCTGCCAGGGCTGACGCTCGATGAGCGCTCGTGCCCGTCGCGATGACCCAGGTTGCGAGCTGAATGGTGGCCGGCCTGACGGGGTTTTGCTTCGGGATGTCGTACGCATGTTGGCGCCCGAACTGGCGGCTGGCGTCCGCCATGGCGCGAACCCAACAACCGCCCCCACCCCGCCTCCGTCTCCCGCGTAAGCCTGCCACAAGCTTGCTGAGGCATGGTCTGGCCACGGAAAACCGGCAAAAGGCGGACTTTCTTGGCTATTTCTCCACCCAGCGACATTGTGATGGATGTTGCCCGAGCTGTTGAGCCGGCGGACATCGAGGCGGCCCGGGCCGCGCTGACGAAGCGCGCCGGTGGCGCTGCCGGCGCGTTCTCGATTGATACCGCGGCGCCCGTCAATGCCGGCTCGATCCTGTCGCGCGCCACGGCCGACGCCGCAGCGGTGACAGCCGACCCCTCCAAGAAATTCAAGAAGTTCGAGGCCATGGTGCTGCAGACGTTCATCCAGAACATGCTGCCCAAGGACACCGAGGGCGTCTACGGCAAGGGGCTCGCCGGCGACATGTGGAAATCGCAGCTTGCCGAGCGCATGGCCGATGTCATGGCCGATCGCGGCGGCATCGGCATCGCCAAATCCATGCTGGCCGATCACTATCGCGAGGGCAAGCAAGTGATGCCGATCGGTCCGGTCTCGGGCGGACCGGAAAAGACCGAGATCGACCAGCAGACCCGGCTCTCCACCTCGCTGGTGCAGGAATTGCAGCGCAAGGCGGCGAAATCGATGACCGGCGACGATATGACCATCAAGACAGACATCAATATCTAGGATTCTCATGGCTGACTATTCGGAATTCAACTCCAATCTGCCGGCACGCACTGTTACGGCGGAAGCACCGATCCCGTTCGCGCGGCCGGGAAACCTCGCCGCCATCATCGGCCGCATCGAGGAGGTGGTCGAGGAAGAGACGGCTGGCATCCGCAGCGACACCAGCTACGACCTCAAGGCGTCTAACGCCCGCAAGAGCCGCTATCTCTATGAGCTGAACCGCGCCATGAAGGGCGGCAGCGAAGCGGAATTCCTGGAGCAGCACCGCGAGGGCCTGACACGGCTGCGCCACAAGCTGGCCAGGAACGAGGCCGCGATCGTCGCCCATCTGAGCGCCGTCAACGAAGTCGCCAATCTGCTGAAGAGCGCCATCCAGCGCGCGGAGGCCGACGGTACCTACTCGGCCGGCGAATTCGGCTGGGCCAAGGGTTAAGCTCGGGGCCAGATGTTCAAGGTCATCGCCATCGCGATCTGGATCTGCGCCGCCACGCTCGGCGCGGTGTTCTATTCGTTCCAGGCAGCCGGCCAGCGCGGTGTCGGCGAGACGCCGAAACCGATGCTGGGCGGTCTCGACTACGTCAAGACCGACGTCATCTCGGTGCCGCTGATCCACGATGCGAAGATCGACGGCTATTTCCTGACCAAGCTTGTCTACACGGTCGAGCCCGAGCAGATCAAGAAACTGTCGATCCCGGCGGACGCCCTGATCACAGACGAGGTCTATTCCTACCTCTACTCCAATCCGCAGATCGATTTCACCAAGAAGGAACCGATCGACCTCGACGCCTTCCGCGCCGCCATCCGCGACACCATCAACGCCCGTGTCGGTTCAACTTTGGTGCATGAAGTGCTTATCGATCAGGTCAATTTCCTGGCCAAGGAAGAGATCCGCGACAACTGGCTGCGGCGCCGGCAGGGCGCGCCGGCGTCAGCACCCGACACGGCCAAGCCGGCCGCTGCGCATTGACAAGATATCCATCGCGCATTGAACGCCGGATTTGATCGGCGCAAGGCGGTTGAGCGGTGGCTGGGCCCGCCTCCGCGTCGATAAATCCATCCCTGGTTCGGGGAATCGCGTTGACGTAAACGTCAACCCGAAGCTATATGCGCAAGCGATCATAATCGCCAAACATGCGGGCACGGCGATTTCGGCCAGGTCGAAACGCCAGTGCACGACAGAAGCAACCAGACAAGGAGAACCGCCATGAGCGTTCAGGAGATTGCCGACAAGATCAGCTCGCGCGTGGCAAGTGCCGGGTTCGACCGTTCGGTGAAGTTCGATACCGGCAGCGACGGCGTCATCGTCATCGACGGCGCAACCATCTCGACCACGGATGCGCCGGCCGATTGCACCATCAAGCTCTCGCTCGACGATCTGGACTCGCTGATATCAGGCGATCTCAACCCGACCATGGCTTTCATGACCGGCAAGATAAAGGTCGAGGGCGACATGACCGTCGCCATGTCGCTCAGCCAGCTGCTAGGGTGAGAAGCAATCCGCGCAGCGGACAAAAAGCCAATTGCTTGGCTTTTTGAGCTTCGAACGGTGAAGGCCCAGTCCGCCCTCGAGCGGACAAAAAGGTCCGGTGGACCTTTTTGAGGGACTGAACGCCCGAAGGGCTGGGAGCCTGCGAAGGGCCGGATGACAAGACAAGAAACGAAAAACGCCGCCCGTCTGGGCGGCGTTTTTATTTCAGGACAGTTCCGAAGCCTCAAGCCGCTGATGTCAACTCCTGCGCCTTCAGCTTGCGGCCGGAGGCCTTCAGCGTGCCTTTGGTGCCATCAAGCGCGCCTTCCACCAGTTCCAGCGCCAGCAGGCGGTGCCGCTCATAGGGACCGGGCATGGCCAACGATCCGGTCTTTTCAGCGGAAAAGCCGAAGCGCTGGTAGTAAGGCGCATCGCCGACCAGCAGGATCACGGCATGGCCAAGCCGCGCGGCTTCGACGACAGCGTGCTGCATCAGTGCCGAACCGATGCCGGCGCCCTTCAGCGCCGGGTCGACCGCGAGCGGGCCAAGCAGCAAGGCCGCCGGGCCACCCTCGCCCAGCCGCACATCCCAAAGCCGCACGGTGCCGGTCACCGTGCCCGACGCGTCACGCGCGACAAAAGCCAGGCCCTCCGAGGGCCGGCGGCCGCGCCGCAGCTTCTCGGATGACTTCTTGCGGCGCTTCGGCCCCATGGCCTGGTCGAGCAAAGCCTCGCGCGCAGCGACATCGGCTGCTGTTTCGCAAACGATGGCAATCGCCCCTGTCAAGGGGAAGATGCCGCCGAAAGCGACGGAGGGGGTCGAAAGCGTAGTATCTGCACTGTTCATGTCCGCAATCCCTGGCGAGCGGAGATCTGTTCCACAGGCGAGCCGAAGCCGGCGATCGGATCGCCGGCACCGGATGATCTGAAGGCGAGAGCCTTCAGATCACGTAGGATCGGAGAGGCTCGAAGCCGTTGAACGCGACCGCCGAATAGGTGGTCGTGTAGGCGCCGGTGCCTTCGATCAGCACCTCGTCGCCGATCGTCAGCGACAAGGGCAGCGGGTACGGCGTCTTCTCGTACATCACGTCGGCCGAATCGCAGGTCGGGCCGGCGAGCACGCAAGGGGCGGTCTCGCTGCCGTCATGCGCGGTGACGATCGGGTAGCGGATCGCCTCGTCCATCGTCTCGGCCAGACCGCCGAACTTGCCGATGTCGAGGAACACCCAGCGCACATTGTCGTTGTCGGCCTTCTTCGAGATCAGCACGACTTCCGACTTGATGACGCCGGCATTGCCAACCATGCCACGGCCCGGCTCGATGATGGTTTCGGGAATGGCATTGCCGAAATGCTTGCGCAGCGCCGAAAAGATCGCCTGGCCATAGGCCTGGGCCGCCGGCACGTCACGCAGGTAGCGCGTCGGGAAACCGCCGCCCATATTGACCATCTTCAGGACGATGCCTTCGTCAGCCAGCGTCGAGAACACCTTCTTGGCGTCGGCCAGTGCGCGGTCCCAGGCGGTTAGGTCCGTCTGCTGCGACCCGACATGGAACGACACGCCATAGGCGTCGAGGCCAAGCACCTTGGCCTGGCGCAGCACGTCGACAGCCATTGCCGGCACACAGCCGAACTTGCGCGACAGCGGCCATTCGGCGCCCTCACCGTCGGTCAGGACGCGGCAGAACACGCGAGCACCCGGAGCAACGCGGGCGATCTTCTCGACCTCTTCGACGCAATCCACCGCGAACAGGCGGATGCCCAGTTGATAGGCGCGCGCGATATCGCGCTCCTTCTTGATGGTGTTGCCGAAGGAGATGCGGTCCGCCGGCGCACCGGCGTCCATCGCCATCTCGACTTCGGCAACGGAAGCGGTGTCGAAGGACGAGCCCATCGCAGCAAGCAGGCGCAGGA
>JBDSLV010000462.1:0-3687 GCA_039916205.1 Mesorhizobium sp. | reverse complement strand
GGAGGGCGACGGCGGCCAGACCAGCGACACGGTTTCGGCGAGGTCGCCGACATAGTCGTAGGAATAGCCGAACAGCACAGAATCCATGCGCTCGGTGACCAGCACGCGCAGCATCGCCGGCTTGACCGCGGCGATGTTGAGGTCGCCGGTGATGGCCGCCAGCGCCAGGCCGCGATCCGGATCCTCGACGCTGCGAAAATAGTCGGTCAGCAAGGTCAATTTGCCGTTGCGCGACGGCGTCAGCACCAGACGGTCGAGAAGTTCGGCGAAGCGGTTCATGACGGGGTGAACCGCGCCAACAGCGAAAAGTTGCGTTCTGTCGCGTCCCCCTCTGTCCTGCCGGACATCTCCCCCACTTGGGGGGAGATTGGCTGTCTTCTAGACCTTCGCCTGTCTCCAACGGTACAGGGGGAAGCGAGGCGCCGACACCGCCGATCTCCCCCCAAGCGGGGGAGATGGCCGGCAGGCCAGAGGGGGGCGCCGTAGAGTGCAAGATTGGCTATGAGTTGCATCAATCCCCCTCATCCTCATAGCCGACCAGATGCAGCGGCCTGGCTGCAATCCCCTCGAGTTCGCACCAGCGCACCAAGGCTTCCTCGCGACCATGGGTCACCCAGACTTCGCCGGCGCCTGTCTCCCTGATCGTCGCCGTCAGTTCGTCCCAATCGGAATGGTCGGAAATGATCAGCGGCAGTTCGACGCCGCCTTGCTTGGCGCGCTGGCGGATGCGCATCCACCCGGACGCGAAACACGAGATCGGGTCGGGAAAGCGCCGCGCCCAGCGGTCGGCGAAGGCGGAAGGCGGGCCGATGACAATCGCGCCGGCGAAGCCGCCCTTGCCGCCTTCAATGGTCGCCGGCTCCAGCGTGCCGAGATCAATGCCCTGGCTCTGGTAATATTCGCTTAGCTTGGCCAGCGCACCGTGGATGTAAATGGGCTTGATGTAACCGGCGTCACGCACCAGCCGCATCACCCGCTGTGCCTTCCCCAGTGCGTAGGCGCCGACCAGATGCGATCTCTCGGGAAACTGTGCCACCGACTTCAGCAGCCGGGCGATTTCCTCCGTATCGGGCGGATGGCGAAACACCGGCAGGCCGAAGGTCGCCTCGGTGATGAACACGTCACAGGCCACCGGTTCGAACGGCAGGCATGTGGCATCCTTCTGGCGCTTGTAGTCGCCGGACGCGACGATGCGCATGTCCTTGTGCTCGACCGCGATCTGCGCCGAACCCAGCACATGGCCGGCCGGATGAAAGGTGACGGTGACGCCGTTCTGCGCGATCGTTCGGCCAAGCTCCGCGGCTTGCGTCTCCTGCGCGAAATGCTCGCCATAGCGCAGCCCCATGATGTCGAGCGTCTGCTGTGTCGCCAGCACCGAGCGGTGGCCGGAACGGGCATGGTCGGAATGGCCATGCGTGATCAGCGCCCGGTCGACCGGGCGCACCGGGTCAATGAAGAAATCGCCGGGCGGGCAATAGAGGCCTTCAGGCCGGGGATGCAGCAGGTCGCTGGCGCGCATCTTCCCAAGATAGGCACTTATTCCGGCACGGGAAGCCTGTTGCAAGTCACTGCTGACTCCGCGTCGTGGACCTGCCATAGACAGCGTCCCGGTCTGATCGGCCGGTGGAACCCAGTGGAACCATTTTATCATGAAGCCGCTTCAGGCCTCGTCCGGCGATCCGCACGCCGACCGTCGCGCCGACTATGCCGAGATGCTCCATGCATCTGGCGACCACGCGCAAGCGGCCGAGCTGCTGCTAGGGGCGCTGGAGTTGGCGCCGCAATGGGCGATGGGCTGGTTTCGCCTCGGCGAATTTCAGGAAGCGGCCCGTGCGCTGGAACTGGCTGCGCAGGCATGGGGGATGTCGCTGAAGCTCGATCCGACGGATCGCCAGGGTGCGGCCCTCAAGCTGCGGCTGATTGGGAAAATCCCTCCCGAAGGCGTGCCGCCCAGTGTCTTCGTCGAGACATTGTACGACCACTATGCCGCCACTTTTGATGAATCCCTGGTCGAGAAGCTCGGCTATCTTGTTCCTGAGTTACTCGACGCCGCCATTCAGATGGCCATGCCGGGTCGCTTTGGGCTGGTGCTCGACCTCGGCTGCGGTACTGGCTTGATGGGGCAAAGGCTGCGGCCTATCGCCGATCGGCTGGAAGGATACGACCTTTCGGCCGGCATGCTGAAGAAGGCACGCGCCAAGGGCATCTATGACCTTCTGGCCAAGGCGGACTTGGAGAGCTTTTCCTACGGAGGCGGGAGGGCCGACCTGGTCACCATGGCTGACGTCTTTATCTATATCGGTGGGCTCGACGGTGTGGTGGGGACGGTTGCAGGGATGCTTGCCAAAGGCGGGCTATTTGCCTTCTCCGTTGAAAAGCTGGCGGATGAAGAAACCATGGCTGGCGGCGATTTTGCGCTGCAGCCGTCGCGCCGCTACGCCCATTCAGAGCGCTATGTTCGAAGGCTGCTGCCTGCCAACGGGTTTTCACTGGTCTCGCTGGAGACAACGGCTATCCGGCAGGATCGCAACAAACCTGTCGAAGGTTTGGTCGTCGTGGCCCGTCTTACGCCTTGATCCGCGCTTCCTGTCATGACGTGTGGCTATCGTGGTGCTGCGAAAAAGCCCGATTTGCATGCGCGATTGGTTCTGGGCGATTCTACTCGCCCGAGGGCGGATATCGATACGGAGGACATCCGATGCGCTGGAACATGGTGGTCCTGACGTCTTGCCTGGCGGCGTCCGGCTGCGTCGGCAACTCTGTGTCCGAGAGGCAGGACGAGAAGGCCGTGTCCTCGCTGCAATTCGATGCCGTGCCGTGCGACCAGCTTCTCGTCCAGCGAAACGATCTGGCGCAGCGCTACAACCTGGCGCAGGATGTAAAGCCGACATTCTCCAATCCGGCGATGGGTTTTGGTCCGTTCACGCCCGACATGCGGTCCAAAAGCCAGCGCGAGGTCGATGACGCGACGGGCCAGATTGATGCGATGAACCGCTCCATCGGACGCCGCCAATGCGGCCAACCGGACCAGCCGAAAAAGTTCACCTTGCCCGGCTAGGGCCTGTTCCATCCCGATGGAATCGGGGATGGGGCTCTAGTATCCGGCGTCGCGATCCACCAGGTTGTGCAGCGTCTCGCCGCGTTCGAAGGCCGCCATCTGGCGCAACATGGTCGGCGCCAGATGGACAGGGTCGGAGGTCGCCGCCGAATGCGGCGTCACGAACACCTTCGGGTGGCCCCAGATCGGGCTGGTTTTGGGCAGCGGCTCGACCTCGAAGACATCGAGGCTCGCTTCCTTCAATGTGCCGTCCTCCAGCGCGCGCAGGATGTCGGCATCCTTCTGAAGACGGCCGCGCCCGGCATTGATCAGCACCGAGCCGCCAAGGCCGTTGCGTTTTCTCAGTTCCTTCAAGACGCCGTAGTTGATGATGCCTTGTGTCGTCGGTGTCAGCGGCAGGAGCACGACAAGAATGTCCGTCGCCTTCAGGAAGGGGATCAGGCCGGCCTCTCCCGCATAGGTCGAAACGCCCTCCATCGGCCGGTCGCTGCGCGACCAGCCCTTGACCGAAAAGCCGAGTGACAGCAGCACCGAGGCTGCGGCGCGGCCAAGACTGCCAAGCCCCATGATACCGACCGAGATGTCGCCGGCTGGCCGCTGTGGCGGTTCGTGCCAGATTTTCTTCGGCT
>JBDSLV010000461.1:0-9377 GCA_039916205.1 Mesorhizobium sp. | reverse complement strand
GGCGGTTTCCAATCTCGGCATGTTCGGCATCAAGGACTTTGCCGCGGTCATCAATCCGCCGCATGCGACGATCCTGGCGGTTGGCGCCGGCGAGGAGCGGGCGGTGGTGAAGAACGGCGAGATCAAGATCGCAACGGTGATGTCGGTGACGCTGTCGACCGATCACCGTGCCGTCGACGGCGCGCTGGGTGCTGAACTGCTGGTCGCCTTCAAGCGGCTGATCGAAAATCCGATGGGCATGCTGGTCTAGAAAGGAAAAGGGCGGTGCGGAAATTCTTCACCAGCTTTTTCGCCTTCCTCATTTCCGGGCTCGCCGGCGGGCTGGTGGCGCAGCAACTCGCCGTCGCCACCGGTGCGGAAGAAGAATACATCATCGTCTTCATGGCTTCGGTGCTGGTGACTTGCGTCGTGACCTTCATCTTTTTCGTGGCGCAATTTCAGCGCGATCCGCTTGCCGCGGTGAATGCGACTGGGAAGTGGTCGCTGATCGTGTTCGCGGCGCTGCTTGTCCTGCTGGTGGCGCTGATCCTCTACAGCGACAGCACATCGACTGCGGTTAAAGGGGACGTTCCGATCGTGATCGGCCTTGGCCTGCCCGGTCTCGTGATCATCATCATACATTGGCTGTTCGTGCGTTGGCGGGTGCGGCGCGGCTTGATCAAGACGCAGGTGGGCGCATGAAAACGGTCCTTTGCTATGGCGACTCCCTGACCTGGGGGTATGACGCCGAAGGTGGCCGTCACGCGCTGCAGGACCGCTGGCCAAGCGTGTTGCAGACGGCTTTGGGGGCCGGGGTATACGTTGTCGCCGATGGCCTTAACGGCCGCACCACTGCTTTTGACGACCATCTGGCCGGCGCCGACCGCAATGGAGCGCGGCTGCTGCCAACCGTCCTGACGACCCATGCGCCGATCGACCTGATCGTCATCATGCTTGGTGCCAACGACATGAAGCCGTGGATTCACGGCAACCCCGTGGCGGCCAAGCAAGGCATCAGCCGCCTGATCGACATCGTGCGCGGCCATGACTATCCGTTCGATTGGCCGGCGCCACAGATTCTGATCGTATCGCCGCCTGTGGTCAGCCGCACCGAGAACGCCGACTTCAAGGAAATGTTTGCCGGCGGCGATGAGGCATCAAGGCAGCTTGCGGCGCAATATTCGGCCCTTGCCGACGAGGCCGGCTGTGGTTTCTTCGATGCCGGCAGCGTGGCGCAAACCACGCCGCTCGACGGCGTCCATCTGGACGCGGAAAACACACGCAACATCGGCGCGGCGTTGGCACCTATGGTGCGCGTCATGCTTGAACTGTGAATTAAGGAGAAAATCCGTGGCTGAGAATTACGACGTCATCATCATCGGCTCCGGTCCCGGCGGTTATGTCACCGCGGTGCGTTCCGCACAGCTTGGTTTCAAAACGGCGATCGTCGAGCGCGAGCATCTCGGCGGCATCTGCCTCAACTGGGGCTGTATCCCGACCAAGGCGCTGCTGCGCTCGGCTGAGATCATGCACTATTCGGATCATCTTAAGGACTACGGTCTGAAGCTCGACGGGAAGGTCAGTGTCGACACGGCCGCCGTCGTGGATCGCTCCAGAAAGGTTTCGCTGCGGCTCAATGGCGGTGTTTCCTTCCTGATGAAGAAGAACAAGGTCGACGTGATCTGGGGTGAAGCCAAGCTGTCCAAGCCGGGTGAGATCGTCGTCTCCAAGACGGCCAAGAAGCCGATGGAGCCGCAGCCGCCGGTGCCGAAAGGCGTCAAGGGCGAAGGCACCTACACCGCCAAGCACATCATCCTGGCGACCGGCGCCAGGCCGCGCGCGCTTCCCGGCATCGAGCCCGATGGCAAGCTGATCTGGACCTACTTCGAGGCGATGGTGCCGAAGGAGATGCCGAAGTCGCTGCTGGTGATGGGCTCGGGCGCCATCGGCATCGAATTCGCCTCGTTCTATCGCACCATGGGCGCCGAGGTGACAGTGGTCGAATTGTTGCCGGCGGTAATGCCGGTCGAGGATGCCGAGGTCTCGAAATTCGCGCAGAAGCAGTTCGAGAAGCAAGGCATGAAGATCATCCTCGAAGCCAAGGTGACCAAAGTCGAAAAGGGCGCAAACTCAGTTACCGCCCATGTCGAGATGAAGGACGGCAAGGTCGAGAAGATCACCGCCGACCGCATGATCTCGGCCGTCGGCGTGCAAGGCAACATCGAGGGTCTCGGACTCGAAACGCTTGGTGTGAAGACCGAACGCGGCTGCATCGTTGTCGACGGATACGGCAAGACCAATGTGCCGGGCGTCTATGCGATCGGCGATGTTGCCGGCCCGCCGATGCTCGCCCACAAGGCTGAGCACGAGGGCGTCGTCTGCGTGGAAAAGATCGCCAATTTTCCCGGCGCGCATGCCATCGACAAGCTGAAGATACCGGGCTGCACCTACTGCAACCCGCAGGTCGCTTCGGTCGGCCTGACGGAAGCAAAAGCCAAGGCCGAAGGCAAGGACATCCGTGTGGGACGCTTCCAGTTCGCCGCCAACGGCAAGGCCATTGCGCTCGGCGAGGACCAGGGTTTCATCAAGACCATCTTCGACAAGAAGACTGGCCAATTGCTCGGCGCCCATATGGTCGGCGCTGAAGTGACCGAACTGATCCAGGGTTTCGTCGTCGCAATGAACCTTGAGACCACCGAGGAGGAGTTGATGCACACCATCTTCCCGCATCCGACGCTGTCGGAAATGATGAAGGAAAGCGTGCTGGACGCCTATGGCCGCGCGCTGAACGCGTGATAAAATTGATCGCGCCAGAGTCGATGGAACTCAACGGCGGGGAAACTCGTTTCCGGATGCATTTTCACTCATTGAAGGAGAGGGCATATGGACGTGAATGGAGTGGGCTGGATCGCAGCCATCATTGTCGGCGGTCTGGCGGGCTGGTTCGCCGAAATGGTCATGAAGAGCAACACTGGCATATTCATGAACATAATTCTGGGCATCATCGGCGCGGTCGTGTTGAACGCCATCCTGAATGCACTGCACTTCGGCCCGTTCGGCGTCGGCTGGGTGGCCTATCTGATCACCGGCTTCATCGGCGCCTGCCTGCTGATCGCGGTTGGCCGCATGGTTCGCCGATAACGCGGCTAAACACTCGCTATGCAAAAAGGGCTGTTGCGGCATGCGCCGCGACGGCCTTTTTCTTTGCGTTGAAAAGTCCTAGATGACGTTGTCAAGGCGAGTGTCCGAGAGGAACTCGCGAATGAACCAGGTTTCCCGATGGTCACTGTTCTCGATACGATCGCCAACGCACCGCGCCTGCGGCACCCGGAGAAGGCCCACAAGCCCGATCAGGATGTGCTGCGCAAGCCCGACTGGATCCGCGTCAAGGCGCCGGTGTCGAAGGGCTATGCCGAGACGCGCGAGATCGTGAAGTCGCACAAGCTGGTGACGGTCTGCGAAGAGGCCGGCTGCCCCAACATCGGCGAATGCTGGGAGAAAAAGCACGCGACCTTCATGATCATGGGCGAAATCTGCACGCGCGCCTGTGCCTTCTGCAACGTGGCTACGGGTATCCCGACCGCTCTTGATGCCGACGAGCCGGCGCGCGTCGCCCACGCCGTCAAGCAGATGGGCCTGACCCATGTCGTCATCACCTCGGTCGACCGCGACGATCTCGCCGACGGTGGCGCGCGCCATTTCGCCGAAGTTATCCGCGCGATCCGGGCCGCGACGCCCCTGACGACAATCGAAATCCTGACACCTGACTTCCTGCGCAAGGAAGGCGCGCTGGAGATCGTCGTGGCGGCCAAGCCCGACGTCTTCAACCATAATCTCGAAACCGTGCCGTCGAACTATCTGACGGTCCGGCCAGGCGCGCGTTATTTCCACTCGATCAGGCTTCTGCAGCGCGTCAAGGAACTTGACCCCTCGATCTTCACCAAGTCTGGCATCATGGTGGGCCTGGGTGAGGAGCGGAACGAGATCCTGCAACTGATGGATGACCTGCGTTCGGCCAATGTCGACTTCATGACCATCGGCCAATATCTACAGCCGTCGAAAAAGCACCATCCAGTGATCCGTTTCGTCACGCCGGAGGAATTCAAATCCTTCGAGACGATCGGCCGGACCAAGGGCTTCCTGCTGGTGGCATCGAGCCCGCTGACGCGCTCGTCGCATCACGCCGGCGACGATTTCGCCAAACTGCGCGCGGCGCGGGAAGCGTTCCTCAAGAAATCGGCCTGACGCCGGTTCATGCCGAAATTCGAAGCCACCCGCCGCGTTGCCCACACGCCGGAGCAGATGTTCGCGCTGGTCGCCGACATCGAGGCTTACCCGCAATTCCTGCCGCTTTGTGAGTCGCTGACGGTGCGCTCGCGCAAGGAACGCGATGGGCGAACGATGCTCGTCGCCGACATGAGCGTCGGCTACAAGGCGATCCGCGAGACGTTCAGCACGCAAGTGCTGCTGAAGCCCGACGAAAACACCATAGACGTCCGATACATCGACGGCCCGTTCAAATATCTGAGCAATGTCTGGCGGTTTGAACCGGCTGTCGGCGGCTGCTATGTCCGCTTCTTCATCGACTATGAATTCAAGAGCCGCATTCTGGGCGCGGTGATGGGAACCATGTTCGATCGCGCCTTCCGCATGTTCGCCGAGGCATTCGAGAAACGCGCCGACGTCATCTACGGGACGACGCTGGCCTCCTGACTTTCCAGACTACATCCGATTTTCAAGACAGCCGAAGTGCGCCGAGGCCGAGTTGCAGCGCGTGCGTGACTGTCTCCTGGCGGATAGAGTCACGGCCCTTGTCGGCGAAGATCATGCGCTCGGCAGCTACGGGTTGACCGTTCAGGGCGAGACCGAACCAGACCAGGCCGACAGGTTTTTCCACAGAACCGCCGCCAGGGCCTGCGATGCCGGTGACAGCCAGCGTCAGTCCGGCGCGCGAGCGTGCCAGGGCACCGGTCGCCATCTCCAGCGCTGTTTCGCGTGACACCGCGCCATGCGCTTCCAGCGTGGCCGCTGAAACACCAAGCATCTCCATCTTGGCTTCGTTGGAGTAGGTGATGAAGCCGCGATCGACGACAGCCGAGGATCCGGCGATGTCGGTCAGCGCGGCGATGATCATGCCGCCGGTGCAGCTTTCCGCCGTCGCCAGCAGGATGCCACGCTGTTGGCAGGCCTGAAGCAGTGCATTGGCAAGCTCGCCGTTGCTCATTCCGGGATCTCGCCGGGAAAGGCGACGCTGGCGGTGGCGATGGCGGCTATGCCTTCCTCGCGGCCGACAAAGCCGAGTTTCTCGTTGGTGGTCGCCTTGATCGAGATGCGGTCTCGCGAAATTCCCAGCATTTCGGCAAGCGTTACGGTCATCGCTTCACGATGCGGGCCAACGCGCGGGGCCTCGCAAATCAGCGTGATGTCGGCATTGGCGATGCGGCCGCCACGTTCGCGCACCAGCCTGGCCGCGTGTTCGACGAAGAGCCGCGAGGCAGCACCCTTCCATTGCGGATCCGACGGCGGGAAATGCGTGCCGATGTCACCGGCGCCGCAGGTCGCCAGCAGGGCATCGGTTAGCGCGTGCAGGCCAACATCGGCGTCCGAATGGCCGGACAGTTTCTTGTCGTGCGGAATGGCGACCCCGCACAGCGTGACATGATCACCAGGTTCAAACGCATGGACGTCGTAGCCATTGCCAGTCCGGATGTCGGGAAAGCGCACGCGCTCGCCGGAAAGTCGCTGATCCGCCATGGCGATGTCCCGTGCCCAGGTGAGTTTGAGGTTGTCCGGCGAGCCCGGAACGATCTTTACCGGAATATGCGCCCATTCGGCGATCGCCGCATCGTCGGTAAAATCGGCTTTCCCCAGATGATGGGCTTTCTCATGCGCGGCCAGGATCGGCCAGAACGGAAAGCCTTGAGGCGTTTGTGCCGCGTGAAGCCCGTTCCTGGAAACGGTCTCGCCAACCACGCCGGAGGCCGACTCGCGTTTCAGTGTATCGGCGACGGGCAGGGCGGGTAGTGCGCCTTCGCGTTCGCCGATCGCGGCGATCGTTCGGTCGATCAACTCAGCATCGACGAATGGACGAACCGCATCGTGCACCAGAACCCGGCTCGGTGCGTGGCTTCTCAGCGCCAGCAGTCCGAGGCGCACGGACTCCTGTCTCGTCGCACCGCCAATGATGGTGATGACCCGTTCTGTTCCGCCCCCCACTGCCAGCTGAAAAAGTTCGTGGTCGTCAGCATGAATGGCGACAATCACGAAGCCGGTTCGCGGATGAGCCAGAAATGTCTCAAGTGTGCGCGCGATGACGGCGCGGCCCCCGATGTTTTGATATTGCTTCGGCCCATTGGCCTGACCGGCGCGCGCGCCACGGCCAGCCGCCACGATGACCACGGCAACCTTGTCATCCATGGCCGAAGTTTCACTTGCATCAGTCATGGTCAGTGCCTTAGTCGCGGCCAAAGCCGAAGGCCAGCATTTTCCCAAATGCGCCTTAATGTGGCGTCATTCCGCGTTGCACATTGCACCGGTTCTGGCTAGAGAATGTGCAGCAATTGAACATGCTTGGTTTTTGTGCATGCCTGATCTGAACAAATTGGCCGCGCCGCTGGACGTCGGTGGGGTAAAAATCCGCAATCGGGTCTTTCTGGCGCCGATGTCGGGAATAACCGACGAGCCGTTCCGGCAGCGCGCGCATGCGCATGGTGCGGGACTGGTGGTATCGGAAATGGTGGCGAGCGGCGAGCTTGCCAAGGGCAGGGCCGGCTTTGACCTGCGCATTCGTCATTCCGGGCTGCCTGTTCACATGGTTCAGCTTGCCGGCCGCGAAGCGGTTCATATGGCCGAGGGTGCGCGTATCGCCGCTGGTGAGGGCGCTGACATCATCGACATCAACATGGGTTGCCCCGCCAAGAAAGTGACTGGCGGCTATGCCGGGTCGGCGCTGATGCGCGATCTCGACCATGCTTTGTCGCTGATCGATGCGGTGGTCGGCGCCGTCGAGGTGCCGGTGACGGTGAAGATGCGGCTCGGCTGGGACGAAGGCGCGCTCAACGCTCCCTCTCTTGCGCGCCGTGCCGAGCAGGCCGGCGTCAGTATGGTAACGATCCATGGCCGTACGCGCTGCCAGTTCTACCAAGGCAAGGCCGATTGGCATGCGATAGCCCGCGTCAAGAAGGCCGTGTCCATCCCGGTCGTCGCCAACGGCGATGTCGGTTCACCGGCGGAGGCAGCCATGATCCTTGAACAGTCAGGCGCCGATGCCGTGATGATCGGCCGCGCGCATTATGGGGCGCCGTGGATTGCTGGCAGCATCGCCGCGGCAGCGCGAGAAGAGCCCGTGCCTGGCTTGCCCGACCGCGAACACGCGTTGGCCGACTACGTGATTTCTCACTACGAGGACATGTTGGCGCTGTACGGGGTCGAAAGCGGCCTGCGTCAGGCCCGCAAGCATCTTGGCTGGTATCTCGATCGTCATGCCGCCGGTGTCGCTGACGATCAGCGCAAGGCTATTCTCACCGCATTCGAGCCCGCGCGCGTCATCGCCTTGCTGCGCGAGGCGTTTTCGAGCGATCCGCGAACACCGAACCTGCGGAGCGCAGCATGAACGCCACCATTGCCCAAGGGCCGGAGATGGCGAATGCCGCCCAGATCGTGCTCAACACGATCCGCCGCCCGGTAATCATGATTAACCCGGATGGCTTCATCATCTTCGCCAATGCCGATGCCGAGGACTTTTTTCGCTCGAGCGCGACCATGCTTGCCCGCAACACGCTGTCGAAGCTGATCCCTTTCGGTAGCCCGCTGCTGACGCTGGTCGATCAGGTGCGCGAGCGCCTGGCTCCGGTCAACGAATACCGTGTCGATGTGTCGTCGCCAAGGCTTGGCATCGAGAAGGTCGTCGATCTCTACGTCGCCCCGGTGCCGGAATTCCCCGGTGCCGTCGTGGTGATGTTCCAGGAACGCTCGATGGCCGACAAGATCGACCGGCAGATGACGCATCGCGGTGCCGCGCGCTCCGTGACTGGTCTGGCCGCGATGCTTGCCCATGAGATCAAGAACCCGCTTTCCGGCATCCGTGGCGCCGCCCAGTTGCTGGAACTCTCTGCGTCCGACGAGGACCGAGCGCTGACGCGCCTGATCACCGACGAGACCGACCGTATCGTGTCGCTGGTTGACCGCATGGAAGTGTTTTCCGACGAGCGGCCGATCGATCGCTATCCTGTCAATATCCACGTTGTTCTTGATCACGTGAAGGCAATTGCGAAGAACGGTTTTGCCAGGAGAATCAGGATATTGGAGGATTATGATCCTTCATTGCCTCCGGTGTTTGCCAACCGCGACCAGCTGATCCAGGTGTTCCTCAACCTGGTCAAGAATGCCGCCGAGGCGATCGGCAGCGATCCGCAGGGCGAGATCATTCTTTCGACCGCGTTCCGGCCGGGCATCCGCGTGTCGGTGCCGGGAACGCAGGACCGTGTCTCGTTGCCCTTGGAGTTTTGCGTGCGCGACAACGGTTCGGGAGTTTCAGAAGACATTCTGCCGATCCTGTTCGACCCTTTCATCACCACCAAGCCGAACGGTTCGGGGCTGGGGCTGGCACTGGTCGCCAAGATCGTTGGCGAGCACGGCGGCATCATCGAATGCGATTCGACGCCGCGCGGAACCACGTTCCGCATCCTGATGCCGGCCTGGAAAGAAGTGCCATACGGCGCCGATGACGAAAGCGAAGGAGACCGCAAATGACTGTTCGCGGCAACATTCTGGTCGCAGACGACGATGCGGCGATCCGCACGGTCCTGAATCAGGCGCTTTCGCGCGTCGGCCATGAGGTGCGGGTGACGTCCAACGCCTCGACGCTGTGGCGTTGGGTGGCGGCAGGCGAGGGTGACCTGGTTATCACCGACGTGGTGATGCCGGACGAGAACGCCTTCGACATGCTGCCGCGCATCAAGAAGGCGCGGCCAGAACTGCCGGTCATCGTCATGAGCGCCCAGAACACTTTCATGACGGCTATTCGCGCGTCCGAAACTGGTGCCTACGAATATCTGCCAAAACCCTTCGACCTGACCGAGCTTCTCAACATCGTCAATCGGGCGCTTTCCGAGCCGAGGCGGCCGAAGATCGACGCAAGGCCGGAGGAACAGCCCGAAACCATGCCGCTGGTCGGCCGCTCGGCCGCCATGCAAGACATCTACCGCATGCTGGCGCGCATGATGCAGACCGACCTGACGGTTATGATCTCGGGTGAATCCGGCACCGGCAAGGAGCTGGTGGCCCGCGCGCTGCATGAGTATGGTCGCCGTCGCGGCGGCCCCTTCGTCGCCATCAACATGGCGGCAATCCCGCGCGACCTGATCGAATCGGAATTGTTCGGCCATGAGAAGGGCGCC
>JBDSLV010000460.1:0-5936 GCA_039916205.1 Mesorhizobium sp. | reverse complement strand
GCCGCGATAGCCGATCGCCTCCAGCGCATCGCCAAAAGCCTGCCCGTCGCGCGCGATGCGGGTGTCAGCAAAGTGACGGTCGAACACGCCGGCATGAACGCCGGAGCCGAGCATGGCGGGGCTGAAGCGCGCGCCCTCCTCATTCGTCCAGTTGACCAGCATCAGCGGATGCCGCGTCACGTAGCAGCTTTCGTTCAGCGTCCGCAGAATCTCAAGACCGGCCAGCACGCCAAGGATGCCATCGAACTTTCCACCGGTAGGTTGCGTGTCGAGATGACTGCCGATTGCGATCGGCTCCAGGCTCGGGTCGCTGCCGGCCCGCATGAAGAACATGTTCCCGACTTCGTCGACGATCATGGCGCAATCCAGCACTCGGCATTCGCGAGCCAGCCAGTCGCGTACAGCGCGATCCTCTTCGGTCAGCGTCAGCCGTTTGATGCCGCCCTTTGGCGTGCCGCCGATGACAGCCGTTTCCATCAGGCTGTGCCACAGGCGGTCGCCATTCACGCTCAGATTCCGCATCGCTTCGCCTATGCGCCGATGCCGCCGAGGCAGGCATATTTGAGTTCCGTGAACTCGAGGATGCCGTGATGTGAACCTTCGCGCGAGTTGCCGCTTTCCTTGACGCCGCCGAATGGCGCCAGTTCGGTGGAGATGAGACCGGTGTTGATGCCGATCATCCCGCATTCAAGCCGCTCCATCACGCGGAAAACGCGTGCCGCGTCGCGCGTGTAGAAATACGCGGCAAGTCCGGTCTCGGTGGCGTTCGCTGCCGAAATGACCTCGTCCTCGGTCTCGAACCGGAACACCGGGGCCAGTGGTCCGAACGTCTCCTCCTTCGCCAGAAGCATGTCTGACGATGCCCCTGTCAGGACGGTCGGCTCGAAGAAGGTCCCGCCCAGCGCATGGCGCCGGCCGCCGGTGGTGATCCGGGCGCCTTTCGACAGGGCATCGCTGAGATGCGCCTCAACCTTGGACACCGCCCGCTCGGAGATCAGTGGCCCCTGCAGCACGCCTTCGTCAAAGCCGCAGCCAACGCGCAGGTCGGACACGCGCGCCGTCAGTTTCTCGACGAAGGCGTCGAGGACGGCGGACTGGACATAGATGCGGTTGGTGCATACGCAGGTCTGGCCGGTATTCCTGAACTTCGAATTGATCGCGCCCTCGACGGCTGCGTCGATATCGGCGTCGTCGAAGACAATGAAAGGTGCGTTGCCGCCCAGTTCCAGGGCGACGCGTTTCACCGTGGTCGCTGCCTGCTGCATCAGAAGCTTGCCGACCGGTGTCGAACCGGTGAAGCCGACCAGCCGCACGGCGGGATGCGATGTCAGCACGCCGCCGATGGCCACGGCATTGCCGGTGACGACATTGATCGTTCCATCGGGAAAACCGGCGCGCCGCGCCAGTTCGGCAAGCGCCAACGCCGTCAACGGTGTTTCAGGGGCTGGCTTGACGACAACTGTACAGCCGGCGGCCAGGGCCGGTGCGATCTTTCGCGTGATCATGGCGGCCGGGAAATTCCACGGCGTGATGGCGGCGACGACGCCGATCGGCTGGCGCTGCACGAGAATGCGCGCGTCGGCGCGGTGCGACGGCAGGATCTCGCCGGCAACACGTTTGGCTTCTTCGGCGTAGAATTCGACATAGGATGCGGCATAGTCGATTTCGCCGAGCGCCTCCGCATAGGGCTTGCCCTGCTCGCTGGTCAGAATGGTGGCAAGGTCCTTGCGCGCCGCGTTGATCAGATCGAACCAGCGCCTGAGTATGGCCGAGCGCTCCTTGGCTGGCTTTGCCGACCACGACCGGAATGCGCGCGATGCTGCTTCGACGGCGGCTGTTGCTTCCGCCGCTCCCAGATCGGGGACGCGGGCAATCACCGCGCCCGTTGCAGGATCGGTGACCGGCGTCTCGCCAGCGCCGACGAACGCGCCATCGATGAAGGCCTGCGCCTTGAGAAGTGAGGCGTCGTCAAGCGCACGCATGCCGGCCCCGCCCGAAGACGAAGCGAACATCGAGTTCCCGGGCACGCCGTTTCGGCGGGCTGGCAAGGTATGGCGATCGATCATGGCATGCTCCACAAATTCAGCCGGACGATAGCGGCAATCCTTTGCAAGCAGTGCGCGATTGATTTATGCGCAGTGGTGCATCATGAGCACCACTGAAGCGTGGAAGGACAACAGGTGATTGCCGACAAAAGGAGAGACACCGCCGCGAGCGACAAGCATCAGGGGATGCCGCCGCTGGTGATGGTTCGCGCCTTCGAGGCTGCCGGCCGCATGGGTTCGATGCGAAAGGCCGCGGAAGACCTTGGCGTCAGTCATTCCGTCATCAGCCGTCATGTGAAAAACCTGGAGCTCTGGATGGCGGTGAAACTCGTGACGTCGACCCCTCGCGGCCTTCGCCTGACGCGCGAGGGAGAGTTGCTTCATGCCTCCGTATCGAAGGCCTTCGAACTCATCGCGGCGACGGCGGCGGAGCTTCGCCCGCCCTCGCACAGGCGCACGCTGCGACTGTGGTGCATGCCTGGACTGGCGACACGCTGGCTGGGCCCGAGATTGCCGCAAATGCAGGAGGTTCTGAAAGGAACGGAGATCGTCCTGCGCGCGATCGATCGCTTGCCTGACTTCTCGGTTGGCGAGGCCGATGTCATGATCGGTTTCGGCAACCTGGACGATCTTCCGATCGGAGCTAGCCCGCTCATCCATCCCAGGATGTTTCCGGTGGCCAACCGGGATTGGCTTTCAAGGTCCGGTGCCCCGGCCAATGTGGTGGAGCTGACGCGCGCGTCGCTAATCCACGAAGAGAACCGCCAGCAATGGCTCGACTGGTTTCGTGCCGCCGGCGTCGATCACGGCAACGCATTGCACGGCCCTCGCCTCTGGGACGCCAGCCTCGGCTTCGACGCGGCGCTCGGCGGACAAGGCGTGGCGCTGGCGACGCGGCTGACGGCGGCGGACGAGATGGCGGAGGGCCGACTGGTCGAGCTGTTCGCCACAGATATCCGGCTTGGCGCCTACTATTTCATCGCCGCGCCGTCGCGCCGAAGGGATCAAACCATCCGCAAATTGCACGACTGGCTGGTGCTTGAATTGACGCAAACGGAATCCGCCACGGCCGTCGGGTAGCTCGCGCTGGCAGTGGCACGATGCCGCGCAGGCCGTTGGATGCATTGGACAATCATCCGAAACCGCGTACCTTCACCAGGTGTTCCGGAGGAAGCGAATGACTGGCGTTCCAACCCATGCAGGTCTCAAGACCGCACTTGCAGCCTTCCTGGCCGGCACTGTCGCGATGATGCCGGCGGCCCTCGCCAAGCCGATGGTGCTGACCAACGCCAAGATCCATACCGTCAACCCAAAGGCGCCTTCGGCCGAGGCAATCGCCATAGACGACAAGGGCGTCATCCTGGCGGTTGGAACCGAGAAGGACGCACTGAATGCCGCCGGCAAGGACGCCGAAATCATCGATCTCGGCGGCAAGATGGTGCTGCCCGGATTTCAGGATGCGCATATGCACCTGATCGAGGCTGGCGTGAACCAGATCCTGTGCGAGTTCGAGCCGTTCGGCAAACTCGCCGATACGCTCGACACGGTTGAAGACTGCCTGAAGAGCAGCAAGACGGACTGGGTGCTTGGCTCCGGCGTCAGCATGACCAACCTGCTCGATGAGGACGACAACCCGATTGCCCTTCTGGACGAGATTTCGCCGGAGCGGCCGGTGCTGATCCTCGACGATATCGGCCATGGCGCCTGGGCCAATTCGGCGGCGATGCATGCCGCCGGCTATGATGTGCTGACCGGCAATCCGCCCGGCGGCATCATTCTGCGGAACCCGAAAACCGGCAAACCGAACGGTGTCGTCCTGGAGAACGCGCAACAGAAGCTGCGCAACCTTGCCTTTCCCGATACGCCGGAAAACATCGAATTCGCCTATGAGAGCATGCTTCCGACGCTGAAGACCATGGCCGAGAACGGCATCACCACGGTCAGCGATGCCGGTGGCTTCTGGCCACAGGGTCACGTTAAGGTCTGGGAAAAGGCCTTGGCGAACAACACGCTGACGGTGCGGGCTTCGAACGCGCTCTACGTCTACCCGGACATGCCTTTCGACGAACAGATGGCGGCTCTGACAAAGCTTTATTCGAACGATGTCAACAGCTTGCTGCGCTTCAACCAGGCCAAGATTTATGTCGACGGCATTCTGGAACAGCGCACCGGGGCCGTGCTTGAGCCCTATGAAAAAGGCGCTGGTATCGACCACGGCTTTGATCGTGGCTTTCTCTATTTCGACGTCGACACGCTGAACCGCTATTCCAAGGCTCTGTCGCAGGCCGGCTTCCAGCTGCATTACCATGTCACCGGCGATCGCGGTGCGCGGCTGGCGCTCGACGCGATCGCGCAATCCGACCCGGCACCCGGACCGCACCGCCTGACGCATCTCTATCTGGTCGACAAGGCTGATCTGCCGCGCTTCAAGCAGCTAGGCGTGGTCGCCGACTTCCAGCTCGCACCCAGCTCGGTCGATCCCGAATATGTGCGTTTCATCCGACAGTTCATCGGCGACCGCGCCGATACGATGATGCCGGCTGGAACCCTCGCGTCGATGGGCGCGGCCGTGGTGATGAGCAGTGATTTCGACGCCGATGAACTGTCGCCGCTGATCAAGATTCAGACCGCCGCGATGCGCAAGACCAACGGCGCTCCTGACGTTGCGACCGCCATCGAGTGGATGACCATCAACCCGGCGCGGCTGCTGCATCAAGGCGCGACGACGGGTTCCCTCGAGGTGGGAAAGTTCGCCGATCTGGTGGTGATCGACCGCGATATCCTGCAGCTTCCGGTCAAGGCGATCGGCAATGCCAAGGTGGTGGCAACACTGCTGCAGGGCAAGCCTGTCTACGACGCCGACCACCTGTTCGAGAAGTGAGTGCGGTGATCCGGCATCGGGCTGCGATCAGTTAAGCCGGGACCGCTTTTGTGCGGGTTCATTGAGCCAGCGCGTAACCCTTAAAGGTGATTTGCGGACGGTATTGCTTTCGACAGAGTCCTGTTGGGTTTCGGCTGGCCGAGCCCATAGGGCAATTCGGAAAAGCAATGGCGCCGGCTGAATGGCGGGGCATGCCTTCCGTTCAGACGAGGCATCAAAATGACCGTTCCTAGAAGTGCAAGCGCCTGGGAGATGGACCGCGCGCATGTGCTCCATCCCTATTCCGACTTCTCGAGCTTCGCTGGCGAAGGCAGCCAGATCATCGAGAAGGCAAAGGGCATGTATGTCACGGATACCGAGGGCCACCGCATTCTCGACGGCATTGCCGGCCTGTGGTGTGTCAACATCGGTCACGGGCGCGAGGAAATGGCCGAGGCGATCTCGCGCCAGGTTCTGGACATGGACTATTACAACCCGTTCGGCCACAGTTCGAACGTGCCCGCCGCACGGCTGGCGCACTGGCTTGCCGAGAATTCTCCGGGCGATCTGAGCCACGTCTATTTCAGCTGCGGCGGCTCGACGGCGAACGATGCCGCCGTGCGCCTCGTTCACTACTATTTCAGCATGAAGGGCCTGCACCGCAAGAAGAAGATCATCTCGCGGCTGAACGGCTATCACGGCGCGACCTATGTCGCCGCCAGCCTTACCGGCATCCATGGCACCAAGATCGGCTTCGACAGGATCGGCGAGGATTTCATCCATCACGTGTCCGCAGCCGACCTCTATTCGAGGCCGGATGAGATGAGCGAGGAAGGTTACTGCGATTTCCTGGTCAAGGAATTCGAGGATCGCATCCAGCAGCTTGGCCCAGACAATGTCGCCGCTTTCATCGCCGAACCGATCATGGGCGCCGGCGGGGTGCTGGTGGCGCCTGAGGGCTATCATCGGCGGATGCACGAGGTCTGCAAACGATACGGAATGCTCTACATCGCCGACGAGGTCGTTACCGC
>JBDSLV010000459.1:0-4000 GCA_039916205.1 Mesorhizobium sp. | reverse complement strand
GACCATGGCAAGCACAACAGCGGAAATGACGCGAATCTGGAGATTGCTCATCCCGCCGCCGGTCACGAAGCGACATCTTGGGCAAGGCCACCGAAACGGCGCTCGCGGCCGGCGAAATCGCGGATAGCATCGGCCAGGTGTTCGCTGGTGAAATCGGGCCAGTAGCAAGGCAGAAAGACGAGTTCGCTATAGGCTGCCTGCCACAGCAGGAAGTTTGACAGCCGCAGTTCGCCACTGGTGCGAATGACCAGTTCCGGGTCGGGAATCCCGACCGTGTCGAGCGCGCCGGCAAAGAGCTCGGCGGTGATCGCCTCGACCTCGATGTCGCCCCGCGCGGCCGCCAGGGCCAGTTTTCGCGCCGTGCGCACGATCTCGTCGCGCCCGCCATAATTGAAGGCGATGACCAATGTCAGCGCTTCATTGCCCGCGGTCAGCGATTCGGCCTCGTCGAGGAGACCTCTTATATCGGGCTGCAGCCCTGTCCTGTCGCCGACGATTCTCACCCGCACGCCGCTCTGGTGCAATTCGGCGAGGTCGCGGCGGATGAAGAGCTTGAGCAGGCCCATCAGGTCGCTGACCTCGGATTTCGGCCGTGACCAGTTCTCCGATGAAAAAGCGTAGACAGTCAGGAAGGAGATGCCGAGGCCTGGTGCCGCGCGCACTGTCTTGCGCAGCGCCTCGACGCCGGCGCGGTGACCTGCCAGCCGCGGCATGCCGCGCGCTTTGGCCCAGCGTCCATTTCCGTCCATGATGATCGCGACATGCGCGGGCGTTGCCATGTTCTTGCTTTCGGGGCCAGCCCCTAAACCTGCATGATTTCAGCTTCCTTGTCGGAAAGCAGGTGATCAATATTGCTGATCGTCTCGTCGGTGAGTTTCTGAACCTGGTCGGACCGCTTGCGCTGGTCGTCCTCGCTGATATCTCCGTCCTTCTCCGCCTTCTTCAGGAAGTCCATGCCGTCGCGGCGCACATGGCGCGCGGCGACACGGGCATTCTCGGCATAGGTGTGCGAAATTTTGACCAGTTCCTTGCGGCGCTGCTCATTGAGCTCGGGCAGCGGAATTCGCAGATTGGTGCCATCGACGATCGGGTTGAAACCGAGATTGGATTCGCGGATAGCGCGGTCGACCGCGCCGACCATGGATTTGTCCCAGACCGATACCGAGATCATGCGTGGTTCCGGCACCGACACGTTGGCCACCTGGTTGATCGGCATCGAGGTGCCATAGGCCTGAACCTGGATCGCATCGAGCAGACTGCCGGAAGCACGGCCGGTCCTGAGCGAAGCCAGATCATGCTTGAACGCGGCGATTGCCCCATCCATGCGCCGCTTGAGATCGTCGTACTCGCCACTCATCACTATCTCCTCGACCCGTCTAGCGCGGGTTCAGTGCGCCAGGGCAAAGCCCCGTGTTTGAGCCTGATTCTCGAAAACCGGTTTCCCTTTTTCGGGCTCAGGCCCCGAATTACTCGTCCGCGACGACCGTGCAGCGGCCGCCGCCCCTCAGAATATCGCCGAAATTACCTTTTTCGTGGATCGAATAGACGATTATCGGAATGTTGTTTTCGCGCGCAAGGGCTATCGCGGCCGTATCCATGATGGAAAGGCCTTTGTTGATGACTTCGGCATGGCTGATACGCTCGTAGCGCGTCGCGTTCGGGTCCTTCTTGGGGTCCGCCGAATAAACGCCGTCGACCTGCGTGCCCTTGAACAGCGCGTCGGCGCCGATTTCAGCGGCGCGAAGCGCTGCGGCCGAATCAGTGGTGAAGAACGGATTGCCGGTGCCGCCGGCGAAGATCACAACCTTGCCCTGGTTCATGTAAGCGGTCGCCTGACGCTGCGAAAAGCTCTCGCAAAGCTCGGGCATGGCGATGGCGGACAGCACGACCGCGTCGACACCGATCTTGTTCAACGAGGTGCGCAATGCCAGCGAATTGATAACGGTGGCAAGCATGCCCATGTGGTCGCCGGTGACACGGTCACCGCCCTTGGAGGCCACGGCGACGCCGCGAAAGATGTTGCCGCCGCCGATGACAACGCCGACTTCGATGCCCAGCGCCCGAGCCTCGGCAATGTCGCTGGCAATGCGATCGACTACCGATACGTCGATGCCGAAATGCTGTTCGCCCATCAATGCTTCGCCCGACGCCTTCAGCAGAACACGTCGATAGAGGGGCTTAACCGTCATCTGGACCTCGTCATTTTGCATAGCACATCCGGGCAAGCATTCACGCAGGCACCATCCCAAAACACTGGGTTCCGATACACGATGGGCGCCGCGATGTCACGCGGCGCCCGAAGCGGAAATCAATGGTTGGGGCAGCTGCCCGGCTCGTCGCCAATGGCATCCGAGCTGAGGGCCTTTATCGATACCGCACAAGAAATCGGCCGGGCATCCCAACGGATACCCGGCCGAAAAACCTCGTCAGATGCTTGGATTGCCCGAAGGCAATCTTACTTCTTGACCGCTGCCGCGACTTCCGCCGCGAAATCGGTCTCTTCCTTCTCGATGCCTTCGCCGAGAGCGAAGCGCAGATAGGCCGTGATCTTTGCCGGAGCGCCGATTTCTTTCTCGGCTTCCTTCAGCGCCTGCTCGACTGTGATGTCGGGATTGAGCACGAAGGCCTGCTTCAGCAGCACGACTTCCTCATAGAACTTGCGCAGACGGCCTTCGACCATCTTCTCGATGATCGCTTCTGGCTTGCCGGATTGACGTGCCTGATCGGCGAAGATCGCGCGCTCGCGCTCAACCGCTGCCTGATCGACTTCTTCCGCGGTCAATGCCATCGGGTTGGAGTTGGCGACATGCATGGCGACCTGCCGGCCAAAGGCGTTGGCGGCTTCCGCATTGCCCGTGGTCTCGATCGCCACCAGCACGCCGAGCTTGCCGAGACCATCAGCAACCTTGTTGTGAACGTAGTTTGCGACAGCGCCGTGCTCGACGCTGAGCTTGGCCGAACGGCGGAAGCTCATGTTCTCGCCAATCGTGCCGACCGCATCCTTGATCGTATCGGCGACCGACTTGTCCGAGCCCGGGTAGTTGGCGGCGGCGACAGTTTCGGTCTTGCCGCCGTAGGCGAGCGCGACCTTGGCGACATTGGCGACGATTTCCTGGAACGCGGCATTGCGTGCAACAAAGTCGGTTTCGGAATTCACTTCAACAACGGCAGCTTCACGCAGGCCGGCATCAATGCCGATCAGGCCTTCAGCCGCGGTACGGCCGGCCTTCTTGTCTGCCTTCGAAATGCCCTTCTTGCGCAGCCAGTCAATGGCTTCTTCCATGTTGCCGTTGGTCTCGTTCAGTGCCGCCTTGCAATCCATCATGCCCGCGCCAGTCAAGTCGCGGAGTTCTTTGACCTGTGCAGCTGAAATGCTCATTGTCGCCTCTTTGTTTTAAATGCACCGACGCACCATCGGTACTCGATGATGCGTCTGTTTAGCGTGCCAAAATATGAGAATGATGAAGGCCGCGAGCGGCCTTCGATTGTCAAGCTTCAGGAGCTTCCGAAGCCGGGGCCGGATCAAGCGCCGGTTCAACCAGAGCTTCGACCGATGCGCCGATGTCAACGCCGAGCGCGCCCTGCTGACGGGCGATGCCGTCGATCGCAGCCTTGGCGATCAGGTCGCAATAGAGCTGGATGGCGCGGGCCGCGTCGTCATTGCCGGGGATCGGGAAGTCGATCTTGTCCGGATCGCAGTTCGAATCGATGATGGCGACGACCGGAATGCCCAGGCGCTTGGCCTCGAGAATGGCGATCGCTTCCTTGTTGGTGTCGATCACGAACATCAGGTCCGGCGTCGAGCCCATGTCCTTGATACCGCCGAGTGCCTTGTCGAGCTTCTCGCGTTCGCGGTCGAGGTTCAGGCGCTCTTTCTTGGTGAGGCCCTGGGCCTCGCCGGCCAGCATCTCGTCGAGCTTGCGCAGGCGCTGGATCGAGTTCGAGATCGTCTTCCAGTTGGTCAGCATGCCGCCGAGCCAACGCGAATTGACATAATACT
>JBDSLV010000458.1:0-24182 GCA_039916205.1 Mesorhizobium sp. | reverse complement strand
GGCGCTGCATCAGGCGGCGGTGCGCCTTGCGGACATCCGCCGCGGCGGCCCCCGCTTCAAGACCAAGGACCTTGTAGGCCTCCTCCTTAGTCATGGCGCCCGAACCTGGCGCAACACCCAGCCCTTCACCAATGTTCGTCTCAACGTTTTTGCGCCAGACGGGAAATCTGCCGTCAAGATACGTCTCTAGCAGCTGTCGGCTCTCCGGGTCACCGGGGAGCTCGCGGTAAAGCTGCTGCAATTCCGCCTGGCCCATCGCGCCGAGCATCTTGCCCTCATGGCGGCCGGCCAGGACAAGGCCCTCCAGGCCGCCAGTGTCGTGATCAAGCTCCATTTCAAGCGCCGCGGTGCGGACCGTCGAACGCTTTCCAGGTGCAAGTCGCACCTGTGGTCGGCTCGTGCGCATGGCGCCATACCAGGCAATTGCCCCGAACAGAACAATGCCGCCGATGCCACCGCGCCCGGCTAAAAGCAGAGCGCCGCCCAACAGGGCAAGGAGAATCGGTCCTGTCGTTCTCATTCCGTCGGCGAGCCTGGCTGGATCGGCGCGCAGGAATGCGGTCGCTACGTTGAGCAGCACCAGCAGCAATGCCACCAGAACAATGACCGCGGCTATCATTTCCCACCGTCCCGCAAGCGACCTGTCCCCTTGGACAGAAGCGCGATTTGCTTGAACATTCTTTCTGCGCCGGAATGATGGCCGGCAACCGGAACCGATGAGCCATTCGAGCCGGCTTTGCCGGTCGCGCCATGGCGCTTCGCCGGCGCAAGAGTGGTCATCGACTGGCTCTTGTTGCGCATGCGTCCAAGATGTGGCGTTGCCGCGCCGCTTGCAAGTCCAGCACAAAGCAACATGGAGGGCCAGAAAACCGCCGAGGCTGGCAAAGATAGACGCGTCTGCGTCGTGGTCTAGAGCAGGCCGAGGTCGGCAAGCTCGCGCCGAAGTTTCGGCGGCATCTCAACCAGTCCTGCCTTGACTTGGCCGAGATCGACGGGCGCGTCCGCCGGCTTCAGGTAGCGCCAACCTTGAAAAGCCCGGCGCGGTTGCCAGTCAGTGCGCACAACCTGCGGATCGAGGATCAGGTGGCAACGGCCAATGCCCTCGGCATCTGTGAACGGCCTGATTTCGGTGATCGGCTGACGGCACTGCACATTGCCCTTGACCACCCAGTAGAGCGAGCCACCATCGGTAACCTCGTCGCCGCGAGTCGGTACCATGCGCGTGGTGTGGTAATGTTCGAGCGGTTCGCCAGCGCGCCTTTTTTCATCGAGGCGAAACGCGATCCATTCTTCGAGATCCTCGACGCTGTCGCAACCGACGCAGAGTTTTAGGAGATTGAGAGCCATGGCTTAAGGTTAGACCGCCGCGCGGACGCGTCAACGGCCTGATCGACTTCTCCACAGTGCCAGCAAGGTTCTCAGCACTCCACGACGTTGACGGCGAGGCCGCCAAGGCTGGTTTCCTTGTACTTCTCGTTCATGTCGAGGCCGGTTTGGCGCATGGTCTCGATCGCCGCGTCGAGCGGCACAAAATGGATGCCGTCACCCTTGATGGCCAGCGACGCAGCGGTCACCGCCTTTACCGCGCCAAGCGCGTTGCGCTCGATACACGGCACCTGGACCAGTCCGCCGACCGGATCGCAGGTCATGCCCAGGTGATGTTCCAGCGCGATCTCTGCGGCATTCTCGACTTGCTCGGGCGTGCCGCCCATGACCGCGCACAGCCCGGCAGCAGCCATGGCCGAAGCGGATCCGACCTCGCCTTGACAGCCGACCTCGGCGCCGGAGATCGAGGCGTTGGTCTTGATGATGCCGCCAACAGCCGCCGCCGTCAGCAGAAAATCGCGGATGCTCGGCTGGTCGGCTTCAGGATGGAAATGCAGCCAATAGCGCAGCACCGCCGGCAGCGTGCCGGCAGCACCATTGGTCGGCGCGGTAACGACGCGCCCTCCGGCTGCATTCTCTTCGTTGACTGCCATCGCGTAGATCGACAGCCAGTCATTGGCGAGCAACGGGTTGGGCCGGTTCTGCTGCCACTGTTCCTGCAGCTTGTCATGCAGCATGCGCGCGCGGCGGCGCACCTTCAGCCCACCCGGCATGATGCCGTCCTGCGACAGGCCGCGATCGATGCAGCCCTTCATTGCGCTCCAGATGGCGTCGAGGCCGGCATCAAGCTCGTCGCGAGACATCTGCGTTTCCTCATTGACGCGCTTCATGTCAGCTATCGACAGACCGCTCTTGGCCGCCATCGCCAGCATTTCGACTGCGTTCTTGAAAGGATGCGGAACCTTCTTGCCCTCTGTTGTCACCGACCCCTTGGCTTTCATCTTGTGCAGCTCTTCCTCCGAAACCACGAAGCCGCCGCCGATTGAGTAGTAGATGCGCTTGAGCAGCAGCCGGTCGCCGGCATCATAGGCGTAGAACGCCATGCCGTTGGCGTGGCCGGCCAGCGGCGTTTTCTTGTCCAGCACCAGGTCGGTGCCCGGGTCGAAGCGGTAGGACGGATGGCCTGGCGGCGTTATGCGCTTTTCCTCGGCAATCCGTGTTGCAATGCCCTCGGCCTTGTCGGGGTCGACCGTTTGCGGGGTCAGGCCGGTAAGGCCGAGCACAACCGCACGGTCGCTGCCATGGCCGATACCGGTATAGGCCAGCGAGCCGTGCAGGCTGGCGCCCAGTCGATCGACCTTGACGCCGGACGGGCGCGGCCAGTCGCCATTCGCAATCTCATCGAGAAAGCGCGCGGCGGCAGTCATCGGCCCCATCGTATGCGAACTCGATGGACCGATACCAATCTTGAACAGGTCGAAAACCGAAAGGAACACGCGCTGTTGTCTCCTGGGGCCGCATCGAGAGTCACATATAGGAATTTTCAGGATGTTTCCGCTCTTTTGAAGAGCACGGCGCTGCATCCGCCGACCTTGTATGCTCCGGCAGCGACATTGGTTGCGAGACCATGGCGGCGTGACTATTCTGCGGCATTGCCGAGGAGGAAGCCATGCTGACGTTGAATGCGAGGCCAGGGCCAGTGCACATCGTGCCTGCCCAGACAGCCATCATCGTGGTGGATATGCAGAACGCCTTCGCCACGGCGGGCGGCATGTTCGATCTGGCGGGACTGGACATTTCCGGAGCAGCAGCCGCTATTGACGCAACGAAGCGGCTTCTCAAGGCCAGCCGGAATGCCGGCGTAGCGGTGGTCTATCTCCAGATGTCATACGCGGCCGACCTCGGTGACGGCGGCGATCCCTCTTCGCCGAACTATCACAAGGAGTTGGGGATGGTGTTGATGCGCGAGCGCCCCGAGCTTCAAGGTCGGTTGTTGATCGACAACAGCTGGGACTGGCAGATCGTCAATGCACTGAGGCCAGAGCCGGGCGATCATGTCATTCGAAAAAGCCGCTACAGCGGCTTTTGTAACACCAGCCTGGAAGCGCATCTGCGCGCCCGCGATATCCGCCACCTGATGTTCGCAGGTGTTGCCACCAATATCTGCGTCGACGCGACCGCGCGCGACGCCTATTCGCGCGAATTCTGGCCGATCCTGGTCGAGGACGCGATGAACCATTCAGGGCCGGACTTCAACCGCCAGTCGACACTATGGAATTTCGAGCATGCGCTCGGGTGGGTCACCTCATCCGACCTGGTGATCGAGGCATTAAAGGCCGAGGTCGCCGCTTTGCCAGCTTAACCAGAATCCCGAAAGCCAGACTGGCTTGGGCCGGCAGGCTTGCGGTGGCTACTGCGAATCGCCTGGGCCCGGGAATGGCCGGTCGATGCGGCCCGACAGCCAATAGGCAAAAAGCCCGATCCATTCGCGGATCGCCGTCGTGGTGTTCCGCAGCGAGTCGGTGGCATTGTCGCGGAACAGGCCAACACCTTCCTTGCCTGAGGTGCGATAGTCCGTCGGCCAGGGAATGGTGGCGAAGCCCGCTTTGTCGAACAGTGCCTTGGAACGCGGCATGTGGAAGGCCGAGGTCACCAGCAGCCAGGTCTCGCCCGGCTTCGGCGTCACCATTTCCTTGGTGAAGACGGCGTTCTCGTATGTGTCGCAGAACTTGTTCTCGAGGATCAGCCGGTCCGCTGTCACGCCAAGCGCCGCAAGCAGACGCGGCGCCGTGTCGGCATCGCCCTCACCTTTCAGCAACAATTCGTCGCTGCCGCCGGAAACCACCACTTTCGCCTCGGGAAAGCGCCGTGCCAGTATCGCGGTTTCGACCATGCGGTCGCCACCGGCATTCAGCTCGTAGCCGCCACGCACCAGATTGATGCCGCCTTCGAAACCGCCGCCGAGCACGACAATGCCGTCGACCTTCTCAGGCAGTGGCGGCCGTGCATAGCGCTCCTCCAGCGGATTGAGCATCATGGCGCCAAGCGACGTCCAGGCCGAAAGCGCGAGAATCAGGAAGGCGAACACAGTGACTGTTGCCGCCAGCCGCCGGCGGCCAAACAGCGCGGTCAGCAACCCGGCCAGCAGCAAAAAAATCACCAGGTTCAGCGGCTGGGCGAAGAACCAGAATATCTTGGAAAGATAGAAAAACATCGCTCACCCCATCAGATGAGCGACACCCTTACCACCACTTTTCCGGCTGAAATGTGCCGGCCGCCTGCTCGATGACGGCAGCGGTCTGGAACAGCGTTTCCTCGTCGAAGGGGCGGCCGATAAGCTGAAGACCAAGCGGCAAACCCTTGGCGTCTAGCCCGGCAGGCACGGCGATACCAGGCAGCCCGGCCATGTTCACGGTCACGGTGAAGATGTCATTCAGGTACATCTTGACCGGATCGGCGGCCATGTCTTCATCGGCGATGCCGAAGGCTGCCGACGGGGTCGCAGGCGTCAGGATGACATCGACACCGGCGGCGAAGACATTTTCGAAGTCGCGCTTGATCAGGCTGCGCACCTTCTGCGCCTGCAGATAGTAGGCATCGTAGTAGCCGGCCGACAGCACGTAAGTGCCGATCATGATGCGGCGCTTGACCTCGCGGCCAAAGCCGGCGGCGCGGGTCTTTTCATACATGTCTATGATGTCCTTGCCCGGTACGCGCAGGCCGTAGCGGACACCGTCATAGCGGGCGAGGTTGGAGGAGGCTTCGGCCGGCGCGACGATGTAATAGGCCGGCAGCGCGTATTTCGTGTGCGGCAAGGAGATGTCGACGATCTCGGCGCCAGCGTCTTTCAGCCAGGCAATGCCCTTCTGCCACAGCGCCTCGATTTCCTCAGGCATTCCGTCGACGCGGTATTCCCTAGGAATGCCAACCTTCATGCCTTTGAACGGCTTGCCAATCGCGGCTTCGTAGTCCGGCACGGGCCGATCGACCGAGGTGGTGTCCTTCGGATCGACCGAAGCCATGGATCTAAGCATGATCGCGGCATCGCGGACGTCGCGCGCGATCGGCCCGGCCTGGTCGAGCGACGAGGCGAAGGCGACAATTCCCCAGCGCGAGCAGCGGCCATAGGTCGGCTTGATGCCGACCGTACCGGTGAAGGCGGCTGGCTGGCGGATCGAGCCGCCGGTATCCGTCGCTGTCGCGCCGGCGCACAGGAATGCCGAGACAGCCGAAGCCGAGCCACCTGACGAACCGCCCGGCACCAGTTGCGCGTTGTCCAGGGTGCGCGCCGTCTTGGTGCCGCCTGCGGAAACAAAGCCGCCATCGCCCTGGTGCGTGGTTGGCATCACCACCGTGTCGAGCCGCGAACGCCGCCACGGATTGACGACCGGGCCATAATAGGACGTCTCGTTGGACGACCCCATGGCGAACTCGTCCATGTTGAGCTTGCCCAGCATGACGGCGCCGTCAGCCCACAGATTGGCGGTAACGGTCGATTCGTAGCGCGGCTTGAAACCGTCCAGCACATGGCTGCAGGCCTGGGTGTGCACGCCTTCGGTGCCGAACAGGTCCTTGATGCCAAGCGGAATGCCCTCAAGCGAACCGCCCTCGCCCTTCGCCAGCCTGGCATCAGACGCCTTGGCCATGTCCCGAGCCTTCTCGCCGGTGACAACGATGTAGGCATTGAGCGCCGGATTGGCGCGGTCGATTGCCTGGAGGTAGGCCTCGGTGATCTCGGTCGCGGTGATTTCCTTGGCGCGCAGCTTGGCGCGGGCCTGCGAAATCGTCAGTTGGGTCAGGTCGCTCATCGGGCAAGGCTCTTTTCGTAAAACACCGACCACTCGGAATCGGGATAATCCAGCACCGGGCCGCAGCGCGTAAACCCGGCTCGTTCATAGACCGTCCACGCGGCAGGATGACGGTCGCCCGTCTCCAGGACCAGACGCGTCAGGCCTTCCTCGCGTGCCAATGCCTCGACCCGCTCGACAATCCTGGCGCCGATCTTGCGGCCACGATGCGAAGGGCGCGTGTACATGCGCTTGACCTCGCCAACGGCTTCATCATGACGCTTCAGCGCGCCGCAACCGATGGCCAGACCATTGTCGCGGGCAATGAAAACCGTTGTGTCATCGCCCGCCATCTGCTCGACGGTCAGGTGATAGCTGTGCTCGGGCGGTGTCAATTCGAGCAATGTCGCGTTGAGCTCCTTGACCAGGCCGCGCACATCCTCCTGCAATGGCGTTTCAACGGCGATTTCGATGGCCATCGCCGCCTACTCCACGACCTTCGGAACGAGGAAGAAATTCTCTTCGGTCGCCGGCGCGTTGGCGACAATATCAGCCGCCTTGCCGCCGTCGGTAACAATGTCCTGGCGCTTCTTCATCTCCATCGGCGTGACCGAGGTCATCGGCTCGACACCGGAAACATCAACTTCGTTCAACTGCTCGACGAAGCCCAGGATGGCGTTCAACTCGCCGGTCATGCGCTCGGCATCTTCCTCGCTCACCGCTATGCGGGCGAGACGCGCGACGCGCTTCACTGTCTTGACATCAACGGACATGTTTTAGCCTCGGGAAAACCAGCTCGCGCTATAGCCGCGCCGCGCGCCATGCGCAACATGCATCGTTCCGAACGCTAGGCTGCGGTGGCCGCCCGGCTCTTTGGTGTCCGCAACGGAATGGGCAATTCAAACAGACGTTTCTTGCCCGAGCACATGCCGCACGCCGCCTCATCCTCACGTGCGGCGAAAGCCTCCAGTTCGGCGCGCGAGCAGTCCGGCTCAAGCGGTTGGTATTTCAGATAAGGGTCCCATTTCTCGGAAAGGCGATATTTGGCCTTCTGCATCGGCAGATAGGCCAGTGGCGCGCATTTCCAGATCCGCCCATCGTAGAGCTGCTTGCAGTAACGGGCCGGACAGATTTCCCAACTGGCGCGAGCATCGCCATCCTCGAAAGGCTGCATGCTGTCGCCAAAGCCCTCGTAGCGCCGTGTCCAGTTTTTGCTCGACGGGCGGATATCGGCAACCAGGTTATGCTCCCGCCGCCACGCTTCCAGCAGCGCGAAAACCGGTTTCAGCTTCTCCCGATACTCTTCCGAATCGTGGTGAACCGAGACGGTCAAACCGGCATTGGGGTCAGCGACAAGGACAGCTGGCAGTGTCGGGTGGCGGTGCAGGAAGAAGCCGTTGCTGACAACATCGATACGCGTCCGCGGCCAGTGCCGCCGCACCAATCGCACAAACTCGGGCAGTTGCGGATGGATACTGGGCTCACCGCCAAGCAGCGTGAACCGCTCAACCGATACGCGTTGGCTCCACAATTTCATCCATCGATCCGCCTCGTCGAGCGAGACGATGCCGGAATGCGCATGATTGGAGTAATGCGAACAGCTCTCGCATGACAGGTTGCAGCCATGCGCGACATGGAGTTCCAAGATCTGGAACACCGGGCGCCGTCGGCGAACGAGCGAACCTATCTGCTTCAGTATGTTCATATCTGCCTAGCACGCCCTGATGCGTGGATCATGGTAACCACCGACCAGAACTCAGACTAGGGCAGCGCAACACCCTCGCACAGATAGTAGCTGCCGCTGTTGCCGCTGCCTTCGCTTTCGTCTTCGATCGGTTTGACCGAAACCAGGTCGATCTGCGTCGGGTTGAGCTGGGTCACCGAAAGGACGTCCGGGAAGACATAACCCGGCTCCTGGCAAATGGCCGTCACCGCCCAGCTTGGCGACCGTGTCGCCTTGGTGATCTGAACGAACTCGCAATTGTATTCGACGCCTTGAAGGCCGGTGGCCGACAACACCACATTGCCGGCCTCGATCAGCGTCTGCAGCGTATCCTTCTTGGCCTGCGCGCAGAGGTCCTCGGACTGTAGGTAGATGCCTTTGATAAAATCATCGGCGGCCACCGCCGGCGAGGCCGCGACGAACATGGAAACGCAAAGAGATTTCCGCAACGCCATGCTTTTGTTCCATTTTCCTAGAGAGTAATGGCCTCGCCGATCTCAGGCTTCGCCACTTTCACACCCGAGCCGTCCAGTCCCGCTTCGAATTTCTCGGCGGTTGGGTCAATCATCGGAAATGTGCCGAAGTGACAGGGAACAACCGTTTCAAATTGGAAGAAGCGCCGGCACGCCAGGGCCGCGACCGCACCACCCATGGTAAAGCGGTCGCCGATCGGCACGAGGCCGATCCTGGGCTCATGCAATTCATTGATCAGTGCCATGTCGGAGAAGATATCGGTGTCACCCATATGATAGAGCGTCCGGTCTTCCGGGAAATGCAGCACGAGCCCGCCCGGATTGCCGAGATAGATGTTGCGGCCGCCCTCTTCCGCGAACGATGAGGAATGCAGTGCCGAGACGAAGGTCGTGGTGAACCCGCCGCAATCGACTGTACCGCCAATGTTACCGGGGTTGATCTTCTTGTCGCTGACGCCCTTGCCGACCAGATACATACAGATTTCGAAATTGGCGACCAGCTGGGCGCCGCTTTTGCCAAGCACTTCCAGCGCGCCGCTGATGTGGTCGTTGTGGCCATGCGTCAGCAGCACATGGGTGATGCCTTCAGCCGGCCCTTCCCAGCCGCCCGTCCATGACGGATTGCCGATCAAATAGGGATCGATCAGGATTTTTGCGTCCGCTGTTTCGATGCGGAAGGCCGAATGGCCGTACCAGGTCAGTTTCATCAATGCATTCCTCGATTTTTGCTTTGTCAAAGGATAGAACGCCGGCGGCGCGAGATCAAAGTGTTACAGCGTCCTTTGCGTTCCCAAGAGGACGCCGACGCTGCAAAAGTCAAAAGGAAAGCCGTTGAGCATCATCACGATCGAGGAACTGCCGGCACGGCTTGTTGGCGGCAAGACGCTTGCCGGGCTTGATCTCGGCGACAAAACGATCGGCGTAGCGGTCTCCGACCGGGGCTTTTCCTTTGCTCACCCGCGTCCCGTCATCATGCGGAAGAAGTTTTCACTGGACGCGGCTGTGCTGCTCGCTTTGCTAAACAAGGAGAATGCCGGCGCCGTGGTGATTGGCCTGCCGATCAACATGGATGGGTCGGAAGGTCCCCGTGCGCAGAAATCCCGCGCTTTCGTGCGCAACATGGCTGGCATGAGCGACCTGCCCTTCGTGTTTTGGGACGAAAGGCTGTCAACGGTCGCGGCCGAAAGAACACTGATCGAGATGGATTTCTCGCGCAAGAAACGCGCCGGCAAGATCGATTCGGCGGCAGCCGCCTTTATTCTGCAGGGAGTTTTGGACCGTCTTCAGTCGCTTGATGCAAGCGCTCGAGCGGAACCTGGCCCGCCGCCTGCTTCCTGACCCAACCCGCGATTTCGCGGCGGCGGCGGAATGCCCACAATGCCATCAGCAGGCAACCGTCGAACACGCAGGCCCTTCCCACCATCCCCGGAATGATCAACGGATCTATGCCGAGCATTTGCCCGTAAAGCTCGAAGACAAAGTCATGCAGCTGTCGGGTGAGCATGACGTAGCCAAAATTCATGTCGTTGAGCGACAGGAAGAACCAGCCCCAGAAAAGAGCCATTGGCGCCGCCCACAATATGAACAAGGTGCGCATCAGCGGTCATTCCAATGATTGGTGTCGGGCCTATGATTGGTGTCTGGGCGTCCGGAAATGCGCGACAGCAACGAACTGTGCGCCGCCGACGATGCCATTGCATGAGCGGCAGCGTGGACCTCGCCTTCGCCCGGATCCTCCGCGAGCACCGACCGCCGTTCCGCAAGCATCGCTACGTAGGAGGCCAGCAGCGCTGCCAGCTGCACGGCGACAGCCATGAACAGGCCATTGATGCCTTGAGCCGCGCCGGCGACAAGGATCAGCGACAGCACTCCGGATGCGGAGATGAAGGCAATACGCACAACACTTTCGGCATCGGGACTGGTGGCATCGTTGACCAGGCTTTCGACAAAGGCCCAGCAGAACAGGACCGCGACCACAAGCAACGCGACGGCGAACGGCGCCACCACGGCGGCATTGTCGAGGCCGGCTATGGGGCCATTCCCCGCCGCAATCCCCAGCACACCAAGTGCCGCCGCGATGCCACGATCTCCGTCGATGCAGATAAATGCAAGCAGGGCAAAAACGATTGCCCAATGCAAGGTCAGAAAGGAGGCCAGAATGTGCCGCATGGTGTTCCTGCTTCGGTACACAGACACTGGGCTTTGCCGGCCGTCGCCGCAATGGAAACCATTTGTTAAGGTTAACGGCCATCCACAGGAGCCGCTTTGATGCGCCCGTGGCGCTTTACATGATGGACGTAGCTGCTACGCCACGGGTTTTCCCGCGAGCGCCAGCCAATGCAAGCCACCTTCGAGAGCATCCTGCCGATCTTCCTGCTTATCTTGTGCGGGAATATCCTTCGGCGATTCAATGTCGTGGATATCGCCGGGTGGGATGGCATCAACCAGCTTGGATACTGGTTCTTCTATCCGACATTGATCCTGGTCACGATCATCAATGCGGATTTTGACGGCCTTCATCTCGATGCCATGATGCTGGCACTGCTTGTCGCCCTGCCCCTGATGTTCGCGTTCGTGCTTTCGTTGTGGCCCCTGCTGCGTGGCAACGGCCTTGCGGTAGCTGGTGAATTCTCGTCGATTTTCCAGACATCCATCCGCTGGAACGGTTTCATGGCGCTGGCCATCGCGCAGAAATTGTTTCCTCCCGCGGGCATGGCCGTTGTCGCGCTGGTGATGGCGGTGATCATCCTGCCGATCAATCTGATGACAGTTTTCGTGGTGACGCGATTTGCAGACGGCAACGCGAACTGGCCAATCCTGCTGCGTCGCATGGTGACCAATCCCATGGTCATCGCCGCGGCCGGAGGCCTTCTGCTTCGCGCCATGCCGTTCGAACTGTTTGCGCCTATCAACAACACGCTGCGGTTGATCGGCCAAGCAGCACTTGGGCTTGGCCTCGTCGGCATTGGCGCGGGATTGCGGCTCGACAGCCTGATCGAGCCGAGAGCCGCGGTGCTGATTCCGGTTGTCACCAGGCTGATCGTGTTTCCAGCGCTGCTGCTCGCCGTGTCGATGCTGGTTGGCGTCACAGGCCAGGAGTTGTCGTTTCTGGTTCTGTGCGGCGCCGTGCCGACCGCCATGAACGGTTATGTGCTTGCCAAGCAGATGGGCGGAGACGCGGAACTTTATGCGACAGTCACAACCCTGCAGACTCTTTTGAGCTTCTTCACCATTCCCACCGCCTTGCTGATTACAGCTCAGTTTGTCGGCGGATAAAGCGTGTCGATGATCATGCGCGCATCGTGGCGTGCATCGAGCATGCCATAGGTGTTGCGCCACTGACCGGCCAGCCGCGTCTCGACAAAGGCATCGGCGATCCGCCCTGCTCCCAACCGGCGCAATTCCGCCGCTGCCGCCGACAATGCCAGCTGCTCGGTGAGCAGGCGGGCGGACCCATCGTCGGTTCCGGCAACCTGCATCGCTGCCTTGAGCACGCCGATAGTGCCACGGCCACCGGCGCCAAGATCACGGTCGATGCCGGCCAGCACATCCTCGAACAGGCCAGGCGCACGGCCGAGCACACGCAGCACGTCAAGCGCCATGACGTTACCAGAGCCCTCCCAGATCGCATTGACCGGGGCCTCACGGTAATAGCGGGCGACCGGCGCCTCCTCGACATAACCGTTGCCGCCAAGACACTCCATCGCCTCATAGAGCAACGGCGGCGCGATCTTGCAGACCCAGTATTTGACAACCGGCGTCATGGCGCGCGCGAACGCCGCCTCACCGCGATCGCTGGCCGCCTCATCGAAGGAACGCGCCAATCGGAAGGAAAGCGCGGTGGCGGCAGCGACATCGAGCGCCATGTCGGCCAGAACGCGCTGCATCAGCGGCTGTTCGATCAACGTCGAGCCAAACACCTGGCGATGGCGTGCATGGTGGACGGCTTCGGCCAGACCCGCGCGCATGATCGCCGATGAAGCGATGGCGCAATCGAGCCGGGTCAGCGTTACCATATCCATGATCGTCTTCACGCCAGCGCCGGGTTCGCCGACCATCTCGCCGATGGCATTGACGAACTCGACTTCGGAGGAGGCATTGGAGCGGTTGCCAAGCTTGTCCTTCAGACGCTGGAAGCGGAAGCCATTGCCCGAACCGTCGCCAAGAATGCGCGGCACGAGGAAGCATGAAAGCCCCTCTGGCGCCTGTCCGAGCACCAGGAAGGCATCCGACATCGGCGCCGACATGAACCACTTGTGGCCGGTAAGCCGATAAAAACCGCTGCCAGCGCGTTCAGCCCTTGTCACATTGGCGCGCACATCGGTGCCGCCCTGCTTTTCGGTCATGCCCATGCCAAGCGTCAGCCCGGTCTTTTCGACCGGCGGCTTCTGGCTCTGGTCGTATTTGCGGGTCGTGACGCGGGGCGCCCATTCGCGAAACAGTTTCGGGCTCGCCATCAGCGCCGCCAGCGAAGCGCTGGTCATGGTGATCGGGCACAGATGGCCGGTCTCGAGTTCGGCGGTGAGATAGAAACGGGCGGCACGCACCTGATGGCGGCGGCCGATCTCGGCATCGCCGTTCTCCCACACCGACGAATGCAGCCCGTTCGCCACCGAACGGCGCATCAGCGCATGATAGGCGGGATGGAACTCGACCTGATCGAGGCGCCGCCCCTGCCGGTCGTGGGTCCTGAGCTTTGGCGTCTCGACATTGGCGAGGCGCGCCAGTTCCTGCGCCTCCTGCGTCAGCACGAAACGGCCAAGCGCGTCCAGATCCTTGCGCACCGGATCGGAAAAACGCTCCGCAAGCTGGATCAACAACGGATCCCCCCGCCAGGCGTTGCCACCTGCCAGCGGCGGCGGCTGGTTCGTCACGTCGTCGGTCACGTACTGTCCTTATTAGCAGAAGGCCACGAATCCGAAGCCATTGGCTAGATATAGCCAAGCGTCGCCGCGCGCGCGACGAAAATACCGGGGAGAAATGCGACAATCCAATGTCGGCGCTTGCAGGGTGAAAATCTCCGCCCTATAGCAGCGCCTTGAGATGACCGACGCTTCGTCCCTGCCACTTTACCCTCACCGCCATCTTCTGGGCATCCGCGACCTTTCCCCCGCTGATATTGAGCTTCTGCTCGACCGGGCGGATCAGGCTGTTGCCATCTCCAGGCAATCGGAAAAGAAGACGTCGACGCTGCGCGGCCGCACGCAGATCAACCTGTTCTACGAAGCGTCGACCCGCACCCAATCATCGTTCGAACTCGCCGGAAAGCGGCTCGGCGCCGACGTCATGAACATGTCGGTGGCAAGCTCCTCGGTGAAGAAGGGCGAGACACTCATCGACACCGCGATGACGCTCAACGCGATGCGGCCCGACATCCTCATCATCCGCCACCAGCAGGCGGGCGCCGCCGCCCTTCTGGCGCAGAAGGTCGGCTGCTCAGTGGTCAATGCCGGCGACGGCGCGCATGAGCACCCGACCCAGGCACTGCTCGACGCACTGACCATCCGCCGCGCCAAGGGCCCGCTGTCCAAGCTGATCGTGGCCATCTGCGGCGACATTCTGCACTCGCGCGTGGCGCGCTCGAACATCATGCTGCTTAACGCGCTTGGCGCCCAGGTGCGGGTTGTCGCACCTTCGACGCTGCTGCCCGCCGGCATTGAAAAGATGGGCGTCATCGTCACCCGCTCCATGGCAGAAGGCCTGAAGAATGCCGATGTGGTGATGATGCTGCGCCTGCAGCGCGAGCGGATGGAAGGCACCTTCGTGCCTTCGGTGCGCGAGTATTTCCGCTACTTTGGACTTGATGCCGAGAAGCTGAAAGCAGCCAAGGACGGCGCGATGGTGATGCATCCCGGTCCGATGAACCGTGGCGTCGAAATCGCCTCCGAAATCGCCGACGGCCCGCAAAGCGTGATCCAGGAACAGGTGGAGATGGGTGTCGCCGTGCGCATGGCGGTGATGGAAGCGCTGCTCGACCCGCGCCGCAACCATGAGGGCCGTGGCGCATGACGACAACAGTCTTCAGCCATGCCCGCATCATCGACCCCTCGCGCGGCATCGATGAAGTCGGCACTGTCATCGTCGAAGGCAGAAAGATCGTTGCCGCCGGCAAGGCAGCGCTGAACCAGGGAGCGCCGGAAGGCGCTACCGTGATCAACTGCGCCGGCAAGGCGGTCATTCCGGGGCTGATCGACGGCCGCGTCTTTATCGGCGAGCCTGGCGGCGAGCATCGCGAAACCATCGCTTCGGCGAGTGTCGCCGCTGCCGCCGGCGGCATCACCTCGATCGTCATGATGCCCGACACCGATCCGGTGATCGACAATGTCGCGCTGGTCGAGTTCGTGCTGCGCACCGCCAAGGATACGGCAAGCGTCAACATCTTTCCGGCTGCGGCGATCACCAAAGGCCTCGAAGGCCGCGAGATGACCGAGTTTGGCCTGCTGCGCGAGGCCGGCGCGGTTGCCTTCACCGATGGCCGGCACACGATTGCCAGCGCACTGGTGATGCGCCGCGCGCTGACCTATGCGCGCGATTTCGGCGCCACGATCGTGCATGAGACGCAAGATGCGTCGCTTGCCTCGGCCGGCGTCATGAATGAAGGGCTCTACGCCAGTTGGCTCGGGCTCTCCGGCATTCCGCGTGAAGCCGAATCGATCCCGCTGGAACGTGACCTCGCGCTGGCACGCCTCACCCGCGGGTCCTACCACGCGGCCAAGATCTCGACGGCGATGGCGGCGGGCGCCATGACCCGGGCCAAGGCCGATGGCGCGAAGGTGACGTCGGGGGTTTCGATCCACAATCTGTCACTCAACGAGAACGATGTCGGGGAATACCGCACCTTCTTCCGCCTGACGCCGCCACTGCGCGCCGAGGAAGACCGGCTGGCCATGATCGAGGCGGTCAGGGACGGCACGATCGACATCATCGTCTCCTCGCATGATCCGCAGGACGTCGACACCAAGCGCCTGCCCTTCGCCGATGCGGCAGCGGGCGCCATCGGCCTGGAAACGCTGCTGGGTGTAGCGCTTCGGCTCCATCACAATGGCGACGTGACGTTGCTCAGGCTCATCGAGACACTGTCCACCGCGCCGGCAAGACTGTTCGGCCTGCCTGGCGGCACGTTGAAGCCGGGCGCGGTCGCGGATCTTGCCCTGGTCGACCTGGACGAACCCTGGATCGTCAGCGAGAGCGGCATCCGCTCGCGCTCGAAAAACACCTGTTTCGAAGGGGCGCGCCTGCAGGGCAAGGTCTTGCAAACGCTGGTTGCGGGCCGCACAGTATTCTCGGCTTGAATCTGACGTCGCGTATCGCGCACGAAATCGATCAGCCAGGGGAAATGCGGGGGAAACAATGAGTTACAGCCTGATCCTGGCATTGGTGTTCGGCTACCTCCTCGGCTCGATTCCCTTCGGACTGCTGCTCACGCGCGCGGCCGGCCTCGGCGATGTGCGCAAGATCGGCTCCGGCAACATCGGCGCCACCAATGTTTTGCGCACAGGCAACAAAGGCCTCGCCGCCGCCACGCTGCTGCTCGACGCGCTCAAGGGCACGGCTGCCGTTCTCATTGTCGGCCACTTTGCACCGGACCTTGGCCCTCTGGCCGGCCTCGGTGCCTTCCTCGGCCATCTCTTTCCGGTCTGGCTCGGCTTCAAGGGCGGCAAGGGTGTCGCCACCTATCTCGGCGTGCTGATCGGCCTTGCCTGGCAGGTGGCGCTGATCTTCGCTATCGTCTGGCTGGCGATGGCTTTCCTCTTCCGCTACTCGTCGCTGGCAGCGCTAACCGCGGCGATCGTCGTACCGATCGCTCTCTATTTCGAGAGCACCCCGCAAGTTGCCGGCCTGTTCGTGGTGATGAGCCTGATCGTCATCATCAAACACCGCGCCAATATTTCACGGCTGCTCGCCGGCACCGAGGGCAAGATCGGAGCCAAGGGGTGAGCGAGCCCGCCGCCGGGCCGCGCCTCAGCGACCGGCAGCGGCTGAGCTGGCTGCGGCTGATCCGCACCCAGAATGTCGGTCCCACCACCTTTCGCGACCTGATCAACCGCTTCGGCTCGGCAGAAGTCGCGCTCGAAATGTTGCCGGAACTGATGATTTCGGGCGGCGCCAACCGTATCGCCCGCATTCCTTCCATTGCCGAGGCCGAAGCCGAGATGGACGCAGCCCGCAAAGCCGGTGCCCGCTTCATCGGCATCGGCGAGCCGGATTATCCGCCGCTGCTGCGCAATATGGACAACCCACCCCCGCTGTTGGCCGTCAGGGGCAACAGCGCCGTGTTCCGGCTGCCGGCGGTCGCAATTGTCGGCGCCCGCAACGCCTCGCTGGCCGGAATCAAGATGGCCAGGATGCTGGCGGCGGATCTTGGCCGCGACGGCTATGGCATTGTCTCGGGGCTGGCACGCGGCATCGACACGGCGGCGCATCAGGGCAGCCTGCCGACCGGCACGATCGGTGTGCTCGCAGGCGGCCTCGATCTGCCCTACCCGCCCGAAAATGTCGGCTTGTGCGATGAGATTGCCGAACGCGGCGCGATCATTTCGGAAATGCCGTTCGGCTGGCAGCCGCGCGCGCAAGACTTTCCACGCCGCAACCGACTGGTTGCCGGTGCTGTCCTTGGGCTTGTCGTGGTCGAGGCGGCGCAACGCTCAGGGTCATTGATCAGCGCCAGACTTGCCGGTGAAATGGGCCGGCTGGTTTTCGCCGTGCCGGGCTCACCGCTCGATCCCCGCGCCGCCGGCACCAACGGCCTGCTGAAGGATGGCGCGACCCTGGTCACCGAAGCCGCCGACATTTCCAGCGCCATCGCGCCGCTGACCGGCATGCGGGCGCCCGACATGCCGCCGTTTGAAGAGCCGCCCGACTTCTCGGCAACGCCCCCGCCCGGCGAAAGCGACCGCGCCCGCGTCCTTGAGGCGCTTGGCCCAACGCCGGTGTCGGTCGACGAGATCATCCGCCACACTGGCCTGCATCCCGCCCAGGTTTTCATGGTGCTGCTGGAGCTCGACCTTGCCGGCCGGCTCGAACGCCATGCCGGCGGTCATGTCTCATTGGTGTTTGGGAATTCCTGAAAATCTTCGTGAGCGCGATGGGATTCCACCCATGAGTAGGTAGCTCAATCGCCTTGCCTCTATATTAGAGCAAGCGCATATTCATTGTCGAAGAATGGGCGATGGAGCTAAAACAGTGTGCAGTACCTGTGATGGTAAAGGTGTCGGCCGGCGAGATTTCCTCAAGGTCGGCGCGGGACTCCTTGCGTTCGGTGTTGGTGGAGCGGCGTGGTCGGCGCGCGCGGCCGAGGGCGCGGTGACCCCGCTGACCCTCGATGAAGCACTCGCTGCGCTAAAATCGGGCAATGAAAGCTACGTCAGCCATCCGGAACTCTGCTCGATCGATCTTGCCGCGCAGCGAAACGCTGTCGCCGCACATCAGGCGCCCTGGGCCACGATCATCAGTTGCGCCGACAGTCGCGTTCCACCGGAGCTGATCTTCGGCGGTCACGGCGTTGGAGAGCTGTTCGTCGCCCGCAATGCTGGCAACCTCGTCGACACCGCTACGCTCGGCACGGTTGAATACGGGGCAGCCGTACTCGGCTCACCCTTGATCGTCGTTCTCGCGCACACGAACTGCGGCGCCGTCAAGGCGGCGTGCGACGTGGTCACCAAGAACGCGACCTATCCTGGCGCGATTGGCCCGATGATCGAGCCGATCCTGCCTGCGGCGATAGCAGTGCGGAGCGAAGCCGGCGATTTCGTCGACAACACCGCCAAGGAAAGCGCGCGAAGGACTGCGAGGCGCCTGACCACGTCGAGTAAGCTGCTGGCCGGTCTCATCGCGACGGGCAAGCTGAAGATAGTCGCGGCGATCTATGATCTGCAAACGGGTGTGGTGACTTACATCGAATGATGCACCAGTCATCGAGATCGGAGGCTCCTCGATGCGCTGGCGTGTGACCGGGCTCGCGTTGGTGGAATCGCTGTCAACCGGTTGTACGACAAGCGATGTCGAGCCGATCAACACTCATTTGACACCGATCGGGCCGGGCTCGCCCGCCTTCATCCCGGACGCTACCGACGACGGCTCGACCATGGTCGCACTGTCGTTTTCAGGTGGCGGGCCGCGCGCTGTGGAGAAATAAGCGGCATGCGCGAAGCCTTGATCGCAATGGTGATCTTCGTGTGCCTTGTTGCGGCGGCGCTCACCAGCATGGCGATCTGGCCAACGTTGCCGGCCAAACATCGTGACGACGACACGAACACCGTGGTTCGGCTCGCCGCCAATCTGTTCGGGGTCATGACCTCGCTGATGCTCGGCCTGATGATCAATTCGGCCAAGAACACCTTCGAATCGATCGATCGCAACGTCCACGCCTATGCGACGGAGCTGATCCTTCTCGACCGGTCGGTTAGGCAATATGGGCCGGAGGCTGACGGGGTGCGTCAGCCACTTGTCGTCTATGTGCAGCGGGTGACAGGTCAGGACTCACCCACGCATGAAGCGCCAAACATTGCCAATAGGCTGTCGGAGCACCTTCTTGTTGAGATAGGCAACAGGCTGAGTGCCCTGGCGCCACCGGACGATCTGCATGGCTCCCTGTTGCAGGACGCCCGCCAGCATCTGCAGAAGGTGACGGAACTGCGCTGGGTTTTGATCGAGCAGTCGGAGGGCACGATCCCCGTACCGATGATTTCCATGCTGGTTGCGTGGCTGGTGCTGATCTTCGCCAGTTTCGGGTTCAGGGCGCCACGGAATACGATCACCGTTACCACTTACATGGTGTCGGCGGCCCTGGTTTCCGGGGCCATCTACCTGATCTTCGATATGGACGTGGCTTTTACCGGCCCGATCCAGATCTCAATGGCCCCGCTGGAGAGGGCGTTGGCCGAATTGCAGCAGTGATGCGGAACCGGCCGCCACGCCGGTATTCAGCGGAGTACGACCGACTTGTTCCGCCGCCTCATTCCACCGACCAGGAGGTTGGATCGGTTATCGAGGCGCACGGACATGGTGCGGACACCATTTCCGCGAGTCGTCGCAAGGCGCCCTGCCTCTCTCAAAAATACTGATCTATTTTGCGATTCTGGTGAGCGCGATGGGATTCGAACCCATGACCTACTGATTAAAAGTCAGTTGCTCTACCGGCTGAGCTACGCGCTCCCGTGGGCGCGAAAGGCTACCCTCGAAATTGCGCGGAACATAGGGAGAGTGCTTCGGCCGGTCAACCGGAAAAAGCGGGCTTGCAAGCCTTGCTTTCCCGAAGTGCCATAACGCATCAAAAGCCGCTTCCGCCAAGGTGGGCAAAGCACCCGCAAAGGGCGGTATATCGGCTTCCAGACGTCAGCCATGCCTCAGGAAAAGCCAAGTTCCAGAAAGCCTGCTGCGACATTCGTTCCTCGGGAGGCGCTCCGGAGAAACATTACAATTCAGCAACTTGGCATTTTTTCCGGAACAATCGACCGGCGTGCTCGTTTCCTCGCCACAAGGGACGTCAACCACCATTTCAAGGAGAAGATCATGAACAAGATCATATCGGGTCTTATGGCGGCCACATTGTCAGTTTCGTTCGCGGCTGCTGCTGCTGTGCCGGTAAACGCTGCGCCCATTCCGTTGCCCATGGCGCCTGCGGCATCACCTGAGATGTCTGGGCTGCAACTGGTAGAGAACCGCAATGGCGACCTTCAGGGCGGAAACTTCCAGTGGAGAAAGCGAGGCGGCAATTCTCGTGATTGGAACCGCGGCCGCAATTACGATCGTGGAGCGTATTGGAACGGCCATCGCGGCTACCGCGACTATCGTCCTGGCTATCGCCGTCACGGCGACAACTGGTTCCCGCTCGCTGCTTTCGCGGCAGGCGCGCTGGTGACCGGCGCCATCATCAACAACAACCAGAACCGTGTCTACCAGGGCAATTCACACGTCCAGTGGTGCTATGACCAGTACAGAAGCTACCGCGCCTCGGACAACACGTTCCAGCCGTATAACGGCCCTCGCCAGCAGTGCCGTTCGCCCTACTGAGAGTGTTGAGTAGAGGAACCCGCGCTGGAAACGGCGCGGGTTTTTCATTGGACGCTCAATGTCCTTCTGACGGCATCGCGCCAGCCTGCAAGCTTGGCGGAACGGACCGAACCCTCCATCTCCGGCTTGAAGCGCCTTTCGAGCGCCCAGCTTTTCGCGAATTTTTTGGCATCCGGCCAGACGCCGGCCTTCGAACCTGCCAGCCACGCCGCTCCCAGCGCCGTCGTTTCAAGAATGGTCGGGCGATCGACCGGTCCATCGAGAATGTCGGCCAGCCGCTGCATGGTCCAGTCCGACGCCACCATGCCGCCATCGACGCGCAGCACCGTCTTTGCCGAAGCCCCCTTCCAGTCCTTGCGCATCGCGTCAAGCAGGTCGCGCGTCTGGTAGGCGACGGCCTCAAGCGCGGCGCGGGCGAATTCCGCCGGCCCGGAATTGCGCGTCAGCCCGAAAATGGCGCCCCGCGCCTCGGCATCCCAATGCGGCGCCCCGAGCCCGACAAAAGCCGGCACCAGATAGACATTCTGCGTCGGATCGGCTTCCGCAGCCAGTTTTCCGCTCTGCTCGGCCTTGCCAATCACCTTGATGCCGTCGCGCAGCCATTGCACGGCTGCCCCAGCGATGAAGATCGAGCCCTCGAGCGCATAGGTGGTCTTGCCGTTCAGCCGATAGGCGATGGTCGTCAGCAGCCGGTTTTTCGAGCGCACCAGATCAGTACCGGTGTTGAGCAGCGCGAAACAACCGGTGCCGTAGGTGGATTTCATCATGCCCGGCTCGAAACAGGCCTGGCCGATGGTCGCCGCGTGCTGGTCGCCGGCCACGCCAAGGATCTTTATCTCGGCACCAAAGAGATCCTTCTCGGTCGATCCGTAATCATCGGCGCAATCCTTCACCTCGGGGAGCATCCTCACCGGTATGTTGAGGATGCCCAGAAGCTCGTCGTCCCAGACATTCTTTTCGATGTTGAAAACCAGCGTACGCGAGGCGTTGGTGGCATCCGTGGCGTGAACCTTGCCGCCGGTCAGCCGCCAGATCAGGAAGCTGTCGATCGTGCCGGCCAGAAGCTCTCCCTTCTCGGCGCGTTTCCTGGCGCCCTTCACCTTGTCCAGCATCCAGGCGATCTTGGTGCCGGAAAAATAAGGATCGAGCAGCAGGCCGGTTTTTTTGGTGAAGGTCTTCTCCAAGCCCTGCTTCTTCAGTTTCTGGCACAGGGGCGCGGTGCGCCGATCCTGCCAGACGATGGCGTTGTGGATCGGCTTGCCGCTTGCCTTGTCCCAGATGACAACCGTCTCGCGCTGGTTGGTGATGCCGAGCGCGGCCACCTCGGCAGCGTCGCGGCCGGCCTTCTTCAGCGCGGCTTTCACTGTCGTCACCACGCTGGCCCAGATTTCCTCTGGGTCGTGCTCAACCCAGCCCGAGGCGGGATAGTGCTGGGTGAATTCCTTCTGGCCAGTGCCAACGACCTTCATCTGGCCGTCGAACAGGATCGCCCGGCTCGATGTCGTGCCTTGGTCGATCGCCAGGATAAAGCCACTCATTCCCATTTCCTCCGCCGTCGATACAAACAGGGGAGACGGCAACCTGCCGCCTCCCCCATGTTCACACGGGCGCGAGCGCCCGCGTAGGATAGTCTTATTTCTGCCAGCTCTTCACCAGTTCGTCGTAGTTGATGGTGATCGGCTTGTCTTTCTCCTGCTCGAGCTTCAACTGCGGCGCGAGATTGCCGCCCTTGACCGCATCGGCGTTCCAGTAGGCCAGGTCATGCTCTTCGGCCATCTTCGGACCGATGTCGCCCTGGACACCCGATTTCTCGATACGGGCCATGACCTTCTCCTGATCGGCGCAGAGAGAATCCATGGCTTCCTGTGGCGTCTTGGCACCCGAGGAAGCATCGCCGATGTTCTGCCACCACAGCTGTGCCAGCTTCGGATAGTCCGGCACGTTGGTACCGGTAGGCGTCCACTGCACACGGGCCGGCGAGCGATAGAACTCGATCAGACCGCCAAGCTTCGGCGCACGTTCAGTGAAGCTCTTGTCATGGATGGTGGAGTCGCGAATGAAGGTCAGGCCAACCTGGCTCTTCTTCACGTCGACGGTCTTCGACGTCACGAACTGCGCATAAAGCCAGGCGGCCTTGGCGCGGTCGGTCGGCGTCGACTTCATCAGCGTCCAGGAGCCGACGTCCTGATAGCCGAGCTTCATGCCGTCCTTCCAGTAGGAGCCGTGCGGAGACGGCGCCATGCGCCATTTCGGCGTACCGTCGTCATTCATGACCGGCAGGCCGGGCTTGACCATGTCGGCGGTGAACGCGGTGTACCAGAAGATCTGCTGGGCAACATTGCCTTGCGACGGCACGGGACCGGACTCGGAGAAGGTCATGCCCTGGGCCTCCGGCGGTGCATAGGCCTTCAGCCAATCCAGATACTTCTGGATGGCATAGACCGACGCTGGCCCATTGGTATCGCCGCCACGTGCCGTGCAGGAGCCGACCGGACGCGAATTCGCATCAACCTTGATGCCCCATTCGTCGACCGGCAAGCCGTTCGGCAGGCCCTTGTCGCCGTTGCCGGCCATCGACAACCAGGCATCGGTGAACCGCCAGCCAAGCGACGGGTCCTTCTTGCCGTAGTCCATGTGGCCATAGACTTTCTTGCCATTGACGTCACGGCCGGTGAAGAACTCGGCGATGTCCTCATAGGCTGACCAGTTGACCGGCACGCCGAGATCGTAGCCATACTTGGCCTTGAAGTCGGCCTTGTTCTTCTCGTCGTTGAACCAGTCGTAGCGGAACCAGTAGAGGTTCGCGAACTGCTGGTCAGGCAGCTGGTAGAGCTTCTTGTCCGGCGCGGTGGTGAATTTCGTGCCGATGAAGTCGTCGACGTCGAGCATCGGATCGGTGACGTCCTTGCCTTCGCCCGCCATCCAGTCGGTCAGGTTGCGCACCTGCTGGTAGCGCCAGTGCGTGCCGATCAGATCCGAATCGTTGACCCAGCCGTCATAGATGTTCTGGCCGGTCTGCATCTGGGTCTGAATCTTTTCGACGACGTCGCCTTCCTGGATGACGTCATGCGTGACCTTGATGCCGGTGATGGCGGTAAAAGCCGGTGCCAGCACCTCTGATTCATACTTATGGGTCGTCAGGGTTTCCGAAACGACCTTGATGTCCATGCCGGCGAAGGGCTTGGCAGCGTCGATAAACCACTGCATCTGCTTTTCCTGATCGGCGCGGGAAAGCGTCGACACGCCGCCTATCTCCTTGTCCAGAAAGGCTTTTGCCTCATCCATCCCGGCATAGGCATTGCCTACGCCGAGTAGCAGGACAAGGGCCGTTGTTGATGTTAAAAATTGCCGTCGCATGTGTTTCCTCCACTGTTTAAGGTTTCAAGTGCGATCTGGAGCGGTCGCCGGCACGCGTCCGCTCCAACAGTTTCCCCCTCTATACGTAGCGGAACACGCCAATCGCGTAGACCACGGAGAGAGCGAGAGCCCACCAGAGGCTCGGTCCGACAAGACCCAGCCAAGCGAGATGGATAAAGGCGCTGCCAAGCAGCGATAGGAACAGACGGTCGCCGCGCGTCGTCTCGAAGCGCAGGATGCCGACACGCGGATTGCCGCCCGGCGAGGCGTATTCCCACGCCGCCATGCCGCAAAGCAGCAGCGCGATAACGACGAAGAAGATCGCCGTCGGTGGCGTCCATGCCATCCAGGAGAGGTTGAAATTCACCATCATACCCTCCCCAGGGCAAAGCCCTTGGCGATGTAATTACGGACAAACCAGATGACGAGCGCGCCGGGGATCAGCGTCAGCACGCCGGCAGCGGCCAGCAACCCCCAGTCCATCCCGGACGCCGACACCGTGCG
>JBDSLV010000457.1:0-11898 GCA_039916205.1 Mesorhizobium sp. | reverse complement strand
TGGCCGTTGGAGCTATGCCCAAGTGGCCCGGCTGTTGCTGGATGGTTTCTTTGACGACCTTCCCGGCGATGCGGAACTGACGGCGCGGCTCGGCCAGGCGCGTAGCGAGGTGTTCGAGCGGCTTCATCAGTTGCTGCCGTCGCTGCTCTCGGTCGACATCTACAGCGCCATGCGCGCCGGAATGGCGCTGCTGCCGGACGGCGAGACGCTGGCGGACGCGTTGCTGCTGATCGCGGCGCCCGCGGTGCTGACGCCGGCGCTGCTGCGCCTGCGGCGCGGCGAGCAGCCTCTTGCACCAGACAGCCGAGCCGATCATGCCGGCGACATGTTGCGGATGCTCAACGGCACTGTCGCTTCACCGGCTTTGACGAAGGCGCTCGACACCTATCTCGTTACCGTCTGCGACCACGGCCTCAACGCCTCGACCTTCGCGACACGCGTGGTCGCCTCGACCCAGGCCGGCCTGACATCTTCCGTGCTGGCCGGGCTCGGCGCGCTCAAGGGGCCGCTGCACGGCGGGGCACCGGGTCCAGTAATCGAGATGCTGGACGCGATCGCGGCGCATGGCGACGCGGCCAGCTGGCTGCGCGATGAAATCGTGCACAGCGAACGCATCATGGGTTTTGGCCATCGCATCTACCGGGTGCGCGACCCGCGCGCCGATGTGCTGAAAGCTGTGCTGCGCCAACTTGGCGGCGAAGGTGACACGGGCAACCGCCTCGCCTTCGCCGAAAAGGTCGAGCAGGCCGCGCTTGACGTGCTGCGGGCCGCCAAGCCAGGGCGCTCGATCCAGACCAATGTCGAATTCTACACCGCATTGCTGCTCGAGGCGGCAGGCTTTCCCACGGACGCGTTCAGCAACGTCTTTGCCGCCGGGCGGGCCGCCGGCTGGGTCGCTCACGCGCGTGAACAACAGACGACCGGACGGCTCATCCGTCCGCAGTCACACTATGTCGGCCCGGTGCCCGATCTCGTTGCCTAGGGGGTCTCGCCCGCCCGCATCCAGGCGGTGACGTAAATTCCACGTCATGAGTTGGCCATGTTGGTGTTCTTGCGTCGCACAAGACATATATGCTGCACTGCAATATGACCTTGAGCGAACGAAGGGCCCTGCTTTGACCACCACAAAAACCGCCATCGTCACTGGCTCCACCTCGGGCATTGGCCTGGCCATCGCGCATGCGCTGGCCGCCGAAGGCCACAATGTCATTGTCAATTCATTCTCCGATACCGCGGAGGATCATGCCGTTGCCGATGCGATTACCAAACAGCACGGCGTGAAGGCCGTCTATATCAAGGCCGACATGTCGAAGCCGGCCGAATGCCGGGCGCTGGTAGTCAAGGCGGCCGAGACCTTCGGTTCAGTCGATATTCTCGTCAACAACGCGGGCATCCAGCATGTCGCACCGGTGGAGGATTTTCCGACCGAGAAATGGGATGCCATCATCGCCATCAACCTGTCGTCAGCCTTCCACACTATCGCGGCGGCCATCCCGCTGATGAAAAAGGCTGGCAGCGGCCGGATCGTCAACATTGCCTCGGCGCACGGTCTCGTCGCCTCGCCGTTCAAATCGGCCTATGTCTCGGCCAAGCACGGCATCATGGGCCTGACCAAGACGGTTGCTCTCGAACTGGCGCGTGAACGGATCACCTGCAACACCATCTGTCCCGGCTATGTGCTGACGCCGCTGGTCGAGGCACAGATTCCCGACCAGATGAAGGCCAACAAGATGGACCGCGAGACGGTCATCCGCGAGGTCATGCTGGAGAAGCAGCCGACCAAGGAATTCGTTACGGTCGAGCAGATCGCGGCGGCGGCGGTGTTCCTGTGCTCAGACGCGGCGGCTCAGATCAACGGCACGCATCTCTCGGTCGACGGCGGCTGGACCGCGGCGTGAGGCAAAAACCATCCCATTCCTTTTCATGAAACGGAACGGTGAGCGGCTCCGGATAGCTCAGCTCGGCTTCCAACAAAGGACGACGCCATGACGAAAAACGGCAAGGCGGAGGAGAAAAAGAAGATCAACATCGCGCTGCAGGGTGGAGGCTCGCACGGCGCTTTTTCCTGGGGCGTGCTCGACCGGCTGCTTGAGGATGGACGGCTGGAGATCGCGGCGGTGTCCGGGACCAGCGCCGGCGCCATGAACGCGGTGGCGCTTGCCGATGGTTTTGTCCGGGGCGGCGTTGAAGGCGCGCGGCAAAAGCTCGACGATTTCTGGCGCGCGGTGGCGGCAAAGGGCCGGTTCAGCCCGGTGCAACGCATGCCGTGGGATGTCGCCTGGGGCAACTGGTCGATCGAGAATTCGCCGGGCTATGTCTTCTTCGACACCATGTCGCGGGTGTTCTCGCCCTATGTCGCCAACCCGCTCGGTCTCAACCCGCTGCGCGACGTGGTCAAACACGAGATCGATTTCGACAATGTCCGCGCCTGCAAGTCGATGGAATTGTTCATCTCGGCGACCAATGTCGAGACCGGGCAGCTCAGGGTTTTTTCCGATGGCGAGATCGACCTCGATGCGGTGATGGCATCGGCCTGCCTGCCGCAGCTGTTCCGCGCCGTCGAGATCAAGGGCGTGCCCTATTGGGATGGCGGCTACGGCGGCAATCCGGCGCTCTACCCGTTCTTCAAGACGGCAGCCACCGAGGACGTACTCCTGGTGCAGATCAACCCGGTGGTGCGCGAGGGAACGCCGAAAAGCGCCAACGAGATCCAGAACCGCATCGACGAGATCACCTTCAACGCCGGGCTGCTGCGCGAATTCCGCTCGATCGCTTTCGTCAAGGAACTGATCGCCGCCGGTCGCTTGCCGCATGGCGAATACCGCGACATCCGAATGCACCGCATCGATGCCGACGAGGCGTTCAAGGATCTGTCGGCGTCGTCGAAGGTCAATGCCGAATGGGCATTCCTGACCTATCTGCGCGACCTCGGCCGCACCGCCGCCAGTGATTGGCTGGAAGAGAATTACGATGCGGTCGGCGTGCGGCCGACACTCGATCTCTCCGGCGAGCTCGATGATGGCTTCAAGCCGGTGCGCGGTCCGGCGCCTGGCCGGCGGGTCAAGGAATTCCTGGCGGCACGCAAGAACCCGGAGGCAGAACGCCGGCGGGCCTGAGTGGGGGCGCCCGCTACTTCAGTCCATGTGCTATTTTCTTTGCCGCCGGCAGGCGCCGCAGCATCAGCATGGCTGTGACGCCAAACAGCGGGCCGGGGGCGAGGACCAGAAAACTCCAGCGCCAGCCGATGCTCTGCGCCACAAATGAGGTCAGGTGGATCGAGACAAAGGTGAGCGCGATGCCAATGCTCAATTGCAGCGACAGAGCCGTGCCGACATAGCGTGGGTCGCTCAGTTCCGTCGCCATCGCCGAGAACTGCGCGGAATCCCCAATCACGGTCATCCCCCAGAGCACAGCTACGGCGGTGAACAGCCATAGCGGTCCGTCAAAGACAAGGCCGATCGTCAGCGCGCAGAAGCCCGACAGCGTCATCATCAGTGCGGCGGTTGCCGTACGGCCGATGCGATCCGCCAGAAGTCCGCCGAGGATCGAGCCGATTCCGCCTGACGCCACGACGATAAAGGTCAGCAAGGATGCCGCCTTGGCGCCGCCGATGCCGAGTCCCGGGCTTCCGGCGCTGACATAAGCCAGCATCCAGCCCCACATGGCGTAGAGTTCCCACATGTGACCGAGATAGCCGAGATTGGCGAGCGCCAGCGGGCGGTTGTGCAGGACCGCTCCGATGTGACGCGGGTCGAATGTCGATCTGCTGAAGGGATAAGGCCCTTCGTTGCCGAGTCGAACGATCAGCACGGCGCCCGCCAATGCGGCAATCGAGGTCGAGATGACGACGGCTTTCCAGTTCAGGCTTGCCGCCAGTGCCGAGAGCAGGTGCGGGAAGGCGGATCCCAGCGTCAAGGCCGCGAGCAAGGCACCGAGTGCCGTGCCCCGCTCCCGGCGAAACCATGTTGAAACGAGTTTGAGCGCCGGCGGATAGACCCCGGCGAGTGCCGCGCCCGTGGCAAAGCGGGCGAGCAGCAGAAAGCCCACCGATGGCGCGAACAGCAGGCAGAGATTGGCGGCGGCCGCGATCAAGGCGCTGATCGCGATCACCTTGCGCAGCGAGACCAGGTCCAGCAGGCCGGCGATGCTTGACGCCAGCGCTCCGACCGCAAAGCCAATCTGCACGGCGCCGGTAAGCCATGCCCCTTGTACAGGAGACAGGCCCCAGATGCGTGTCAGTTGCGGCGTGATCGCGGTTGCCGAAAACCAGGTGGTCATGGCGAGGAAAGCACTGGCGCAGATCAGGGCCAGGATCCACCAGCGCCGGGCGGCAACGACTTCGGTTGAGGTCACTGCGTTCATGGGATCGATCTCCGGCGGAGTTGGGAGAACCAGACCCCGAGCCGGCTTCGGCTCCGGGTCTGGTTCGTCGGGCGTCACGCCGCGACGGAGCTTTTCAGCCGGTTGAGAACGGGGAGCAGGTCAGCCGGATCGGGTCTGCGGGTGTAGTCAGGGCTGACCTCGGCATAGGCGATGACGCCTTCCTGCGTGACGACGAAGCGTGCCGGCATCGGCAAGGTCCATGACGGATTTTCGTTCACAACGTCCAGATCGACACCGAAGCTTTTGTACAGCGCGATCAGATCATCGGGCAGGCGAAAGCGAAGACCGAAGGCATTCGCCACCTCGCCGTTGGGATCACTCAGCATCGGGAACGTGACCTGCTTGTCGCGCTTGACCTTGCGTCCATTCATCAGGGATTGCGGCGAGATCGACACGAGCTGTGCCCCTGCTGCCTCGATTCCCGGCCAGGTCTCCTGCAGGGCGCCAAGTTCGATATTGCAATAGGGGCACCAGACCCCTCGGTAGAAGCTGAGCACAAGCGGACCACGCGTCAGCAGGTCGTCCGACGAAACCAGGCCGCCGTCGGCCTCCGACAGTATAAAGGCCGGGGCAACGGCTCCCACTTTGAGGATGCGATCGGCCTGGCCCGAAGCGATGAGTTCAGCGGTCGCGTGGTGCATGATCTCGACCGCCTGTCTGGGGGCCTTCTTGCCTTCAAAGTCAGCTTTGAAAGCGTCAAGCTTGTCTTGAAGCGACATGGGACTACTCCGTTTGTTGTCCGCACTCGTTGCGGTGCAAACGTCCTCGCCTATTTCCTGAAACGGGGGTAGCCTGCCGGAAAGGATACCAAGCATCCGGAAAACGAATGGCTGACAGGCTGCAGGAACTGGAAGTGTTTGTGCGGGTGGCGGAGCGGGGCAATCTTTCCCGGGTTGCTCGCGAGATCGGCCTCTCACAGCCTTCGGTGTCGCGCATCCTGACGGATCTGGAAGCTCGGATCGGGGCTCGCCTCCTCGTTCGCACCAGCCGCAAGGTCGGCCTGACCGAGGCCGGGCACGGCTACCTCGATCAGATACGGCCACTGCTGGCCGACCTGGAGGCGGCAGCCGATACGGCTACCGGCAATGAGGAGTTGCGCGGCATCCTGCGGGTGGAACTGTCGGTGACCTTCGCCGTGCGCGCGATCATTCCACGCTTGCCCGGTCTTCTGGCCGAACACCCGAACCTCAGCGTCGAATTGATGATGGATGACCGGCGGCGAAACCTTGTCGAGGAAGGAGCAGATGTCGCGATAAGGCTGGGCGCGCTCGACACTTCAAGCCTGATGGCACGCCGGATCGGGCAGACGCCCAGACTGGTTGTCGCAGCCCCGGACTATCTTAATCGCCATGGCATACCGACCACGCCGGCCGATCTGGCAGGGCACCAGATCATCTTCGGCCCCTCCGACAGTTCCGGCGCCACCCTGCAAGGCCTGGTCGACCCGCAGGCGAACTTTGCCTTGCCGGAAAATCCGCGCATCAGGGTGACAAGCTCAGCCGGCGTCACCGCATGTGTTCTGGCTGGACTTGGCGTGGCGTTCGGTTCGGGCTGGATGTTTGACGCCGAACTCAGGGATGGCCGTCTTATCCGGCTGCTGCCGGATTTTCCCCTGCCGACGATACCGATCCACGCGCTGTTTCCGGCAGGCCGCCAGCCAAGCAAGCGAGCCAGGGGATTTGCCGATTGGCTGGGCAAATCCCTCAATACGCCGTGACAACCCTCGGTTTGACACGGCGGGAGGTGTGGCGCTTCGGGCCGAGCGAGCTGCCGGCTATCGCGTGAAGGGTGCCGGATCGATCAATACCGTCAGCGAAGTCTTTCGCAAGTCCGAGTAGACGGCCGTTGGTTTTCAGTCGGACGGCAGTCGTCGCTTGAAAAGTTCCACATCATGCTGACGTCTGTTGCCACCATGTTTATATAAGTATCCGTGCAACCATACATGCAAGCCACGAAATCGTCGGCAGGTGATGGGCGGTGTGGTCAGCGGATTCGTCCGAAGCGGCTGGAAAATCCGCGTTGTGGTTTCGCCATTGCGTGGCGCGAACCGCCGCGTCATGGACGATGGTCCTTGGGTCGATGCACATGATCACGATATGCTTTGATGATCCAGCGGTGGGGCCGGCTTCGGCAAGTCGGGCCGCATAGCTGCTTCAGGGGTTTTCATAGCAGCTACAGTAGGTTGGTTAGGCCACCGTTGCCGGCGCCGGCACCGCTGGAACGACTGAGTCTGTCCGCTGAAGTCTGGATTGCCATCAATGATGGGGATGGCGAAGGCATCGCCATTTTGTGCGATGTCCGGCCTTGCGTGCATGACGGCTGATCGATACGCCGGCTCCAGGGCGGGGCCAGCATCATAAGCCGGCGCCGCGTTCGGCGTCAGCGTTCTGTCAGCACATGGAGAACCGGATGACAGCCGGCCCATCTTGTCCTGAAGCGCAATGGTCTTGTAACTTTCAGACTATATTGCGGTGCAACTTTGATGTAGAAGCGCGCTTCGCCGATCACGGCAAATTGAACCCGGCCTGGCGCGCACCCATATCGGCAGCGTTCCCGAGTTTGAAGACGCGGTAGTTGTTGGAAGACACGGGTTTGGCCGAACCCCGCGCAAATGGAAAAAACGACGATGCCGAGATTCAGGTTTCACAAGCTTGCTGCTGTTGTTGTGCTTATTGGTTTCGCGGCGTGGATGGGGACAGGCGAATTCTCGTCCGTCGGCAGCGTGGCGGCCAGCAAGGCCAAGGCAGCCGAGGCCGAGCAGGCCAAGGCGCCGGACGCCAGCAAGCCAAAGGCGGCTGAAGCCGAGCCCAAGGCGCCGCTGCGCACCGTTGCGGTGGTAACCCCGCCCCGGCGCACCTATGCCCGTGCGATCCGCATTTCCGGCCTGACCGAGGCCGACAAGCGCGCTGTGCTGGCGACACGCGTCGCCGGTGTCATCGACCAGCTGCCGGTCAAGCAAGGCCAGCACGTCAAGACCGGTGACCTCGTGCTGATGCTTGCGGCCGAGGAAAAGATCTCGATGGTCGACAATGCCAAGCAGCTTGTGGTGCAGCGCCAGGCTGAACTCGACGCCGCCGAGCGGCTGGCCAAGACCGGCAACTTGCCCAAATTGCAGCTCGACACCGCGCGCTCGAATCTGACGGCTGCCCAGTCTCAGCTCGAAACCGCGCAGGCCGAGCTCGACCGCAACGAAGTCAAGGCGCCCTTTGACGGCGTCATCGACCGGGTGCCGGTGGAACTTGGCAGCTCCGTCATGCAGGGCGGCGAGGTGGCAACCATCCTCAAGCTTGATCCGATCATTGCCCGTGGCGAAATCAGCGAGCGCGATCTCGGCTATCTCAAGCTCGGCGACAAGGCCAGCGTGCGCCTGGTCAGCGGCCAGACCGTCGAAGGTGCCGTGCGCTACATCAGCCGCGACGCGTCGTCGGCAACCCGCACCTTCCGCGTCGAAATCGCCATCCCCAATGCCGACGGCACTGTTCCCGCCGGCATGACCGCCGAGATTGGGCTCAGCGCATTGCCGACCGACGCCATCATGCTGCCGCGCTCGGTGGTGACGCTTGGCGACAAGGGCGACCTTGGTATCCGCGCCGTCGACAAGGAAGACAAGGTTGTGTTCTTCCCGATCGATCTCGTCGACGACACGCCGACCGGCCTTGTGCTTGGCGGCATCCCGGCCGACGCGCGCATCATCGTCGCCGGCCAGGAACTGGTGAAGGAAGGCGATGTGGTCAAGCCCGTCGAGGCCGACCAGGCGACCATCCAGAAGCTGCTGGGCGAGGTCGCCGGGACGCAGTAGCGCCGGTTGCGGCGGACAGACCCTGGGCGGGGACCATCAGCTGCGACGCAGCTCCTGAAATTCAACGACAGGCATTGGCCATGGATATCGTCAGACTCGCAATCAACAATGCCCGCCTGACCATCTCGGTCCTGGTCTTTCTTCTGATCGCGGGCTGGGTCGCTTATCAGTCGACGCCAAAGGAAGCGGAACCCGACGTTCCGATTCCAATGATGTATGTCAGCCTGATCTATCAAGGCATTTCGCCGGAGGATTCCGAGCGACTTCTGCTGCGGCCGATGGAAAGCAAGCTCAAGAGCTTGAAGGGCCTCAAGGAAATGCGCTCGGCCGCCTTCCAGGGCGGCGGCTATGTGCTGGTCGAGTTCCAGCCGCAGACCAATCTTGCGACAGCGCTGCAAGACACCCGCAGCAAGGTGCAGGACGCCAAGGCCGACCTGCCGCAGGCGGCCGAGGAACCTGTCGTTAGCGAGGTCAATATCTCGGAATTCCCGGTGCTCGTCGTCACGCTGTCGGGCGAATTGCCGGAACGCGTGCTGACAGCGGCCGCGCGTGAACTGCGTGACCGCATTGAAGAAGTGCCCGGCGTTCTCGAAGGCTCGTTGCAGGGCGCGCGCGACGATCTCGTCGAGGTCGTCATCGACCCGATGAAATTGTCTTCCTACGGTTTGCAGCTCGATCAGCTGATCGGCGCCGTCGGCGCTTCCAACAGCCTGGTCGCCGCCGGCAACATCGAGGGATCGCAAGGCAAATACGCGGTCAAGGTGCCGTCGCTGATCGAAACACCAGAGGACGTGGCGGCGCTGCCGGTGGTCGCCGGTCCCAATGCCGTGGTGCAGGCGAAGGACATCGCAACCATCCGTTCCACATTCGCGGACGCCACGACGATCACGCGCCTGAACGGCAAGCCCGCCATCGCCATCGAAGTCAAGAAGCGCATCGGCGCCAATTTGATCGATACGCTGACCAAGGTCAGGGCGGTGTCCGACGCCTTCGTCAAGACCATGCCGGAAGGCATGAACGTCACTTACACGCAGGACAAGTCGGTCTTCGTCAACCAGCTGCTTGGTGACTTGCAGAATCACGTGATGATCGCCGTGATCCTGGTGTTCATCGTTATCCTCTACGCGCTGTCCGGCCGTGCCTCGCTGCTGATTGGTCTCGCCATCCCGTCATCGTTCCTGATCGGCATCCTGCTGCTGGCGTTGATGGGCTACACGATCAACATGATCGTGCTGTTCAGCCTTATTCTGGCTGTCGGCATGCTGGTCGATGACGCCATCATTGTCACCGAATTCGCCGAGCGGCGCATGAGCGAGGGCATGCCGAAGGCCGAGGCTTTCGCGCTTGCCGCCAAGCGCATGGCCGGTCCGGTCATCGCGGCGACCATGACGCGCATCGCGGCTTTCTCGCCGCTGCTGTTCTGGCCAGGCATCATCGGCGACTTCATGAAGTACATGCCGATTACGCTAATCGTCACGCTTTCGGCTTCGATGCTTTACGCGCTGGTCTTCGCGCCGACGCTTGGTGCCTTGTTCGCCAAGGCACCCGAGCATCACGAGGATGACAACCGCGACGGCTGGTACATGGCCGTCGTCAAGAAGGCGGTGCGCTTCCCCATCACCGTGATGGTGCTGACCGTTGTCTTGCTGGCTGGCATCTTCGTTGGCTATTCGAAATACGGCGCCGGTGTCGAGTTCTTCCCGAGTGTTGAACCCGATTACGGCCTGCTCTATGTCCATGCCCGCGGCAATCTTTCGCTGGCCGAAATGGACACCGCGACCAAGATCGCCGAAAACAGATTGCTCGGCTGGCCGGGTGTGAAGTCTGTCTATACCCGCGTCGGCAAGTCTCAAGGCGGTGGCCAGGATGTCCCCGAGGACGTGGTGGGCGTCATCCAGTACGAGTTCGTAGACTGGCGCGAACGCAAATCAGCCAACCACATCCTGGACGAATTGCGTGGCGTCATGGCCGGTATTCCCGGTGTCGATGTCGAGGTCCGCGTGCCGGAAGCCGGCCCGCCCACCGGCAAGGCTGTCCAGATCAGGCTCTCGGCCGCCGATCCCAAGGGACTGGACGAGAAGGCTCGTGCGGTCGCTGCGCGCATTGCCAAAGTCCCTGGCGTCATCGACATTTCCGACGGCCTGCCGCCGCCCGGCGTCGACTGGGCGCTGGAAGTCGACCGCGCCAAGGCGGCGCAGTACGGCATCAGCCCGACCGCGGTCGGAACGGTGGTGCAGCTTGTTACTAACGGGTTGAAGCTCAGTGAATACCGGCCGGCCGGCGCCGACAAGGCGGTCGACATCCGGCTGCGCTTGCCCGAGGACCGGCGCACGTTGTCAACGCTCGATGAGCTCAGGGTGCAGACCTCGCAAGGGTCGGTGCCAATCTCGAACTTCGTCGTGCGCAAGGCAAAACCGAGCGTCGGCATCCTCAACCGTATCGACGGCGCCCGCACGGTGGTGGTACAGGCCAACGCCGTCGCCGGGGCCCAGGTCGCGGTAGTGCAGGATGAGGTCACCAAGGCCGTCACCGAGATGGACCTCAACAGCAGCGGCATACGCTGGAAGCTGGCCGGTTCAAACGAGGACAGCGCCGAAGCCAGCGCCTTCCTCGGCAAGGCCTTCGGCGCTGCGATCTTCCTGATCTTCCTCGTGCTCCTGGCGCAGTTCAACAAGTTCACCAGCGTGTGGCTGGTGCTGTCCTGCGTGGTCATGGCGACGATCGGTGTGTTCCTCGGGCTGCTGATAACAGGCGAGACGTTCGGCATCGTCATGTCGGGCATTGGCGTCATCGCGCTGGCCGGCGTGGTGGTGAACAACAACATCGTGCTGATCGACACTTATGACCGGCTGCGTGAAGAGGGCTGGGACAAGCTGGAAGCGGTGCTGCAGACCTGCCGCGAACGTGCGCGTCCGGTGGTGCTGACGGCGGTGTCGGCCATCCTTGGCGTGCTGCCGATCGCCTTCGGTCTTGGTCTCGAAATCTTCCACCACGAGACGACGATCAACGCGCCGTCGACGCAATGGTGGATTTCGCTGTCCTCGGCGATCGTGTTCGGCCTGTCCTTCGCGACTGTGCTGACGCTCGTGGTGACGCCGTCGATGCTGATGGTGTTCACGCGTGCCAAGGTCAAGCCAGGTGCGCGGCGCGGCTGGTTCAGCCGGCTGTTCCGGCGCGGCAAGGGCGAGGCGACCTCAACCGCCGCATCCGGCCCGGATCTGGGCGTCGAGCCTGCGGTGGCCTTTCCGAAGGCCGCCGAATAGACTTGGTTGCCGAATAGACTTGGTCGCTGATTTCTGACGAAAAGGCCGCCCGGAACAACCGGGCGGCCTATTGCATTGTCCCCTGAGCAGTATCTCAGAGCAGGGAATGTCTCATGCCGATCAGCACCGTTGTCATCATCGTCCTGATCCTGGTCCTCATCGGTGCGGTGCCGGCCTGGCCGCATTCGCGATCCTGGGGCTACGGGCCCTCCGGGATCATCGGTATCCTGCTGGTGGTGCTTCTGGTCCTGCTGTTGATGGGGCGGCTCTGAGGCGGCTTTATCGTTGACAGGTAGATCGCGGGCAGGCCATCGCCGTGCTCGCTTCCCTGTATCTCAAGCAGCTTTCGAACGGCTCCCTACCGTGGCGATGCCGATATCCTCGAGAGCCTCCGCCACCGCAAGATCGAGCGGCGTATGCGGGATTGTGCCGATAATGCCTTCCAGCCGTGCC
>JBDSLV010000456.1:0-4285 GCA_039916205.1 Mesorhizobium sp. | reverse complement strand
TCATCACGATGACCGGAATTGTATGTCCGCCTGCTCTGAGTTGCCGCAGAAACTCGATGCCATCTATGCCCGGCATGCGTACGTCGGTGACGATGCAGCCATCGAGACTGCTCGTCGCCGTCGACAGAAAAGCTGTGGCCGATTCGTGCAGGCGTACAGCGAAGTCTGCTGTGGCCAGAAGAAAACCGAGCGACTTGCGAACGTCGACGTCGTCGTCGACCACGTGCACCAGATCATTGTCGGCCATTTGTGACCTCTTCTTTCTCTACGATGCGCAAGGTGAACCGGAACGCGGTTCCACCGGCCGGCAGTGCCTCGGCCCATATGTGACCGCCATGCGATTCAACGATGGTGCGGCAAATAGAAAGGCCGACACCCATGCCTTGCTTCTTCGTGGTCACAAATGGCTGGAAAAGTTGTGCCGAAACCTCCGGCGCGAGACCCGGGCCAGTATCGATCACGCTCACCTCGGCCATCCCATCATCCCGGGCAGCGGTTGTGACTTTCAATTCGCGGCGCGGCGCATCCTGCATGGCCTCAACCGCGTTGCGCATCAGGTTGAGCAGAACCTGCTGAATCTGGATGCGGTCGGTCAAGACAAGTTCGGCGGCGGGGTCAAGCTTGTAACTGACGAGGACATTTATCTCCCTGGCGCCAACCAAGGCCAGGGAAGAGGCTTCTTCGATCAGCGACGGCAATCGTTCGACCTGACGCTCGCTTTCGCCCCTTGCAACAAAATCCCTCAGATGACGGATGACGTCTCCTGCCCGCAGGGCCTGCTCGGCTGCCTTTTCCACGGCATCGCGCAGCATAGGCGCGTTCGCTTCCGTGCTCTTCTCAAGCAACCGACGACTGCCTTTGAGGTAGTTTGTGATCGCCGTCAGCGGCTGGTTGATCTCATGGGCCAGTGTCGATGCCATCTCGCCGAGTGCGGTAAACCGCGCCATGTGCAGAAGTTCCAACTGCTGTTCCTGTATGCGCGCTTCCGCCCTGTGGCGCTCGGTCAGGTCGCGGCAAAATCCGGTAAAGAAGCGTCCGGTTCCGGGATGCATCTCGCCGACGGAAAGCTCCATCGGGAAGGTCGAGCCATCCTTGCGCGCCCCGGTGACGGTGCGGCCGAGCCCGATGATCCGGCGCTCTCCCGTCGTCAGGTAGCGAAGAAGATAGGCGTCATGCTCGTCTCGGTAGGGCGAGGGCATCAGCATTTTCACGTTTTGACCAATGACTTCGCCTGATTGGTAGCCGAACAGCGCTTCGGCAGCGGCACTGAAGGATTGAATGCCGCCTTGCTCGTCGATGACAACCATTGCATCAGGGACTGTTGCCAGGATCGATCGCAAATGGTCCTCACGCAGACTAAGCGCGGCGTTCGCAAAGGAGAGCTCGCTGACATCCGTGCCTTCAATGAAGATCGCGGTGATACGGCCATCGTCGGCCTTGATCGGCTGATAGACGAAATCCAGGATGCGCTCTTCTATCGGCCCGCCGTAGTTGTTGCGAAGACCGACCTTCACACCTTGGCCTCTATAGGGCTCGCCGGTCCTGTGCACATGGTCCAGATGTTCGAAAAACTCGTGTCCTTCCAGTTCCGGAAAGGCCTCGCGCACCGATTTTCCAAGTACTTGCCTGCCGCCTATCAGCCGTTGGTAGGCGGCGTTTGTCAGTTCGAAAACGTGATCTGGCTCGCGCATCAGAGCCATAAAGCCCGGAGCCTGGTCGAACATTTGGGACAAAAGCGCTTTCAGGACGGTCCCGCCGGCCCACAGAATATGGTCTTCGTCTTGACTCACCTGAGATCCCTGGGTTCGAGCCGCCGAACGAAAGCCAACCTTCACATGTCTTCATACACGCAAAAACCGATCAAGAGGGACGTTTTCGGATGCAGAAGCAATTGGCGGGTCATTTGACGCGCATCAAGGCATCGGGCGCAAGCGAAAGCAATCATCACGCATTGCACCAATTTAGCGAAAGGCGCCCGCAATGTCCTACAAGTCAATCATCGTGAACCTCGCCATCGATGCGACTCCCGCACCCATCGTCAAGGTCGGGATCGAACTTGCCGAACGATTTGGGGCCCATCTTGTCGGCCTGGCGGCAGCGGATGTCCCGCCTCTGGTCGCGACAGGCGATGGCATGGTCTACGAAGGCGAGGTCATGCAGATCCAGCGAACGGAAATCGAAAAGCGGCTTGCCGAATTGCGTGAAGTGTTCGAGAGGCTGGTGCCGGCTTCGATCACAAGCGAATGGGGACAAGCCGTCTGCAGTCCGACCCGGTTCCTCAGCGTTTCGGCCAGGGCGGCCGACCTCATCGTCACCGGCGGCGGGGATGGAGACAACGTCTTTCGCGCTGTTGATATTGGCAGCCTTGCACTCGGGACCGGGCGGCCGGTTCTGGTCACTGCAGTCAATTTGGAGCATATCCGTGCAAAAACCGTGCTGGTTGCCTGGAAGGACACCAGGGAGGCACGGCGTGCGGTAACCGATGCACTGCCTTTCCTGGCCAAGGCGAATGACGTTGTCGTCGCCACGATAGACACCAGCCGCGACGAAACCAGTCGTGACAGCCTCGACGATGTCGCCGCCTTTCTTGGACACCATGGCATCAAGGCGCGAACCGAGCTGATCGCCGGCGAGGCCGATGGCGACCGGCTGCTGACTTTCGCGCGCTCGATCCATGCCGACCTGATCGTCTCGGGCGCCTACGGTCACAGCCGCTTGCGGGAATGGGCGTTCGGCGGCGTCACCCGCACGCTGATCGAAGAGAGCGGCATCAATCGCTTCATGTCATATTGATGATCTCCCTTATCGCACCGGGCGACGTTGGGCAGCAACCGGTCCCGCCGGAGGGTAGTGCCTATTGGTCGATCGAGACCAATGACGTCCTGCGACGCCTAAAGACGTCTGCCTCGGGGCTTGCTGCCTCCGAGGCGGCATCGAGGCTTGGGAAATTCGGCCGAAACACACTGGCGTCGAAATCGAGCGGGTCGGCTTTGGCGGTGTTTGCCCGCCAGTTCCGGAGCCCGCTGGTCCTGATCCTCATTTTCGCAGCCATCGTGTCGGCCTTTGTCGGCGAGGGTCAGGAGGCCGCGATCATCGGCGCGATCGTTCTGGCAAGCTGCGTCCTGAGCTTCACACAGGAATATGGTGCCTCGCGTGCGGCCGAGGCGCTGAAACAGCGCATTTCGCGCAAGGCTGTTGTGCTGCGTGACGGCGTCGAGTGCTCGGTTGCTGCCGAGGACATCGTGCCGGGCGACGTAATTCGGCTTTCGGCAGGAAACCTGATCCCTGCGGACGGTATCATTCTGGATGCGCGCGATTTCAATGTCAGCGAGGCCGTTCTGACCGGTGAAACCTTTCCCGTCGTCAAGGCACCGGGGCGGTCGGCGCCCGAGGCTTCGCTTTCGCAGCGCACCAATGCGGTCTTCACGGGCACCTCGGTTCGCAGCGGTACCGCAACCGTGCTTGCGGCAGCGACCGGTGCCCACACGGAATTCGCATCGATCGCCGCAGCCCTGGAGCGAAAGATCCCCGAAACGGGCTTTGCCCAGGGGATAAGACAGTTCGGCTACCTGATGACCGAGATCATGCTGGCGATTGTTATCCTGGTGTTCTTCGCCAATCTCATGCTTCATCGACCGCTGATTGAATCGCTGCTGTTTTCGCTGGCACTCGCGGTGGGCCTCACGCCGGAACTTCTCCCGGCCATCATCAGTGTGACGCTGGCCAGAGGGGCCCGCGCCATGGCTGCCAAGGGCGTCATCGTGCGCCGTCTCGATGCAATCGAGAATTTGGGCAGCATGGACCTTCTGTGCACCGACAAGACCGGCACGCTGACGGAAGGCGTGATCCATCTCGACGGTTGGCTCGATGTCGATGGCAATGCGTCAGCCGACATCCTGCTTTGGGCCCGTCTTAACGCGACCCTTCAGACCGGACTGAAGAACCCGCTGGACGAAGCGATCGCCGCTTCGCCGGGCGAGGGCGCATCGTTGGCTACCTTCAAGAAGATCGATGAGATTCCTTACGATTTTATCCGCAAGCGGCTCTCCGTGGTTGTTCGGACCAAGGACGCCGAAGACCTGCTGATCACCAAAGGCGCGGTGCAAAATGTTCTTGAGACCTGCGGCTTCGTCCGCACAGCCAAAGGGCTGGAGCCCCTCGATGAGACGCACCGTGCGGCAATCGACGAAAAATTCCGGCGCTGGAGTGCGGACGGTTACCGGGTTCTTGGCGTGGCAATCCGTCGGTTTGAGAGCCGGAAAGCGTTCAGCCGCAAAGACGAGAT
>JBDSLV010000455.1:0-5134 GCA_039916205.1 Mesorhizobium sp. | reverse complement strand
TGCATTTTGGGCGACATGCGGCATATCCTTTGCGCATGTCGTTATCCCAAAACCGCGGCGCACTTTTGGGCGACATGCGGCCTATCCTTTGCGCATGCCATTGCCCCAAAACCGCTGCGCACTTTTGGGCGACATGCGCTAGCACTTTTCGAACATGATTTCCAATTTCCATTTTGTAAAACGATCGTATCGCGTTAGCCTGAGGCCATGGGTGGAACGCAGAAAAATTCACAACGATCGAGCGTCGACGAGGCCGCGACCAGGAAGCGTGGCCGCTCGCTGGCGGCGCTCGGTTACATCAAGCCGCAGACCTATGAGGAACTGCGCGCGGTGCTGTCATCCGGCACCGTGCATTTCCCAAAACGCCTGCGCCAGGTCGCGATTTTCCTGTGGCAGCATCCGAGCGACGTGGCGCTGGGCACCATCGCGCAGGTGGCCGACCAGGCCGGCGTGCAACCCTCGACGCTGGTGCGCTTCGCCCAGATATTCGGCTATAGCGGCTTTTCCGATTTCCAGGGCCTGTTCAAGGATCATGTGAAGGCCTCATGGCCCGAAGGCCGCGGCCAGGAGCGCGCCGTCGCCGAGCCTCATGCCGACCTGCATTTCCTGCGCGGCATGGTTGGAGCCTCGCAGGCCTCGCTCGGCCGCATCGAGAGCGGTTTCGACATCGAGAGTTTCGAGAAAATGGTGGCGCTGCTGTCCGCCGCCGATCTGATCCATGTCATCGGCAGCAAGCGCGCCTTTCCGGTCACCACCTATCTTTCGCTCACCCTGTCGCAGCAAGGCGTGCGCAATGTGCTGGTCGACAATGTCGGCTCCTCGGCGCTCGACCAGGTCGGCTGCATCGGCCAGCGCGACGCGGTGCTGGCCGTCTCGTTCAGCCCCTACAATTCGATCACGCCCGACCTTGTCGCGGTGGCGCATGAACGGGGTGCCCGCATTGTCACCATCACCGACAGCACCTTCAGCCCGCTGGTCAGGCTGTCGGACGGCTGGCTGGAAGTGGTGGAGTCTGATTTTGCCGGCTTCCGCTCACTGGCGGCGTCGCTGGCGGTTGGCATGGCCCTTGTCCACGGCGTTGCAGCCCGCCGCGCCGGCTGACCGCCCCGGTTGACTATCGGGAATTCACGTTCCATATTTCAAAAAATAGAAAATTTGTTCGGGAGGCGGGATGGAGCTTCGGCTCGAAGGCAAGGTGGTGCTGGTCACCGGCGCGACGCAAGGCATTGGCCGCGCGATCGCAGAGGAGCTGGCGCGCAATGGCGCTGGCGGCCTGCTGATCACCGGGCGCGAGACCGAGCGCGGCAACGCAGCGGCTGTCGCGCTTTCGAAGCTTGGCACGCCGACGCATTTCGTCGCCGCCGATCTATCCGACCCCGCCACACCTGCCCTGCTGGCAAAATCCTGCATTGATCGCTTCGGCCGCATCGACGCGCTGGTCAACGCCGCCGGCCTGACCAACCGCGCCTCCTTCCTCGATGCGGGCCTCGACGACTGGGCATCGCTCTTTGCCGTCAACGCGCGTGCGCCTTTCTTTCTGATGCAGGCGGCGATTGCCGACATGAAGAAGCGCGGCCAGGGCGGCGCTATCGTCAACATCCTGTCGATCAATGCGCATTGCGGCTCGCCCGAGCTTGCCGTCTACTCCGCCACCAAGGGGGCGCTGGCGACGCTGACCAAGAACGCCGCCAATGCCCACCGCTTCGACCGCATCCGCGTCAACGGCATCAATGTCGGCTGGGCCGACACGCCGGCTGAACGCATCATGCAGGCCGAGACGCTAGGCAACGGCCAAGGCTGGATCGAGGCCGCCAACGCGACACAGCCTTTTGGCCGCCTGCTGCAGGCAAGCGAAGTGGCGAACCTTGCCGTCTTCCTGCTTTCAGACGCCTCCGGCCCGATGACCGGCGCGCTGATCGACCAGGAACAATGGGTGATCGGGGCGAACCGGTGAATGCCACCCCCGAGACACTCGGCCCGGCCCTGCTCGACCGCCTGCCCACGGACGTGCGCAAGCCAGCCTATGACCGTGCCGCGCTCGGCATCGGCATGGCGCATCTCGGCGTCGGCGCCTTCCATCGCTGCCATCAGGCCGAATACACCGACGATCTTCTGGCACAGAAATTCGACCGCTGGGGCGTCGTCGGCATCAACATCCGCCCGCCTCACCTCGCCGCCACGCTCGGGCTTCAAGACGGGCTCTACACCAGGCTGATCCGCGAGAACCAGCACATCGAGGCGCGCGTCATCGGCAGCATCGTCAAGGTGGTCGACAGCCAGGAAAGTTCCGCACCGGCGCTTGAGGTTCTGTCCTCATCCGGCATCGAGATGGTGACCATGACGGTGACCGAGAAAGGCTATTGCCACATTCCGGCGAGTGGCGAACTCGACCTCAACCAACCCGACATCATCCATGACCTTGCCAACCCCGAGGCACCGCGCAGCGTGCCCGGCATCTTGGCGCGGGCACTGGACCTGCGCAGGGCCACGCATGGCCGCCCGGTGACGCTGCTGTCGTGCGACAACATCCCGGCCAACGGCATCATCCTGACCAATGTCGTGCGGACCTTCGCGCAACAACACGGCAACAGCCTTGCCGAGTGGATCGACGCCAACGTCGCCTTCCCCTCGGCCATGGTCGATCGCATCGCACCGGCGGTCACACAAGCCGACATCGACACGGTCGAACAGCGTTTCGGCTACCGCGATGCCGCCGTCGCCGTCGGCGAGCCGTTCCGCCAATGGGTGATCGAGCAAAAATTCGCCGGCCGCGTGCCGCGCTGGGACCTGGTCGGCGCCACGTTCGTCGACGATGTCACGCCCTTCGAACATCTGAAGATGCGGGTGCTCAATGGCGCCCAGACGACGCTCGCCACGCTCGGCGTGCTGGCCGGGCTCGAGCATACGTTCGATGCCATTGCCGACCCGCTGCTCGAAACCTTCGTGCGGCGCATGCTGGTCGAGGAGAGCCTGCCGACGCTGATGCCGGTGCCCGGCATGGAGCCGCAGGCCTATGTCAGGCAGAGCCTTGACCGCTTGCGCAACACGGCGATCCGCCACCGCAACCACCAGATCGCCACCGACGGATCGCAGAAGATCGTGCAGCGCCTGCTCAACCCGATCCGCGACCGGCTGAGCCAAGGGGCGAGCATCGGGCTGCTGTCGGTGTCGGTCGCCGGCTGGATGGCCTATCTGATCCAGGCATCGTCCCGGTTCGGCAAGCGCTGGCCAGTCTCCGACCCCTATGCCGGCAAGGTCGCTGATATAGCCGACACAGTTGGCCGCGACCCGCAGGCGCTTGTGTCAGGCATCCTCGCCACCGACACGATTTTCGACTCGGGCCTTGCGGCGAACAGCACCTTCCGCAAGACCGTTACATCAGCGCTCGACGGCCTGCTCTCGGATGATCCGATGGTGGCTGTCAGGCGCGCTCTGGAACAAACCGAGGCCGCACGGTTGAAGCTCTCGGCACAATCGGCATAGTAGAAATCGGCCGTGAATTCACGGCCAGGGAGGCATTGGATGAAGCTTGGAGTGCTCACGGCACCATTCGCGGAGACACCGCTTGGCGAGGTCGCCGATTGGGCGCAAACAGCCGGTTTCGAAGCACTCGAAATCGCCTGCTGGCCGAAATCCTCCGGCTCAAGCCGCCGCTATGCTGGCACCAGCCATATCGACGCCGCCTCGACCTCGAAGGCTGAGGCGAAGGAGATCGTCGCATCGCTTGCGCAGAAGAACCTTTCGGTCTCCGGCCTCGGCTTCTATCCCAATCCGCTGCATCCCGATGCCGGCCACCGCCAGACAGTCATCGACCACCTGAAGAAGGTGATCGTGCTGGCGGCCAACATGGGCGTGCCTGTCGTCAACACCTTCTGCGGCGGCGATGCTTCCAAGACGGTCGATGCTAACTGGGAGGAAGCGCTGAAGGTCTGGCCCGCCATCATCGCCCATGCGCGCGAACATGGCGTCAAGCTCGCCTTCGAGAACTGCCCGATGATCTTCAGCTATGACGAATGGCCGGGCGGCCACAACATCGCCTATTCGCCTTACGTCTGGCGCCGCATCCTCGAGGCCTGGGGTGGTGATGTCGGCATGAATTTCGACCCATCGCACCTGGTCTGGCAGATGATCGATCAGGCCCGCTTCATCAAGGAGTTCGGTCCGCACATGCTGCATGCGCATGCCAAGGACCTGATGATTGATCGTGATGGACTCTATGAGCGCGGAATTCTCTCAGTTGGCATAGGGTGGCAGGTGCCGCGCATGCCGGGGCTGGGCGATGTCGACTGGAATGTCATCTTCTCGGGCCTCTATCGGGCCGGCTACGATGGCCCGATCATCATCGAGCATGAGGACAGGCGATTTGAAGGGAGCGACGACAAGGTGAAGCGCGGATTCCTGCTCGCACGGGACGTGCTGCGGCCCTTCGTGAAGTGACGAAAACAATGCATGTCGCCCAAAAGTGTAAAGCGGTTTTGGGGACAACGACGTGAACAACGAACAAGACCTTGAGGCGCACTGGCTGAATCTCTTTCTACGCGGCGCGCTTTAACGGCTTGGAACTGAACTGAAAATCAATGTGGAGGAAGTCTGACATGAACAAGAAATATCTGACCATGGTCCCGCTGCTTGCCGGCGCGGCCTTCCTGGCCTCGGTGGGCGCCTCGTCCGCCGAAGGCAAGTACACGATCGGCATTTCCAACACCGTGCAGGGCAATGGCTGGCGCGAGGAAATGGTCTGCGCGATGAAGGCGCAGGCGCTCGCTTCGGGCGAAGTCACCAAGCTCAACATCGCCCACCGCAACACCGACGCGGCCGGCCAGCTGGAAGACATCCGCAACTTGATCAGCGCCAAGGTCAACGCCATCGTCGTCAACCCGGCTGATCCGGCCGGCATCAAGGCCGGTCTCGAGGAAGCCACCAAAGCCGGCATCGTCGTCGTCGCCGTCGACCAGGCCGTCACCGAGCCCTCGGCCTACATCATTTCCAACAACCAGGAACAATACGCCTATCTCGGCGCCAAGTGGCTGTTCGGCCAGATCGGCGGCAAGGGCGACGTCATCTACATGCGCGGCATTGCCGGCGCACCGGGCGACACTGATCGCGACAAGGGCTTCAAGCGGGCGCTGGCCGA
>JBDSLV010000454.1:0-2672 GCA_039916205.1 Mesorhizobium sp. | reverse complement strand
GCTTGGGCACCGTCTGTTCGCGGCAGTAGCGCAGCGCCGCCGACAGCAGCGTGCCCGACGACGAGCCGGCAAGGATGCCTTCCCTGGACAGGAGATCACGCACCGCCAGCATGCTCTGCTTGTCGGGAATGGCGTAGGCCTTGCTGACCAGCGACAGGTCGGCGTTGGGCGGCACGAAATCCTCGCCGATGCCTTCGACGGTCCAGCTGCCGGCCTCTTCCATCTTGCCGGTCTTGATCAGCGGCGCCAGCACCGAACCGACCGGATCGGCCAGCACCATCTCGGTCTTGGGCGACACTTTGGCGAAGTAGCGGCCGAGCCCGGTCAGCGTGCCGCCGGAGCCGACGCCGACGACGATCGCGTCGACATCGCCGTCGAGCTGCTCGAAAATTTCCGGGCCGGTGGTGGTCTCATGCGCCAACGGGTTGGCGGGGTTGGCGAACTGGTTGGCATAGAAAGCGCCAGGCACTTCGGCGGCGATCTTCTCGGCCATGTCCTGATAATATTCGGCATGGCCCTTGCCGACATCGGAGCGGGTCATACGCACTTCGGCGCCGAGCGCGCGCAGATGCTGGATCTTCTCGCGCGACATCTTGTCGGGCACCACGAGGATGATGCGATAACCCTTGGGAATGCCGACCTGGGCGAGGCCGAGGCCGGTGTTGCCGGCGGTGGCCTCGACAATGGTGCCGCCGGGCCGCAGCTTGCCTTGCTTCTCGGCGGCGGCAATCATTGACAGGGCGATACGGTCCTTGATCGAGCCGCCGGGGTTCTGGCTTTCAAGCTTGATGAACAGCCGGCACTTGCCGGTGTCGAATTTGGTCAGTTCGACAACCGGCGTCTGGCCGATCAGGTCGAGAACCGATGCATAGGGCGGGCGCAGGCGCGACAATGCGTTGTCCAGGGGGGAATTGTCGGCCGCGGCTTTTGCCAGCTCGCTCATATCAGATGCTCCATGGTCAAGGCGAGCAACCGCCGGGGCGCGCGGTAGCCTAGCCTCTTTTCCAGCCCTTTGCAGTTGGAAAGAAGATAGATCGTACCAATCAACCGGCCAGATGGGGAATGAAATTCCAGCTGTGGGATGGACGCTCCCAGCGATGAAGGCAGGCGGGACAGCACCCCCCTCTGGCCTGCCGGCCATCTCCCCCACAAGGAGGGAGATTGGCTGTCCCTACTGCTTTCGCCAATTGTCCACGTTGGAAGGCGGGCTGAGCGCTGGAGCTTCCAATCTCCCCACCCGTGGGGGAGATGTCCGGCAGGACAGAGGGGGGCGCCATAGGGTGCCGACCTCGTTGCTCATCTCAGCGGCTGCAATTGGCTGCTTCAACGAACCATCTGGTTCGTTGCCGCCACCAATTTCAACATGCTAGCCGATGCTGGCGGGCCGCGTGATTCACCCTTGATGCAAGGAACAGCCGATGAAGATACTCGCCTATGACAACTTCAAGCCCGGCGTCACCATCGACGATCTGAAACCCTACCTGCGCGATGAAGTGTCGAATGTCTGGCGGCTGTGGAAGGCGGGGATCGTGCGCGAGAATTATGCCCGCGCAGATGTCGGCGGCGTGATCATCGTCTTCGAACTCGACAGCGTCGACGACGCCAGGCGCTACACCGACGACTTCCCGCTTTCCAAGGCCGGCTTGCTGGAGTGGCATTTCCTTGCCTTCGATCCCGCCCCGTTGCCGCTCGAATATCTCTTCGATCCGACGGTCGATCTCGCCAAGCCCTGGGACAGGACAGCCGCATGATCCGGTCGAGCGAGGGGATCGAGATTCCGGCCAGCCTGGCGGAATGGTGCGATCCGCGCCGCATGGCGCTGGTGGTCTACGACATGCAGGTCGGCATCTGCCGCCAGATCGCCGGCGCGGCGGACATCGTCGAACGCACCGGCGCCGCGCTGGAGGCGGCGCGCGGCGCCGGCATGCGGGTGGCGTTCACGCGCCACCTGTCCTTGCCGCGCAAATGGATGGGCACCACGCAGTTGCGCACGGCCATGGCCTGGCAGCGGCGCGACAGTCCGGACACGGTCGAGCCCTGGTTCCCGCGCGATGCCGACGCAACGCGGATCATCGCCGAACTCGAGCCGCGCCCGGACGAGGCGGTGTTCGACAAGCTGACCATGTCGGCCTTCGACGCCACCGCGCTTGGCTTTGCCTTGCATGATTGCGGTGTGCGGGCCGTGGCGCTTGCCGGCGTGGCGATGGAGATCGGCATCGAGCCGACGGTTCGCCAGGCTACCGACAATGGCTTTGTGGCCGTGGTGATCGAAGACGCCTGCGGCTTCGGCAGCCGCGAAGCGCGCGACCGCTCGATGGCGACGCTGAGGTTTCTTGGCGAGGCTGTCATTACTGACGTCGCCGGCTTTTGCGGCGCGCTGGCCGGGAGCAAGCGCCTTGTCAGGCCGTAGCGTCGATATCGCTGCGGAAGCGCACGCCGATCGCGCGGCCATGCACCTGTCCCCAGTCGTAAAGCGCCTGGAGGGTGGCTGCCAGATCGTGGCCGCGCTCGCTCAAGGTGTAGCGCTCCTTGCCGTCGGGCGAGACCGCCAAAGTGACGAAGCCGATGTCGACGAGATCGGCCAGGCGTTGCGTCAGCATCTTGTCGGACAGCGACGGGATCAGCCGGCGCAATTCGGAATAGCGCATCGGCTGTTCCTTGATCCGCGCCAG
>JBDSLV010000453.1:0-6599 GCA_039916205.1 Mesorhizobium sp. | reverse complement strand
TGTGACGTATTTGCTTGGTTCGTCCATAATCTCCAGCATGATGACTGCCGTTGTCGCTGGATTGTTGGTTCTGTGGCTACAAAATACTTTTACCGGGGCCAAGGCGGGGGTCACTGCCCATTTAGCTGGCGCTTTCATTTTGGCCAGCTCATGCATGTTCACGCAGATCGCCGTGGCGCAAGAGCCAGGCTTCGCGAGCTCCCTTCTTGGAAAGCCATCGGATTGGGCCGGATCTGAAAAGGACCTGTTTGCCGCGAACTACGCCTTTCCAGCGCAGGCCGCGGATATGTCGACGCAACCTTGGATGACTTTGAACCCCAGCGTCGATGCTGAAAGAGACGGCTACCTCTCCGCGATCCTGGCCTACGGCTTGAGCTCCTTCGTCGGAGACATACGCAGCGGTTGCCCGCGCGTCAGCCAGGATTGGTATCATGTCCCATGGTTGACACTGTCCTTTGGCAACACTCAAGCGGATATCGCGGCGGGCAAGATCGGAAGCGGGCGAGAGCCCATCTGCGGACTGACCCAGGAGCGTCCTGCGCCGGTTGGCTTCCTGCACAAGAAGCAGATGCGTAAGGTGCAGACATGGGCCGTGGGGACCTTCAACGAGCCGGGAGGCTTTCTTCTCGGCAAAGTATGGAAGGATCGGACAAGGGCCGATCTGTCGGATCTGAAATTTCCGAATGGGGCCTTCGTCGTAAAGTTCCTCTTTACGGAGGCTGATACGACCGAGGTGCCTTACCTGCTCGGCTCGCCTGAATGGAAGGCGAATGTATACAGCGCGGACGGGGCACAGAGCCGCAGCACGAAAACGATGCGCCTTATCCAAATCGATTTTGGTGTGCGGGATGCCCGCTTTGAGACCACGACAGGCTGGGTCTTTGGTACGTTCATCTACTACAATGGGGACACGGCTGCTCCGGTCGACTGGAAAACGAAGCTGGTTCCGGTCGGCGTCATGTGGGGGAATGATCACGGCAAGATGATATCGACGACGTTCACCGAGCAGGTGCTCAACCCCACGGTTGCAGCGCTGGCGACGGGCGGAAAGCTCTTCGATCTCAGCAAGCGGCAAACGTTCGGTTGGTCGGGACGGGTGAACGGGATTCTGGACAATCCGGTCTCCTCTTGCCTTTCCTGTCATGGCACGGCGCAAGTCCACAAGACCGAGAACATTAAACAGTTCATTTTGCCCGCGCTGCTGCCTGGACAAGTCAGCGATGCCAACAAGATGCTGTGGTTCCGAAATACGCCGGCCGGCACGCCGTTTGTCTTTACAGCCGCTGAACTGGCCCTGGTCAAACAGGACACTCCAAGCCTGTTGAGAGCCGACTGGACACCGGCCTTGATGGCGGACTTTGTCTCCACCGACTATTCGCTGCAACTGCGAATGGCGATCGAGAACGAGCGATTCTTCAATGGTCTCCAGCAGGCCGTGGACGTGCTCGAAAAGATGTCCAAGCAATTGAAGGAGCCGGTTCTGGCCACGAGTGCGCGGACGAAATTGCTGGAAGCGTTCAGACGCGAGTCAAAGGTGATCGCGCGGTCGGGCGAACCTGAGTGAGCCGGTTGATTTGAGCGACAGGCGCGGATCGCTCCGTTCGCTTGAACGGCCGCGGCCAAGCCTGACGCGGCTATGCATTTGATGGAGCCCGTCAGGGGCGGTGTCCCGCTTTGTACAGGCGATGCCGATTGGCCATTGGTGCGAATCGCTTCGCGGATCGCGTCATTCGCGCCGGAGCGGTTAAGCTTCGACCAGCTTCAGCTTGCTGTCGAAGACGCCAAGCACGCGGCCGAGTTCCTGGCCGCGCTTGAGAATGCGGCCGCCGGCGGCGATGACGGCAAAGGCGCCTTGCTTGCGTGCAAGTTTCGGGTCCTTGACGATCTGGAAAAGCGGCACTTCGCTGGCGCGGCGGAACACGGAAAACACGGCCCGGTCGGTGAGGTGATCGATGGCGTAATCGCGCCATTCATTGGCGGCGACCATGCGCCCGTAGAGCCTGAGTATCTGGTCAAGTTCGGGCCGGTCGAACCGTACCGGCTGGTCGAGGCGCTCGCGTCTGACCTCATGGAGCGGGATCAATATCGCGGATGCTTCCCCATCCTCCGTGCCGCTGCCGCGATCGGTCATGCCTCGATCCTTCGAAATGAATCTTTCGCCGGCCAAAGTTGGCGTGTTCGTCACAAAATTGCAATACCCGGCTGGGCAACGGCAGCGCCGCGCCTTTTCCGTCACGTCCAGTCACTTTTATGAAACGCGGTGTTGGAATTGGTGATGCTTCGCCACATTTCCGCCTTTATTTATCCGCGCTCATGCCCCAATGTCCGACGAATTTACCGGTGTTGCCTGAGACGGTTCGGTCCGGCACTGGCTCGTAAACCCCAAGCCCCCCGCCCACGGGTCTGCGTCGGATCGAACCAACCTCGGTTTTTCCTTGGAAAAACCGGGTGCGACGATCCCAAAACCTAAATAGCCGACGTCAGAAGCAAGCTGACGTCGGTTTTTTATTGTCCGTATGACCGAAGGCGCGTCAGTATTTTCGAGCGCTGTAGCCGAGAAGTCTTTGCGTCACGCAAATCGGCGGCGCAAACAACTTGCATCCTTTGAATCGGCCCCAGAGCATGCTTTTGGCGACCCGCGCCAGGTCTTTGCTTTTGGCGCGCCGCCGTTCCAAAATCGCCGCGCCTTTTTGGGCGACAGGCGTCAGGGTTTGTGAATGAAAGCGGCGCCGAGAATGGGGCCGGGCAGGCCATCCTTGCCAACGGATTGCAGCAGCACCGCGCAGCCGCCCTTCTTGGAAATCTCGCTCATCGGCAATTCGTATCGCTGTGCCTTGCCGTGCCACATGCCGGCGGTCTGGATGCCGGTGACGGCGTTCCAATAGGTCATCTCGCGGCCGACATTCTCGCCCTTGGCGATCTTGATCTCTTGTGGCGGGTCGAAATAGACAATGACGACATGGGCATCGCTTGGCCCGGTCCCGGCATCGCCGGCATCGATCGTCACACGATCGGCGGTTCGGCTGACCTTGATCGATACCCGCATGCCTTCGCCGGCTTTCGCCATGCGGGCGAGCGCGCCATCGACCTCACCGCGGCTGGCGCCGTTGACATGGATGCGGCCATTGATGACGGCTTGCGGCGTATAGACCGAGCGGCTGCCGAAGGCGCGCATATAGTCATATTGCCGCTCGGTGTTCTCCTTGCGGCTCAGCGTGTCCTGCCAACCGAGATAATCCCAGTAATCGACATGGTAGGCGAGCGCGACAATATCTTCCTTGGTGGCAAGCTCGGCGAAGAACGCGTCAGCCGGCGGACAGGAATTGCAGCCCTGGCTGGTGAACAGCTCGACCACGCCCAAGGGCTTGTCAGCCACGGGTTTGCCGGCCTGGATCCGGTCGGATTCGCCCGCATGGCCTGCCCCGGCAAACGCCGTGAGGGCCAGCGCAAGGGCGGCCGGCCACAATGATTTTCGCGAGGCCATGATCATTCCAATTCCCGCCGGTGGTGCCGGCTTTATTCTGATTGCTCAAATATGTGGCAGAAGCCGCAGTCAACGGGAAGTCACGTTGAGGTGAAATTTTACCGTTGCAACCAACCATGAGGCCGCAATAGGAGATTTAGAGGGTTCCCTGGGTAGAAACCGATTCGGGCGACATCGCGATGTGGCAGGCCTTCCTCACTCCCGTTGATCTTTACTGCGAGCGTACCGGTCCGGAATTCTGGTCCGAGCCGGTCAATGCGCTGACCAATCTTGCCTTCATCGCCGCCGGCCTGTGGGGCGTGCGCGAGGTGCGGCGGCTGGGTACAGGCACCTTCGCCGAGGTTCTTGCCTGGTGGGTGGTGGCGATCGGCGTCGGCTCGACGATATTTCACACGTTCGCAAGCAAAGGCACGATCTGGGCCGATATCGTGCCTATCGCCGGCTTCACGCTGGCCTACACGCTGTTCAACCTGCGGCGGTTCCTCGGTATGAGTTGGAGCAAGGCGATTGCCATCTTCGTTGTCTTCTATGCGATAGCGGGGTTGCTGACCTTCGCCGTGCCGGACTGGCTGCGCCAAGCCTCGAACGGCACGACAGGCTATCTGCCGCCGTTCCTGGCGCTCGCCTTCTTCGGTCTCTGGGTGACGGCCAGCGGCAATCGGGCCGGCTGGTACAACCTGGCGGGCGCGGCGATCTTCGTCGTGTCCGTGATCTGCCGGATGGTCGACCCGATGGTGTGCGGCAGCTTCCCGCTCGGCACGCATTTCCTGTGGCACATCTTCAACGGCCTGATGCTCGGCGTGTTGCTGGCCGCGACGGCGCGGTTTGGGAAGCCGAGAGTAGGGCAGTAGGGCAGTAGGGCAGTAGGGCAGTAGGGCAGTAGGGCAGTAGGGCAGTAGGGCAGTAGGTACTGCCTTTCCCAACTCCCTTACTGCCCTATTCCCTTATTCCCCTACTAGGCCGCGAGGTCGCGCAGCACGTATTGCAAGATGCCGCCGTTCTTGAAGTAGTCGAGTTCGTCCAGCGTATCGATGCGGCAGATGATCGGGACATTCTTCACCGTGCCGTCGCCATAGGTGACCTTGGCGGTCATCGTCTGACGTGGCTTGATGGCGCTGAGGCCATCGATCTCGACGATTTCATCGCCCTTGAGGTTGAGCGTGGCCCAGGAGGTGCCATCCTCGAAGACGAAGGGGATGACGCCCATGCCAACCAGGTTCGAGCGGTGGATGCGCTCGAAGGACTGGGCGATGACCGCACGGACGCCGAGCAGATTGGTGCCCTTGGCCGCCCAGTCGCGCGACGAGCCGTTGCCGTATTCGACGCCGGCGAAGACCACCAGCGGCACGCCTTCCTTCTTGTACTCCATCGCCGCGTCGTAGATCGATTCCTCTTCCTTCGAGGGGTAGTGGATGGTGTAGCCGCCCTCGCGGCCATTCTCGCCCAGCATGTGGTTGCGGATGCGGATGTTGGCGAAGGTGCCGCGCATCATCACTTCATGATTGCCGCGCCGGGTGCCGTACTGGTTGAAGTCGGCAACGCCGACGCCGTGGTCGGTGAGGTATTTGCCGGCCGGTGACGCCGCCTTGATCGAACCCGCCGGCGAGATGTGGTCGGTGGTTATCTTGTCGCCGAACAGGCCGAGTACGCGAGCCCCCTTGATGTCGCCGATCTTGCCGAAACCAGTGGTCATGCCGGCGAAGTAAGGCGGGTTCTGCACGTAGGTCGAGTTGTTGTCCCAGGCATAGGTCTGGCCTTCCGGCGCCTTGACGTTCTGCCAGTATTCATCGCCCTTGAAGACGTCAGCATATTTGCGGGCAAACAGCTCGCGGGTGACGTTCTTCTCGATGAACTCCTGGATTTCGGCCGAGCTCGGCCAGATATCCCTGAGATAGACCGGGTTGCCATTGCGGTCATCGCCAAGCGGTTCGGTCGTCAGGTCCCTGGTGACGGTGCCGGCCAAGGCGTGGGCGACGACGAGCGGCGGCGATGCCAGATAGTTTGCCTGTACGTCCGGCGAGACGCGGCCTTCGAAGTTGCGGTTGCCGGAGAGCACGGCGGCGGCGATCAGGCCCTTATCGTTGATGGTTTTCGAGATCGGCGCCGGCAACGGACCGGAGTTGCCGATGCAGGTGGTGCAGCCGAAGCCAACCAGGTTGAAACCGATCTGGTCGAGTTCCTTCTGCAGGCCGGACTTCTCAAGATACTCGGCCACCACCTGGCTGCCGGGCGCCAGCGAGGTTTTTACCCACGGCTTCTGCTTCAAACCGAGGCGATTGGCGTTGCGCGCCAGAAGTCCTGCGCCGATCAGCACGCTCGGGTTCGAAGTGTTGGTGCAGGACGTGATGGCGGCGATGACGACGTCGCCATGGCCGAGATCATGCGAGGTGCCTTCAACGGCGTAGCGCTTGGAGATTTCGGCAGCCTTCTTGTATTCGGTCTCCATCGCCTTGGCGAAGCCGGCCGGAATGCCTTCGAGTGCGACGCGGCCTTCCGGGCGCTTGGGGCCGGCCATCGACGGCACGACGCTGTCCAGATCAAGCTCAAGCAGGTCGGTGAAAACAGGATCGGCCGAGCCGGTGTCGCGCCACATGCCTTGCGCCTTGGAATAGGCCTCGACCAGCGCGATGCGGTCCTCGCTGCGGCCCGACATGGTGAGGTAGCGGATGGTTTCCACGTCGACCGGGAAGAAGCCGCAGGTGGCGCCATATTCCGGCGCCATATTGCCGATGGTGGCGCGGTCGGCCAGCGTCATGTTGGACAGGCCGGGGCCGAAGAACTCGACGAACTTGCCGACGACGCCCTTCTTGCGCAGCATCTGGGTGACGGTGAGCACGAGGTCGGTGGCGGTGACGCCTTCCTTCAGCTTGCCGGTGAGGCGGAAGCCGATGACCTCGGGCAACAGCATGGAGACGGGCTGGCCAAGCATGGCCGCCTCGGCCTCGATACCGCCGACGCCCCAGCCGAGGACGCCAAGGCCGTTGATCATGGTGGTGTGGGAATCGGTGCCGACGCAGGTGTCGGGATAGGCGGTGGTTTCGCCGTCTTCCGCGTTGGTCCATACGACCTGGCCGAGATATTCGAGGTTGACCTGGTGGCAGATACCGGTGCCGGG
>JBDSLV010000452.1:0-9253 GCA_039916205.1 Mesorhizobium sp. | reverse complement strand
TGTGCGCCGATGCAGCCTTGGTTTCCAATCGAACGTCGCGTATCATGCATCAGGAGGATTGATGCGTCATGAGTTTTGAACTGCCGCCTTTGGGCGCGATCAGGGTGTTTGAAGCGACCGCGCGGTTGGGCAGCTTCACCAAGGCGGCCGAAGAACTCGGCATGACCCAGTCGGCGGCAAGCTATCAGATCAAGGTGCTGGAAGAACGTGCAGGAACGCCGCTTTTCATAAGGAAAACAAGGCAGATTGCCTTGACCGAGGCTGGCGAGCAATTGGCGCCGCACGCCACGGGCGCATTCTCGGCGCTGGCGGATGCCTGGGTGGCAACGAAAGGCGGCGCCAGCGGCGTGCTATCAGTGACCACCATCCAGACATTCGCTTCGAATTGGCTGGCGGTGCGCCTTGGAGCATTCCAGCTAATGCATCCGGATCTGGCGGTGAAGGTCGATACGTCGTCCCGCATGGCCGATTTCGCGCGCGATGGCATGGATATCGGCATTCGGACCGGAACCGGAAAATGGCCCGGCCTGACAGCGCATTATCTGTTCAAGGCCGACTACACGCCGATGCTCAGCCCGAGGCTGGCCGCGAGCGTCGGAGGCATTCGCCACCCCGAGGACCTCTACAAGGTCGCGCTATGCTGCGCTGACGACCCCTGGTGGAAGATCTGGTTCGAGGCCGCCGGCGTCCCCTTCGACCTTGGCCGCGTCATCGTCGGCCCGGCACTGGGCACACAGGCTTACGATGCGATGGCCGCGCGGACCGATCAGGGAGCCGCCATCCTCACCCGCAATCTCTACACGACATTGCTGGCGACGGGGCAGTTGCTACAGCCATTCGAGACCTTGGGCTCCGATGGTGACGGCTATTGGCTCGTGCATTCGGAGAGCCGCCGCAACACACCGAAGATCAAGCTGTTCCGCGACTGGGTGCTGGCCGAGACGGCGGGCATCCGCGAGCAGGAAAGGCAGCGGCCCTGAACGGCGCTGGCGCGCCAGCAAAACTTTGCCGATCACTTGATCAAAACAGGAACATCACGCGAACCGTCTGCCGCTGAGGTTGCAACCAGGTTGTGCCCGGCTGCAAAAGCGGAACATGGTTAATACAAAATGAAAACGGATTACGTCCGCTTGGCTTCCACCGCATCCCAGAACAGGCTGGCGATGTCGGCGCCGCCGAAGCGCGCGACTTCGCGAACGCCGGTCGGCGAGGTCACGTTGATCTCGGTCATGTAGTCGCCGATGACATCGATACCGACGAGAATGAAGCCGCGTTCTTTCAGCGACGGGCCGATGCGGGCGCAGATCTCGCGCTCGCGCGCCGTCAGTTCGGTTTTCTCGGCACGGCCGCCGACATGCATGTTGGAGCGCGAATCGTGCTCGGCCGGCACCCGGTTGATGGCCCCCACCGGCTCGCCGTCGATCAGGATGATGCGCTTGTCGCCCTTGCGCACGTCCTTGAGATAGCGCTGCACGATATAGGGCTCGCGAAACAGCTGGCCGAACATTTCCAGCAGCGATGCCAGGTTGCGGTCGGCCTCGAGCAGATGGAAAATGCCGGCCCCGCCATTGCCGTAGAGCGGCTTGACGATGATGTCGCCGAACTCCTTGCGGAAGGCGGCGACCTCAAGCGGATCCTTGGTGATCAGCGTGTCCGGCATCAGGTCGGCGAATTCGGTGACGAAGATCTTTTCAGGGCTGTTGCGCACCCAGGCCGGATCGTTGACCACCAACGTCTTCAGGTGGATGCGCTCCAGGATATGCGTGGTGGTGATGTAATTCATGTCGAAGGGCGGGTCCTGCCTGAGCAGGATGACGTCCATCTCCGACAGGTCGGTGCGCACCTTGTCGCCCAAACTGTAGTGATTGCCCTTCTCGTCGCGGACGGTCATCTCCTCGATGCGGGCAAAAACCTTGCCGTCGCGCAACGACAGCCGGTCAGGCGTGTAGTGGAACAGCTGATGCCCACGCCGCTGCGCCTCCAGCGACAGCGCGAACGACGTGTCGCCGGCGATCGACACGGTGGAGATATGGTCCATCTGGACGGCGATTTTCAGCTTCATGGCGGTCTCCGGCGCGATTGGAGCGACGTGCGGGTCGATGCGTCGACGAGAGCGATATACGGAACTCGGCGCCGTCTGCCAATCACGCTTGCTTGGCACAGGCCTATTGCATGTCGTGCGCGGCAAATCTGCCCAGGCGGTGCAGTTTGAGCATCGCATAAACCGCATCGTTCGCCGGGGTCGGGATTCCGAGCTCCCGGCCGAGTTGAACCACCTTGCCGGCAAGCCAGTCGAGTTCAAGCCGATTGCCGCGTTCCAGATCATGCAGCATGGATGCCTTGAATCCAGGTGGCGACGCTTCGCCGAACTTCATCCGGTCGTCAGCGAAATCAGCCGGCAACGATACGCCCTTGGCGCGACCGATCTCCACCACTTCGCGCATGAGATCGTGGAAGAGCGCGCGCGTGTCGGGATCTCCAAGGATCGCGCCAAGAGGCTTGCGGGTCGCCGCGGTCGCTCCGGAAAGCCCAACCAGGAAAACAAACTTTTGCCACCTCTCGCGCTCGATCGCATCGGACAATGCGACGTCGAGCTTCGCTGCCAGGGCGGCATCGGCGAAGGCTTGCAGCGTTGCGTCGGGCTTGCCGTCCGCACGCCCGAAGATGAGGCGCGCGAATTTGCTTGTGTGCGCCACCAGGCCAGGCGCGGCGACTGCCGCGGCGATATAGGCGCAGCCGGAAACCACATTCTCGACGCCGAGGATCGGGCCCAGCCGCTCCGCGCTGTCAACGCCGTTCTGGAGGGTAACCACACGCGTACCGGGCCCAACGAGCGAAATCGCCTGCTCGGCCGCCTTTTCGGTATCCCAGAGCTTGACCGCGAAAAGCACGATATCGACCGGGCCTATCAAGGCAGGGTCGTCGGTGACGTTCGGACTGGGAAGGTGCAGATCGCCAAGCACGCTCTCGACCCTCAATCCGTTCGTTCGGAGTGCGTCGAGATTGGCGCCTCGCGCGACGAAGAACACATCATGCCCCGCGGCTGCCATCCGTGATCCGAAATATCCGCCGATAGCACCGGTCGCCATCACCGCGATACGCATGTCTCACCCCCTATGTTGGTTTTGGCGATCTGGCCACCGGCTTCCAAGGCAGCACGGCCAGTCTGCTACAGTTCCTTTTGATGGAGCATTCGCTAATATAAATCCGCGCCGCAGGGGATGTGAATGAAAATCAATGTCGTCTACGCACATCCGCTCGCCGACAGCTACCAGGCATCGCTTCACAAGCGCGTCGTGCGGACGCTTGAAGCCAGGGGCGACGAGGTCATTGATTTCGACCTTTACGACATGAAGTTCAATCCGGTGATGGAAGCTGACGAGCGGCGAGGCCACTTTGATCCTTCCCGGATACCGGAGGATTTGCGGGTCTATATCGACGCGTTGCGATGGGCCGAGGCGTGCGTATTCTGCTTCCCGACATGGTGGTCAGGCATGCCTGCCATGCTGAAGGGCTATTTCGATCGCGTTTGGCGACCCGGCGTCGCCTATCATATGCCGGCGGATGGCGGCGTCATCAAACCGGCACTTCTCAACATCCGCCGAATGGGGGTGGTGACGACATGCGGATCACCCTGGTGGTACACGGAAATGTATATGCAAAATCCTGGCAGGAAGGTGCTGCTGCGAGGCCTGAAAACCATGTGCGGCAGCAAGGTGAAGCACCTGTACATGACGCGATATTCCGTCGAGAGCATATCCACTGAAAAGAGGGAAATGTTCGCGCGCGAGGTGGAGCGGAAGTTCGAGAGGTTTTGACCAGCCAAGCTCATGCGGGCTTGGCCGAGCCCACACGCCGTGGCCCTTCGACAGCACAGGTGAAAGTTTGAATAGGGGGGAGATGGCGAGGCAGCAGAGCTTGAATGCAAAGTCGAATTCGGCAGGAAGACGCGGAGAGTACTTGGGCTTACCCATGCTCGCGAACGCAACGAAATCTGGGCTGAAATGAAGGTCGGGCCATTCGACGGGATAGAGTCTTCCAGGCCCATGTCGGCGACATGCTCAAAGACCAGTCGCGCACATTCCTGACGCTGCGCACCACGACGGCGGGCCGGTTGGCTGGCTGTGTCTGACGGAGGCCAGACCGGCGCACAAGGTGATTGAACTGGACTATGTGCTCTTCTCGCCTGCACGGACGATCACAGCCAGCGAGTCTTCTCTTCCTGATCATGCGGCACATCTTCGATGACCTCGGCTACCGGCGGTTGGATCGGACATGCACCACGGATGCTGGCGCGCGAATGGGCGGTCGCCGGTGCTGCATTTGATGCCTGGCTGTCCCCAGGCAATTTCGTCGATGGCCGTCAGGCCCGGTCCTTGCAGGACGTAAGAGCGGCGACATCCCCGGACTTAGCGCCGGCATAGGCTCGTGCGGTCAAGGTGGGGCTGTTCATACGCTCGGCGGCAGGCGCCGGTCGGCCCAGTGCTTCAGCGGTCGAACACCAGCCGCGAATACCCGAGGAAGGACAGCGTCATGGCGACGAGCGAAGCGACGGCAAGAGCCGCCAGCGGCGGCACTTCAGGCAATGCGAACAGGATCGTGCAGAAGACGAGGTAGTTGACGATGCTGGTGGCGATGCCGACGCCACCATAGCGCGCGCCCTCTTGCACGATGCCGCGGCTCGATCGCGAGAAGGTCACGTGGCGGTTAAGCAGCCAAGTCACGCATAAGGCGAAGCCGATCGAGAGGATACGGGCGGCGAAAGGGCCGAGCGGCGTCACCGCGAGCAGCAGCCAGAGTGCGCCGGAATCGGCGACAAAGCCGATGCCTCCGGCAAAGACAAAGCGCAGGAGGCGGTTCACGGCGGGCCAGCTCAGGCCGCGCGAGGGCTCTTGCCCTGCTCCGGCTTCAGCGTTACGTCGGCGGCGCTGGCGCGCCGCTCGACGCGGCCCGAAGGCATCGAAAGGTAGAAGATCCGCTTCTGCTCGGCCCTGCCGCGCGACACGGAATCGAGTATCAGCCCAGTCACCACGGCCAGCATCGAGAACAGCAGCAGCCCGACCGACAGCACCCAGGTCGGCATGCGCGGAACAAGGCCTGTTTCGAAATATTCGAACAGCACCGGCGCCATCAGGAACAGGCTAGAAGCCAGGAAAATCAGGGAAAAGGCGCCGAAGAAGCGCAGCGGTTGCGTTTCCTTCATCAGCATGGCGAACATCCACAGGATTCTGCCGCCGTCGCCGAAGGTCGACAGCTTTGACGACGAACCCTCCGGCCGCCGTCCATAGTCGAGCGCGATCTCGCTGACCGGCAGTTTGAGCTGCGACGCATGCACCGACATTTCGGTTTCGATCTCGAAGCCGCCCGAAACGGCCGGAAAGCTTTTGACGAAGCGCCGGGTGAAGACCCGGTAGCCGGAGAAGATGTCGGTGAAGTCCGAACCGAACAACCACTTGTACAGGCCGTTGAAGATCCGGTTGCCGAAGGCATGGCCGGCCCTGCCGGCATCGTCGGTAACGCCGCGCCTTGTGCCCACCACCATGTCGGAGCGCTCGGTCAGCAGCGTGTTGATCAATTGCGGCGCATCTTCCGGCGCGTATGTGCCATCGCCATCGGCCATCAGATAGATGTCGGCGTCGATGTCAGCGAACATACGCCGCACGACATTGCCTTTGCCCTGGCGTGGTTCGCGGATGACGAGGGCGCCGGCCGCTCGGGCCCGCAGCGCCGTCAGATCCCTGGAGTTGTTGTCGTAGACATAGATCGTCGCCGAGGGCAGGGTTTCACGAAACCGCCGCACCACTTCGGCGATCGTCAGTTCCTCATTGTAGCAAGGCAGGAGCACGGCGATGACCGGTTCGTTGCGAACATCTTGCGGCATTTTCGTCTCCGGATGCCTTTTTCAGCCTCATGGCTGGGCTGAATCTCAGCCTCGTTCAGGCGGTTTTACTATTTATTGAAGCCGTTAAGGCTAGGTTAGGAGCAATCAAAATTCGACGCACCCGATACAATCGACGCCTATCGATTGTTCCAGAGCGCCCAGCATTCCTGCCAAAGGCGATCACGATGAGCATAGCCAGGGACGGCACTTCCATCGGGCGGTCCGATATTGTGTTGGCGCTGCTTGCCACGCTGGCCGTGCTTGCCGTCGGCGCCTGCGCCGGCTTTCCGGAACTCACCAATGCCGCCGGCGACAACGACGACCTGTTGCGGCTGGTCGAGGTTCGCGATCTGCTCGCCGGTCAAGGCTGGTTTGACCTGCACCAGTACAGGATGGGTGTTGAGGGCGGCTTCGTCATGCACTGGTCGCGGCTGATCGATGCGCCGATCGCCGCCATCATCCTGGCTGTACAAGGTCTGACCGGCTCCAGGGCACTGGCGGAGAACGTCGCGCAAGTGCTGTGGCCGGCCTTGCTCTTCGGCTTGACCATGGTCTTCATCATCCGCGCCGCGCGCCGCTTCGCCGGTGACAGCGCCGTGCTGCCGGCGGTCATTGTCGGCGGCGCGGCGCTCTATTTCATCGGCGTCTTCTCGCCGGGCTCGCTCGATCATCACAACGCCCAGATCATGCTCACCGTCGCCAGCCTGAGCTTTTTGCTCGAAGCGCCATCGCGTCGGCCCGCCGCCACGCTTGCCGGCCTCTGTGCCGCGCTGACACTGGCTGTCGGCATGGAAACCGCGCCCTATGTCGCCACCATCGGCATCTGCGTCGCCATGCTGTTTGCCATGGATCGGACCGGCGAAAGGCTGATTGCCAGGGATTTCGGCCTCGGTTTTGCCGCGGTCTCGGCCCTCGTGTTCATCACCACCGTCCCAATATCGGCCTGGGGCCAGGCACAATGCGACGCCTTCTCGACGGTGCAGTTTCTCGTCGCCGCAATCGCCGGGACCGGTCTTGCGATTGTTGCTTCGGCCGAAGTGCTCGGCCGCACGCGCCGCCGCCGCCTGATCTCGCTTGGCGTGCTTGCGGCCGTCCTCGGCGCGGTCGTTCTGTCGCTGTTCCCGCAGTGCCTGGCTGCCCCTTACGCGGGTCTCGATCCGCGGCTGAAGACCCTATGGCTCGACCATATCGAAGAGGCGCAATCGCTGTTCCAGCTTCTCACCGAGGACCCGTCGGGTGTGATGCAGCATTACATAACGCCGCTGGTGGCGATCGCCTTGATGGCGCTTCGCCTCGGCCGCACGGGCTGGCGGCGGCAGGACAGCCTTGTCGCCGCGCTGCTGGTCGTGGCTTTCATCGTCAGTGTCTGGCAGGTGCGCGGCTCGACATTCGCGATCACCTTCGCGGTAATCCCGCTTTCAGCCTGGATCGCCAAATGGCGGCAGCAGGCAGAAGCCACCCCGACACGCGGCGCCATGCTGCGAACGGCGGCAGCATGGCTGCTTTCGGTCAATTCCGTCTGGTCTGGTGCCGCCCAGGCGGCCTCGTTCGCATTCGAGCCCAAAGCGGCCGCAGTTGCCGGTGGCACGGCCGCCGATGACATTCCGTGCCACGCCAAGCGCTCTTTTGCGGCGCTTGCGCAATTGCCAGACACCGCCGTGCTCGCCGTCTCCAATCTCGGATCGCCGATCCTGGCCTATTCCGGTCATCACGTCTTCGCTGGGCCGTATCACCGCAACATCGCGGGTGACCTGCTTGTGCTCGACGCCTTCCTTGGGAGCGAGGCGCAAGCCAGATCGATCGTCGAAAGCCATCACATCGGCCTCGTCGCCATGTGCCGTGGCAACCCGGAAAGCGGGCTCTTTGTCCGCACGGCGCCGGATGGATTTCTCGCCGGGCTGATGCGCGGGGGCGTGCCGGCGTGGCTCGAACCGGTTGCCGAGACCCGTGGCGCGTCGCTCGAACTCTATCGCGTTCGGGCCGGCGGCTGATCGAGGGTTTCGCAACCAAAAAGGCGCACATTCCGCCGATGCAGTAAAACGGTTGCACTTTGGTCGCGAAAAAACGATTTCAAGATACGTTTCCTAAAGGGTTTGCTGACAGTCTGAAAATAAATTCCGACTTCTAAAACAGGGACACCGATGCAAACTTCGTTTGGCACCGGTCAGGCAAACAGGGAGAGCACGGATCTGGCATTCACCGATCCGTTGACCGGGCTTGGCAATCACCGCCGCTTCTTCGACAAGGTCGATCGCCTGATCAGCGACCGTGCCGACGACCCCGCGCCGTTTACTGTCGGTATTCTCGACCTTGACGGCTTCAAGCCGATCAACGACCTGTTCGGGCACAAGGCAGGTGACGATATCCTGATCCAGGTGGCCATGCGGCTGCGCGCCTCGATGGACGGCTATTCCACGGTCTGCCGCATCGGCGCCGACGAATTCGCCTTTCTCTACCCGATGGTGTTCTCGGAGGACGCGGCGGCCGAAAAGTCCCGCATGCTGATCGAGATACTCTCCGCCCCCTATGACGTCGGCGAACGCACCGCCAGGCTCTCGGCCTCGGTCGGCTGTTCGCTGTTCTATTCGGGCGACGAAACCACCGAGATCCTCATCAACAAGGCCGAAACCGCTCTCTACCACGCCAAGCGCTCCGGCCGTGGCCGGGTCGTGGTCTACACCCGCGAGATGGAAGAGGCGGCCAAGCGTGTCACCCGCATCGAGCAGGCGCTGCGCCGCGCCGTCTCCGCCGGCGAGGTGGAGCCGCATTTCCAGCCCATCGTCGATCTCAACACCCGCCGCACCGTCGGCTTCGAGACTCTGGCGCGCTGGACCGACCGCGACCTCGGCTCGGTGCCGCCGACGGTGTTCATTCCGATCGCCGAGGAGCGCGGCATCATTGGCCCGCTGTCGCAGCTGGTGCTGCGCAAGGCCACCGAAGCCGCCAGAAGCTGGCCGAAGGACCTGTTCCTGTCGTTCAACCTGTCGCCGTCGCAACTTGTCGACCAGAACACCGGCCTGCACATATTGGCGATCCTCGACCGCAGCGGTTTCGATCCGCGCCGGCTGGAGATCGAGATCACCGAGACCGGCCTGATGAACGACCCGGCCTCGGCCGAGAAGATCGTCGAGGACCTGCGCCGCGTCGGCATGCGCGTCTCGCTCGATGATTTCGGCACCGGCCAGTCCTCGCTCGGGCGCTTGCGCGAATTCCAATTCGACAAGCTCAAGATCGACCGCGCCTTCGTCGCCTCGATCCTCGACGACCGCCCGTCGGAGCATATCATCCGCGCTATCCTGGCAATGTGCGATGGGCTTGGCATGGATGTCGTCGCGGAGGGGATCGAAGAGGAAGCACAGGCCGAAAGGTTGA
>JBDSLV010000451.1:0-12907 GCA_039916205.1 Mesorhizobium sp. | reverse complement strand
CGAGCAGGCTGGCCTGCCGGACAATCTCGGCGTCGAGAACCTTGCCCTTCAGCGCGTCTTCCACGGCGCGTGCCCGCCACGGTTTGGTGGCGACGCCGCCGAGCGCGACGCGAAGGTCGCGGATGGTGCGGCCATCGGCTTCGAACTCGATGCCGACAGCCGCACTGGCCGCCGCGAATTCGTAGGACTGCCGGTCGCGCACCTTGAGGTAGGTCGAGCGCCGCGCGGCGGGTGAGGCGGGGATGCTGATCGCGGTGATCATTTCGCCCGGTGCGATCGGATGTTCACGCTCTGGCGTGTCGCCCGGCGGCAGGAAGAAATCGTCGACCGTCAATTGGCGGTCGCCGAGATGAACCACCGCGTCGAAGGCAACAAGCGCGGTGGCGAGATCGCCGGGGTACATGGCAATGCAGGCGCCGCTGGTGCCGAGCACCGCATGGCCACGGTTGACGCCGCCAATGGCCGAACAGCCGCTGCCAGGCGTGCGCTTGTTGCAGGCTGGGAAATTGGCCGGATCGCGGAAATAGCCGCAGCGCGTGCGCTGCATCAGGTTGCCGCCGATGGTCGCCATGTTGCGCAACTGCGCCGACGCGGCCTGCCAAAGTGCCTCTGACACGGCGGGAAAATGCTCGCGAATGCCGGCATCTTCGGCGACATGGCTCATCTTGGCCAGAGCGCCGATCGTGGCGCCGTGGGCACCGGCTTCGATGCTGTCCATCCCCAGGAGATGGGTGATGTCGACCAGGCTATCCGGCTCGGCGACGCCGCATTTGGCGAGATCGATCAGCGTCGTGCCGCCGGCCAGAAGCATGGCGCCAGGCAAGGCGGCGGCGCGGCGGGCCTCGTCAGCGGATTGTGCGCGAAGATAGGAAAAATCCCTCATGACGCGACCTCCAGTGCTGCCTGGCGCACGGCGGCGACAATGTGCGGATAGGCGCCGCAACGGCAGAGATTGCCGGCCATGTATTGGCGGATCTCGTCGTCCGAGCCGGCATGGCCCTCGCGGATGCAGGCCACCGCCGACATGATCTGGCCAGGGGTGCAGTAGCCGCACTGGAAAGCGTCCTGCTCGAGGAAGGCAGCCTGCACGGGATGCAGTTCGCCCTCCCGTGCAAGCCCCTCTATGGTGGTGATTGTGCGGCCCTCAACCTGCGCGGCGAGCGTCAGGCAGGCCAGGACGCGCTCACCGTCGACATGCACGGTGCAGGCACCGCATTGGCCGTGGTCGCAGCCCTTCTTGGTGCCGGTCAGGCCGAGATGTTCGCGCAAAGCGTCGAGCAGCGTGACGCGCGGTTCGGCGTCGAGCGTGTGGGAACGTCCGTTGATGTCGAGATTGAGTGTTGTCATTGGGCGTCTGGCTCCATTTGCTTGACGCGGATGGGGAGGGCGGAGGGCTTAGTCTCCCCCCTTGAGGGGGAGATGGCCGCAAAGCGGCCAGAGGGGGCCGGTTCGACCGGATGCGACGTTCCGCGGCGGATGGAGGCTAGCGCTTCACGCGCGGCGACCCCCTCTGTCGCCTTCGGCGACATCTCCCCCTCAAGGGGGGAGATCGGCAGCGCCTTCGCCAACCTCAAATGGTCAGCGCCGGCTTGCAAGCTCTCAAGACGTGACATACCGGTTCCCTTGATTATATGATAAGGCTGCTCCACATAAGCGGAGGTGCCTCCGTTTATTACGTGGGGGCTGACCCGCCTGGGTTCAAGCCCCATATTCGCCGTGGAGAAAAAAATTGGCCGCAGAGCCGCCTGCCATGCCCGAAAACAATGCCGCAGCCGACAAGCCGTTGCGCGCCGATGCGCGGCGCAACCGTGACGCGCTGGCCGAAGTCGCGGCGGCCGTGTTCGCCGAGCGCGGTATCGACGCCTCGCTGGAAGAAATCGCACGCCGCGCCGGTGTCGGCATCGGCACGCTCTACCGGCATTTTCCGACGCGCGAACATCTGGTCGAGGTGGTCTACCGCCGCGAAGTCGAGGGCCTGTGCACTGCTGCTGACGAGCTGGCACAAAAACATCCATCCGATGTGGCGCTGGAAATGTGGATGCAGCGCTTTGTCGACTACATCGCCACCAAGCGCGGCCTTTCGACCAGCCTGCGCATCCTGATCACCACCAACTCGACACTGTTTTCCGACACGTCGGGCAAGGTGTCGCAGGCCTTGCGGCAACTGGTCGACGCGGCAGTGGCCGACGGCACCATCCGTGGCGACGTCGATGCCTCCGATGTGCTGCACGCGTTGTCAGGCATCTACTCCGCCCCCGACACCAGCGAGTGGCGCGATCGTTCGCGCCGGCTGGTTTCGCTGCTGATGGACGGGCTCCGGTTCGGGGCGCCCAAGGCTGCCCGGCCATAAGGGCTGGCGCACCAGCCGCGTCTCCCTGATGGCGGCACAGGAGCCAGCATGATTTTGCCCTGGGCGCGAAGACCCGCCGGAAAATGCGCACCGGCTTGCATGTCTTTGCCAGGGCAGGGCACCCGTCGCGGCCTCTTGATATAATAGGCGCGAATGCAGACGGCGTGATTCTAACGCCGTCCAAGGTTTTGAGGGTATCGAATGTATGTGGGCCGTTCCTACAAGTTGACGGACTTCGCGCTCTGGTCGCGGCGAAGTGTTGTCTACATGGTCGTGGTGAGTGGGCTGGCGGTGGCGGCCTACCGTATTCCCGGCATCGCGGGTTTTTCGGTGCCATGGTCGGTCGTGCTGGTCCTTGGCACCACCGTCTCGCTCGTTGCCGGGTTCAAGAATTCACAGGTCTTCACACGCAGCAATGAAGCGCTGCAGGCCTTTGCGCAGATTACCGCCAGCAGCCGTTTGTGGTCGAATTTCTGCCGGGACTTTACCGATGCGACGACAGCAAGGCAGCTTATCTACCGCCATCTCGCCTGGCTGACGGCATTGAGGTTCGCGCTGCGGCGGCCGATGCCCTGGGAAACGCTGAGAACAGCCGCCAATGCCGAGTACCGGCGCCGCTACCGTATCCAGGAGGATACAGGGAGGCTTGCCGACGAACTCGCCGCGCTGTTGCCCGAACAGGCCGGGCAGGCGCTGAAAGCGCCTCATCCGGCAATAGCCTTGCTCGAGATGCAATCGGTTCAGGTCAACACCTTGTTCAAGGAGGCGAAGATCCCGCCACAGATCTACGGCGAACTGACAAAGCTCATCCGCGATTTCCATGACCAGCAGGCGCGGTGCGACCGCATCAAGAACAATCCCTATCCCCGGCAATATGCCATCGTCAGTTCCATGTTCGTGATGATCTTCTGCACCTTGCTGCCATTCGGGGTGGTTCCGGTGTTTGCCGACATGGGCAAACTGGGTGGGTGGGTTGGTTCCATCGCGATCTGGCTCACCATCCCGTTCAGCGCGCTGCTTGGCTGGGTCTACATGTCTCTCGATCAGGTTGGCGAGAGCAGCGCCAACCCGTTCGAGGGCAATGCCAATGATGTGCCGATTTCGCAGATCTGCCGGGATATCGAGATCGAGATGCGGACCGGGCTTGGAGAGGTTGACCTGCCCACGCCTTTGCTGCCGGTCAACGACATCGCGACGTAGGGTTTGCGGTTCGGGCGGCGAAGGCCCGGGGGCTCTATCCCCGCCTAGGCCTATCGCAGCACTTGATCGAGCGTCTCGATCAGCCGGTCGACTTCGGCGGCTGTATTGTAGTGCACCAACGACGCGCGAATGACGCCCTGGGGTGACAGGCCAAGCGCTTCGGCCAGGCGGCGCGAATGAAAGTCGCCGTGGCGCACGCCGATCCTGGCGTCGTCGGTTCTGGCGACGATGTCCTGAGGCAGGTGGCCATCGACGGTAAAACTGATGGTCGGCACGCGCAGCGACGGGTCCGAACCCCGGTGCCCGACAATCCGCACGCCGTTGCGCATGCGCAGCCATGACAGCAGGCGCTCGCCAATCTCGGTCTCGTGCACCGCGATGTCCTCGAATGCCTGCTCGATCGCCTGGCGGCCCTTGCCGCCGCTCAGTGCTTCCAGATAATCGACAATGCCCGCGGCGCCCCATGCCAGTTCGTAGCAGGGGTTGCCCGGCTCGAGTTTGCCCGGCACTTTCTCCTTGCCGTAGAAGTAGTGGTAGAGGCTGTCCAACTCGAGCAGCAGGTCATGGCGCCCATACATGACGGCGTAATGCGGACCATAGGTCTTGTAGAACGAGAACACGTAGTAGTCGACGTCGAGGTCCTGGACGTCGATGGCGCGGTGCGGGGCATAGGCGACGCCGTCGACGCAGATCAGCGCGCCGCGCGCGTGGACGAAATCGGCGATCTGGCGGATCGGGTTGATCGAGCCCAGCAGATTGGATGCATGGGTCACGCAGACCAGCCGGGTGCGATCGCTCATCAATGCGCTGAGCGTATCGAGGCTGGGCATCAGCGTTTCCGGGTCGATCTCCCAGACCTTGAAGACGATGCCGCGCTCCTTGAGGATCAACCAGGGACCGATGTTGGATTCATGATCGAAATTGGTGACGATGATCTCGTCGCCGGCCGACAGCTGGCTTGCCATGGCTGTCGCCAGAAACCGCACCAGCACGGTTGTCGAGGGCCCGAAGAAAACCTCCTCGGGCCGCGCCGCGCCGACGAATGTGGCGATGCGGGCGCGTGCCTGGGACAGCATTTCGCTGGCCTTCATCGAAGGCTCGTAGGACGCGCCGATCTGCACGCTGGTGGTGAGCATATAATCGGCCACGCGCTCGGCCACCGGGCGCAGCACCTGCGAACCGCCGGCATTGTCGAAGAATGCCCAGCCGGTTTGCAGTGCTGGAAATTGGGAACGGACAAAATCGAGATCGAGCGACATGGATGGCCTCGTGCTGGAACTATTCAACGTTCGGATTTGGCAAGACGCTTCTCGAGCATGCCGACAAGCCTGACCAACGGCAGCAGGATGATCAGGTAGATGGCGGCCGCCACGATCAGCGGTGTGGGATTGGCGGCGAGCGCCTGCGCCTGGTTTGCCTGCTTGAGCAGGTCCGGCATCGCCACCACCGAAGCCAATGCTGTGTCCTTCATGACATTGATGGCGTTGGACGTCAGCGGCGGCACGACGATCTTGATCGCTTGCGGCAGGATCACCTTGAGCATGGTGGAATAGAAGTGGAGGCCAAGCGCCCGCGCCGCTTCGAACTGGCCCTTGGGAATGGCAACGATGCCGGCGCGGATGATCTCGGCGGAATAGGCGGCCGAGATCATCGAGATCGATGTCGTCGCGGCGGTGAACGAACTGAAGCGAATGCCGGCGAAGGGCAGGGCGTAGTAGACGACGAACAGCAGCACCAGAACGGGTATCGAGCGGAACACGTCGATATAGGCGACGGTGACGAAACGCACTGGCGCCGGCCCATAGAGGCGCAGCATTGCCAGGCCGATGCCGGCGAAAAAGCCGATCAGGATGCACACGATACCAAGGGTCAGCGTGGTGGCAAGGCCGCTCAGGATGAGCGGCAGCGTTTCGACGAAAACGCGGTAGTTCAAAAACGTATCGAAAATGGACATGTCCCAGCCTCTGCTTCACGAGGAGCGGAAACCGCCGCCCGGGCGGTCTCCTTCCTCATGATGACCGGGATCAGAGTTTTGGCATATCCAGCACGGTCGAGGTGGCAAGCCCTTCATCCGGCTTGGTGCCGAACCAGGTTTCGTGGATCTTTGCCAGCGTGCCGTCCTTCTTGAGCGCGGTGATGACGTCGTTGACCTTGGCCGCCAGCGGCGCGTCCTTGGCGAACATCACCGAATATTGCTCGGTGGTCTTGATGCGTTCGACGACTTTGAACTGCGGCTTGTCCTTGGAGTAGTAGAGCAGCGCCGGGATGTCGGAGATGTAGCCGTCGATGCGGCCGGCCTGCAGGTCCAGCATTGCCGGCTGCAGCCCCTCATATTTGCTGATGGTGGCGATCTTGGTTTCCGCCTGATGGGCGCTGGCCCAGATGTCGCCGGTCGAGCCGGTGTCGACGCCGACGGTCTTGCCAGCCATGCCGGCGAGACCGGTGATGCCGCTGTCGGCCTTGACGGTCAGCGACTGGTCGCTGTCATAGTAGGGCTGAGCAAAGCTCACCGATTCCAGGCGCTTCTTGGTGATGGTGATGGATGACACCGCCGCGTCGATCTGGCCGGACTGAACAGCAGCGAAGAGACCGGCGAACGGGATGTTGGTGAATTTCACCTCCATGCCGAGCCGCTTGCCGACTTCGGTCATCAGGTCGATCTCAAATCCGACAATCTTGCCGCTTGCGTCCTGGAATTCCCACGGAACATTGCCGATGTTGGCACCGACATTGATATCCGCCGCCTGCGCGGCTCCGGCGGAAACAGACGCCAGGGCAAGGGTTCCCGAAACCAGAAATGCCTTCAGGATTTTGGTCGCATTCATTGCATTCCCCTTTTTTGATGATTTTTTTGCTGAAGTGTTAGACAGATTTGATCAAACTGGTTAGACCGGTCTGACCAGTCCGACCAGACAAACATGCCGGATACGGAAATGCAAGGCGTTCCCTCGGTCATCGAGATCAGTTACCCGTTAGGCTGTTGACCGCGAGCGGATCGCGAAAGTTGGAAACCTGTCGCGGCGGCGGCACTCGAACAGGAAAAAGCCGATGCTCTCGCGTGTCCCCGTTCCTCATGCCGTCGCGAGAAAGATCCAAGGCATGATCCTCAGCGGCGAGCTGAGGTCGGGCGAGAAGGTGCCGTCTCAACGCGAGTTCGCGCTGAGCCTCGGTGTCAGCCGCGCCTCGTTGCGCGAAGCGCTCCTGACGCTTGAGACATTGGGCCTGCTGAAGACCGAGCCGGGTCGCGGAACGTTTGTCTCCCAAGAGATGCCGTCAGCTTCGCGAAACATGGCGCGGTGGCGCTATGCCGACAGTTATCCGGTGGCCGATGTGTTCGAGACGCGCATCATGCTGGAAGGGCGGATCGCTGGACTGTCGGCGCGGACCCTGAGCGAGGCCGATTTTCAGGCGCTCGAGCTTGAAACGGATACGATGGAACGCAACTGGGAGACAGGTGATCTGTTGGCCAATGCCGAGGCCGATCTCGAGTTTCACGCCATCATCGCGTCCGCCTGCCCAAACAGGATGATCGTCGATCTTTATCAGTCTGTCCGTGATCAGCTGACCCAGACACAGATCCAGCCCATTCCCATCACCGAACCCGCACGCATGAAGGCGTCGATCGCGGAGCATCGGCGTATCATCCTGGCATTGCGGATGCGAGATGCCGGCAAGGCAACGCAGGAGATGCAAAGCCATATTCGCAACACCGCGCACTGCGCGGGCATCCTGCTTGCTCCCGAAATCCGGAACGCCGACTAAGCCGAGTGGCTTCTTGAATTTCTCGCAGCCATAGGCGGCTCCTACATCAGGGTTGGCGCGACTGCTTGCGTCTCGCCTGTAAGACGGCGGCCACGCAAGCCGCTTGCAAGTCGATGACAGCAGTTGTTAAATTCCTCACATCCGAGAGACGACGCATGGGGAACGTATGACTGCTCGCAAGGCGCAAAGGACGGCCAGGCTGATCCATCTTTTGTCGGAACGGCGTGTCATTCACCTGAGCGAAGCGGCAACGCTGCTCGGCGTCTCGGAGATGACGGTGCGACGCGACATCGCCACCAACCAGGGACAGATCGCCTTTCTCGGGGGCCACATCCTGGCGGCGGCCGAGATCGACGCCGATGTGCCTTACGAACTGGCGACGGCGGCCGACAGCCATGCGGCGGCCAAGCGCGAGGCCTGCCAGCATGCGTCGCGAAAAATCCGGCCGGACGAGACGATCTTTATCGACTGCGGCACGACGTTGGTCCATTTGATCGACCTGATACCCGATAATTATCAAATAACCGCAATATGTTACGCCATGAACGTGGCGGAGCGCCTGAGCCGCAAACCCAATGTCACGATCATCATGCTGGGCGGTGTCTATCACCCTGCTTCAGCGTCTTTCTCGGGAACGCATGACTTCGATATCCTGAAAAGCGTCGGCATCAATGCCGCCTTCCTGTCGGCCGCCGGCGCCGACGCCAAGCGTGGCGCCACCTGCGAACATTTTCACGAGGCGGTGGTGAAACAGAAGGTCATGGGCCTGGCTCGCGAAAATTACCTGGTGGTCGACTCCAGCAAGATCGGCAAGCTGAAACGCGCCTTCTTTGCACCGATGGACAGCTTTGATGCCGTCATTACCGAAAATGGTGAGATCGAGTTGGATTCGTTCTAGCCAAGGGCTGGTCATCGGCGCTTGCCGATCTATTTGACTTTTGACTGGGCTGATGGAAAAGTCACAAAAAAAGTGAGAGAAATCTCAGAATCGATGTCGACGGGCCGGGGCTAGGGCGCGTCGAAGGGAGGAAGTGCCGGCGTCATGATCGAACAACGTTCGATTTCGCCTTTGTCCGAGACCCCCTTGCTGCGCGTCGAGGGCGTCAGGAAGAGATTCGGCGGCGTCAACGCGCTGCGCGGTGTCAGCCTCGAAATCCAGTCCGGTGAAGTTCACGCCCTGCTTGGTGAAAACGGCGCAGGCAAGTCGACGCTGATCAAGATCCTCAGCGGTGTGCATGTGCATGATGGCGGCTCGATAGAAATCGATGGCAAGCCGGTTTCATTCGCGTCGCCGGCACAGTCGCGCGATGCCGGCGTGGCCGTTGTCTACCAGGATCTGAGCCTGGTGGAATCACTCTCGGTCGCCGACAATCTGATGCTGGGAAGAGAGCCCAAGAACCGCTTCGGCTTTCTCAGGAAGCGCCAGCTGATGGCGCAGGCCCAGGCCTTCCTGAAATCTCGCAACATCCCGCTCGATGCGCGCGCTATGGTTGGTTCGCTGCCTTTTGCCTATCGCCAGATGACCGAGATCGGCAAGGCGCTGATGGGTGACGTTCGCCTGCTGATCCTGGATGAGCCGACGTCGGCGCTGACCGACGACGAGGAGAAGATCCTGTTCGAGGCGATCCGTGACGTCGCTTCGCGCGGCGTGGGCGTGATCTATGTCACGCATCGTCTCAACGAGGTGTTCCGGATTTCCAACCGGGTGACAGTGTTTCGCGACGGCCAGAACGCCGGAACGTTCGTGACGCAGGACACCAATATGCGGCAGCTGGTGGGGGCGATCGTCGGGCCGGATCATGCGGTGCTGAAAAGCGAAGCGCAAGCCGGGCAGGGTGCGCCATCGCCTGCTGCCTCCGGAACGCCTGTGCTCGAACTGGTCGATGTCGGCAATGACCGGCTTGACCGGGTCAATCTCGACCTTCGCGGCGGCGAAATCCACGGACTTGCCGGACTGATCGGCAGCGGACGCACCGAAATATTGCAGACAATTTTTGGCCTGCGGCCCTTGCAGAGGGGCGACGGCACCTTGGATGGCATCTCGTTGAAAGGCATCGATCCGGCGGCGGCGATCCAGCGCGGCGTGGCACTTGTACCGGAGGATCGGCATGTCCAGGGCCTGGTCCTCGAGCACTCGATCGAGCGCAATCTCACGCTGCCGCGCCTGCCCTTTTTCTCGCGCCTCGGCTGGCTGCGGCGCCGCGCCTCCAGCCAGCACGCCGACGCCGCCATGCGCCTGCTGGGCGTCAAGGCGCCAAATGCATTGACGCCGGTGAAGAACCTTTCCGGCGGCAACCAGCAGAAGGTGGTGTTCGGCAAATGGAACGAGCCACGGCCCCGTGTGCTTCTGCTGGACGAGCCGACCGTCGGTGTCGATGTCGGTGCACGCGAGGAGATCTATGGCGTTATCCGTAGCGCGGCGTCCGCCGGAAGCGGTGTGCTGCTGGTCTCATCGGACCTGTCGGAGCTGCTGCAGCTCTGCGACCGCGTCTCGATCGTTGTCGACGGCCGTATCGTGAAGACGGTTTCGCGCCGGGATATCGGCAGTGCCGAGGATCTTCATCACCTCATTCAACTCTCGCAGCCATCGGAAGAACACGCGGCATGACGGATACAGAACGCCCGGCACAGGCACCCATGGCCGCGCTTGCGGCGAACCCGGCCGGCGGCCGCTCGGTTTTCCTGCATCTGTTGCAGGGCGAGCGCCCCTACATGCTCTACGTGGCCTTCGTCGTCATGCTGGTCGTCTTCAGCCTGGCGTCGCCGTGGTTCCTGTCGATCGACAATTTCCTCAACATCGGCCGGCAGACCACGCTGGTTTCGATCATAGCCGTCGGCATGACTTTCGTGATCATCTCACGCCAGATCGACCTGTCCGTTGCCTCGACACTGGCGCTGTCGGGCATGAGCGCGTCGCTGGCCATGGCCTTTGTCTATAACAACTGGGTCGTCGGCGCCGTGGCGGGGCTGGGCACCGGGGCGCTGATCGGGCTGATCAACGGCGTTTTGACCACACGCCTCGAAATCCCGTCCTTCCTGGTCACGCTGGGCACATTGAGCGGCGCGCGCGGGCTTGCGCTGATGGTCACCAACACCAAGCCGGTGATCATCACCAACGACTATTATTTCAACATTTTCGGCGAGGGCTCTGTGCTGGGCGTTCCCGCACCCATCCTGTGGACGCTTGGCGTCACCATCGCCGGTATTCTGCTTCTGCACTACAGCGTTTACGGGCGGCGCGTTTACGCGGCCGGCGGCAACCCGACGGCAGCGCTTTATTCCGGGGTTCACATCAAGCAGGTCACCACGCTGGCCTTTGTCCTGACCGGCACGCTGGCCGGGCTGGCCTCGCTCATCTTGTCGGCGCGTTCACACGCGGCACGGCCCGACGTGGTGCAAGGCATGGAGCTGGATGTCATCGCCTCGGTCATCCTCGGCGGCTGCAGCCTGTTTGGCGGGCGCGGCTTCGTGCTGGGCACGCTGCTCGGCAGCCTGATCATCGGCACGCTCAACAACGGACTGGTGCTGCTCGGCGTCAGCTCGTCCCTGCAACTCGTCATTAAGGGAGCCATCATCGTCGCCGCGGTTGCATTCACCAAGAGGTAAGGCGCGCTGCGCGGACAGTTTTAAGACCTGCCGGAGCAAAGCCCGGCTGAAGAAACGTCAACGATCAACGGAGGAAGTCATGAACCATTCGGCACGAATCCACTCGATCTTCTGCACATTGAGCATCGCCGCCAGCGCGCTCGCGCTCTCGGCATCCATGAGCCTGGCGCAGACGCCGGACACCTGCGTAACCGGCGTCGACATGGCGACGCTTGGTCCCAAGGGCATTCTCGGGCAGGGCCCGCACGGCGAGAAGGCAGCTTCGCCCGACGATCTGAAACTGACCGACGACGAGGCCGCCAAGGTCAAGGCTGGCAAGTTCAAGGTCGGCATTTCGATGCAGACGGTCAACCTCGACTGGTCGCAGCTGCAAGTGCAAGGCATCAGCGAAACGCTAGCCAAGTATGGCGTCACCGTCACCGGCGTCGCCTCTGCCGAATACCAGGTCGACAAGCAGATCGCCGATATCGAGAACACCATCCAGCAGCATCCGGATGGCATTATTTCGATCCCGGTCGACTTCACCGCGACGGCGCCGACTTACAAGAAGGTGGGTGAAGCCGGCATCAAGCTCGTGTTCATGGACAGCATCCCGGTTGGCCTCGAATCTCCGAAGGACTTTGCCTCGATGATCTCGGCCGACAGCCAGGGCAACGGCCAGATCGCGGCGCAGATCCTGGCCTCGTGCATGCCCAAGGGCGGCACGATAGGCCTGGTGAATTTCGGCGTTGACTATTTCAGCACCAATGAGCGTACCAAGGGCGTCAGCGAGTGGATGAAGAAGAACCGGCCCGACATCATCATGAAGCAGGTCGACTTCACCGATCCCTCGAAGGTGTCGCAGATCGCTGGCGACTTCCTGACTGGCAATCCGGATGTGAAGGGCGTGTACGCCGTCTGGGATCAGCCGGCGCTCGACACGCTGTCGTCGATGCGCGCGCAAGGCATAGACATCCCAATCACCACGGTCGATCTCGGCCTGCAGTCGGCGATCGAGATCGCCAAGGGCGGCCCGCTCAAGGCGACAGGCTCTCAGCGTCCCTACGACCAGGGCGTCGCCGAGGCGCTTGCCATGATGAAGGCGCTTATCGGTGCACCCACGCCTGCCTGGGTCGGCGTGCAGTCCCTGCCGGTGGTGCAATCCAACGTGCTGGAATCCTTCAAGACGGTGTTCCACAAGGATCCGCCGAAGGAGCTGGTGGATGCCTGCAACGCGGCCAAGCCCAAGTGCAATTGAGGAAGTGAGATGATCATGGGCGCGGGGAGACCCGCGCCCATTTTTTGTTCATGGGCAAGGCTGCGCCCGGCCAGCTCGTTGTTTCGTGCTGGGCGCCGATACCTTCTCAAGGACTGTGTTCCTTGGGGTGGCGAAAGCCGGTTGGCGGCCTATTTCCCAAAGGCGGATGGGAAACTGGGCTGGAATTCTGGCCTCAACCCGAAAGGAACAAGCAATGGCGAAGAACACGATCTGCGTCTGGTATGACAAGGATGCCGAGGCTGCCGCGCGCTTCTATGCCGAGACCTTTCCCGACAGTGCTGTCAGCGCGGTACACAAGGCGCCCAGTGACTTTCCTTCCGGCAAGAAAGGCGATGTGCTGACGGTGGAATTCACTGTCGCTGGCGTTGCCTGCATTGGCCTGAATGGCGGTCCAGTCTTCAAGCAGAGTGAGGCCTTTTCTTTCCAGATCGCCACCGAAGATCAAACCGAAACCGACCGCTATTGGAACGCCATCGTCGGAAATGGCGGCCAGGAGAGCGCTTGCGGATGGTGCAAGGACAAATGGGGCGTTTCCTGGCAGATCACGCCACGCGTTCTGACCGAGGCCATGGCGAAAGGCGGCGAGGAAGCCCGGCGCGCCTTCGAGGCGATGATGGACATGCGGAAGATCGATGTCGCCGCGATCGAGGCAGCCCGGCGCGGGTGATACACTAGCAACTGACTGTCTTTCGCGAGTGGCTTCGGCGGCGGCGCCTTGGCGAGGCTGAACT
>JBDSLV010000450.1:0-3284 GCA_039916205.1 Mesorhizobium sp. | reverse complement strand
TAGCGCTGGTCGGCGGGTTGTCTCGGCCGCGTGCCACGCCTGGCCCACTGCCGCACGAGGCCGTTCTTCTGCCCGATGCGGGATTCGTCCTGGAACCAGATCTCGATGGGCTTTCGCCGCGCTATGGCGCCAACATGAGCCTCGAGCGTGCGCGCGAAGTTTTTTTAAACCCGGCGATGGTCTTCCCATCCTGCTTCGGGTGTTGAGGACGTGCACTGATGTGCGAGAAGCCGAGATGCTTCAACAGCTTGCCGATCGTGCGCTCGTGGTAATCGACCCCGAAGCGTTCGGCGATGAGCGCCTTCAGATCGACGCGCCGCCAGCGCACCACGCCGTGCACGGCGCGGTCCGGCCCGGTCTGCACGATTGCAGCAAGTTCGGCCTGCTGCGCGGCGGTCAACCGGCGCGCCCTCTCGTAGGCCCTGTCGTCCTTCAACCCGTCGGGGCCGCCCTCGTTGAACCGATGCACCCAATCGCGCAGCGTCTGGCGGTCCATGCCGCCGATCCGCGCCGCATCGGTGCGGTTCATGCCGTCAAGCACGGCCGCCAAAGACAAAAGCCGCCGGCTCTGGTTGGCGTGCCGCGAGGTCGATGCAAGCCGGCGCAACGCCGCTGCCGGGGACTGTCTGGATTTCCGTGTATGGCCGGTCGGTTAAGCGACATGGTCAGGCCATTGCCCTGGCGAAGCGCTCGCCGAAGAGGACGGCAAACTGGGCTTTTGCCATGGTCCATTCACGTGGCGGCATGATCCATTCCTTTTCGGCTCTGTTCAAGACCAGGAAGAGCAGCTTCAGCGCCGCCTCGTCGGTCGGGAAGTGGCCTCGTGCCCGGACGGCGCGGCGCAGCTTGGCGTTCAGCGCCTCGATGGCGTTGGTGGTGTAGAGCAGCCGTCGAACATCGATATGAAAGGCGTAAAACGGCACCACCTCACCCCAGGCACGGCGCCAACTCTGGCCAATGGCGGCGTATTTCCGCCCCCATGGTCCTGCCTCAAACGCCGTCAGGGCCGCCTCGGCAGCGACGGCGTCGACCGCGCGGTAGATTTCCTTCAAGGCCGCCGCTACCAGCTTGCGGTCCTTGAAGGAGACGAAGTCCAGGCTGTGGCGCAGCAGGTGCACGATGCAGGTCTGGACCGTGGCCTCAGGGAACACCGCCATGATCGCCTCGGGAAAGCCCTTCAGGCCATCGACCACGGCCAGCAGGACATCCTCGACGCCGCGGCTGCGCAGCTCGTTCATCACCCGCAGCCAGAATTTGGCCCCTTCATTCTGTTCAAGCCACAGCCCCAGGATTTCCTTGGTGCCGTCCGCCCGCACCCCGAGCGCGATGTGCACCGCCTTGTTGCGGACCAGCCCTTCATCGCGGATCTTCACGCGCAGCGCGTCGAAGAACACCAGCGGGTAGACCGGCTCCAACGGTCGCGCCTGCCAGGCCGCGATCTCATCCAGCACCGCGTCGGTGACCGTGCTGATCAGGTCCGGCGAGACCTCGATGCCGTAGAGGTCGCGCAGGTGTCCCGCGATCTCGCGGGTGCTCATGCCGCGCGCATACATCGAGATGATCTTGTCGTCGAAGCCCGGGAAGCGCCGCTGGTATTTCGCAATCAACAAAGGGTCGAAACTGCCCTGCCGGTCGCGCGGTATCTCCAGCGCCATCCGGCCAGTCTCCGTCACCACGCTCTTGCGGCCGTAGCCGTTGCGGCTGTTCTCGGCACCACCGTCGCCAGCCAGGTGGTGGTCCATCTCGGCATTCAGCGCCCGCTCTGTCAGCGCCTTTTTCAGCTGATCCAGCAGACCGCCCTGGTCGAAGGCGGCACGCGCCTCCGATCCCGAGAGCAACTGGTCCAGCAGCGCATCCGGTATCACAGGTTCTTTCCGTCGGGCCATGGGGGAGCTCCTTCTTTCCCATCATGACCGGCCACACACGAAATTCCCGACACTCCCCCTGCGGCGGCCCTGCGCCGACCGCGAAAAGAAGCTAGTGACCCACGGGAATGTCCTTAGGCAAGAGGAACAGCTTGAGCCGAACAAACCCAATCAGGAGGCGTCTTAGAGGCTGTCTCTGAACGAGGGCGGAATGGGGTTGGGTGGTCACGGTCGGATGTGATTCCAACAGGTTGTCGAGACCGAGTTGGATGAACAGACCCATGTGGACCGCAACCACCCGCGCGCAGCATATGCGCGATGGGCTTCGCTTCGCCAGTGACGTGACCGATGCTGAATGGGCCGTGCTGGCGCCGCTCCTTCCGCCCAGTTCGGCCGTGGGACGTCCGCCAAGCTGGCCTTTGCGCGAGTTGGTCAACGCCATGTTTTACGTCCTGCGGGGCGGCATTCCATGGCGGATGCTGCCGCCCTGCTTTCCACCGCGGCAGACTGTCTATGGCTGGTTCGCAGCCTGGCGAGACGCTGGTGTTTGGCAGTCGATCAACCACCGCCTTGTCATGCTCGACCGCGAGCGCGTCGGGCGTGAAGCGAGCCCAAGTGCTGCCGTCGTTGACAGTCAGAGCGTGAAAACCACCGAGGCTGGCGGGCCATGCGGCTATGATGCAGGCAAGAGGATTAAGGGCCGCAAGCGGCACGCCATGGTCGATACAGATGGTCGTGCCCTGACATTGCAGGTCCATCCGGCGTCCGTCCAAGATCGCGACGGCGCCGTGCCGTTGCTCAAGGCATCGCGCCGCAGCTTTCCCTTCGTTCAACTGGTCTTTGCTGACACCGCCTACGCGGCCGAACGCGTGAGGGAGGCGACGTGCATTGCCATCCAGATTGTCCGGAAGATTCCCGGACAAGTCGGCTTCGAGGTCCATCCACGCCGATGGGTCGTGGAGCGATGCTTTGCCTGGCTGGGGCGAAACAGGCGTCTGGCAAAAGACTTCGAAGCTTCAATCGCATCCGCGACAGCCTTCCTCTATGCCGCCTCAGCCATGCTACTGGTCAGACGAATGGGTCGTTCCGCGTGAGTTCAGAGTCGGACTCTAAGGAACACGGCAATCATGATGCTCGCAGTGGTACGGTGCCCCGAACTGTCGATTGCAAAGCGGGCCGCCAGGGGAATGCTGGCGGGCAGGATGAATGCCAAGCTGGTTGGAAGATGGGCGTAATGCAATGCAGCGGCGCCAGCGCACATGCCGGCGATCAAGAATGCCCAGAAAAGTTGGTAGATTTCGGAGGCAGTGCCCAGAAGGACAGAGCCTGCTCCCCACAATGCCCCGGCAGCGAACGCACCAGCTGCGCTGGCTAAGGACCATTGGCGATATAGCATCATTGGTGAGGTGGCTCTGTAGC
>JBDSLV010000449.1:0-11656 GCA_039916205.1 Mesorhizobium sp. | reverse complement strand
TCGTAAGCATTGCATTAACCTTGTTTTGACGATTGCCGCTGCAAAGTCCGGCTTGGCTAGGTGGTTTGCCAAGGGCGAGGTTCGGACAGATGCCAGCATCCCGATTGATCATTCTGAGCGTGGCGGTGGCCGCGGCGGGTGGCGCAGGCTATGTCGCGAAAAACATGGTGGCGGCACCACCTGCCCAGATCATCGTCGATTCCGGGCCCAAGGCGCCCGCGGTCGCGTTGCAACAGGTGCTCGTGCTTTCGGGCGATGTTGCAATGGGCAACCCGCTCGAGAACAACATCAGCTGGCAATCCTGGCCCGCCGACGGCATCAATGCGAATTTCATTACACAGGCCGCCGAGCCCGAAGCGTTAGACAAGCTGAAAGGCTCGATCGCCCGTGTGGCGATGTATTCCGGTGAGCCGCTTCGCCGCTCCAAGCTGATCGGCGAGGGCCAGAGCTTCATGTCGTCGATCCTGCCAACCGGCATGCGGGCGGTCGCCACCACCATATCGGCCGACACGTCGGCAGGCGGCTTCATCCTTCCAAACGATTTCGTCGACGTCATCATGACGCGCCGGGCTGACGCCGGCAGCGGCAACACTGGTTTCAGCACCGAAACCATCCTCAAGAACATTCGCGTCCTGGCAATCGATCAGACCATCCAGGAAGACGAGGAAGGCAAGAAGACCAGGGTTGGCCAGACCGCCACGCTGGAGCTGACGCCGCAACAGGCAGAGATCATAACGGTTGCCCAGCAGATGGCGGATCGCCTGACCTTGGCGTTGCGATCAATCACGGACACCCAGGAAAAGAATCTGGGTGAGGCCGATTATCTCGTCTCCGGCAATGGTCGCAGGGGCACGGTGCGGCTGATCAAGTCGGGCGAAGTTTCCGAAGTAGGGGCAAGGAAATGAGGCTAAATGGTAAACTGCCGGCAATCGTAGCCGCGGCATTCGGCTTGCTGCTCATCGGAACGAATGTTCAGGGCGTGGTCGAGGCGAAGAACGCACAGGTGACGGCTTCGACCGCCACGCAGCGCGTCAAGCTCGGCCTCAACAAATCGGTCGTCATCGACCTGCCGAGCGATGCCTACGACATTCTTGTCGCCAACCCGGCGGTCGCCGATGCGGTGACCCGCACCGCAAGGCGCATCTATCTGTTCGGCAAGACGGTTGGTGAGACCAATATCTTCGTCTTTGGTCCCAATGGTGAACAGATCGTCAGTCTGGATCTGGCCGTCGAACGCGACGTCGCCGGCCTGGAGGACTACATCAGGCGCTTCATTCCGTCGTCGGCCATCAAGGTCGAATTGCTGAATGACAACGTCGTGCTGACAGGAACCGTCGATACCCCTCTGGACGCCAAGCGGGCGGTTGATCTCGCAACCATCTTCGTCTCGGGCGGTGAAGCGACGACGGGACAATATTCGCAGACGGCGGCAGGCGGCTCGGCCCAGGGCGGCGTCGACATCAACAACCCGGACGCCGAACGCCGCACCAGCAAGATCGTGAACCTGCTGCAGATCATCGGCGACGATCAGGTCACACTGAAGGTGACAGTCGCCGAAGTCAGCCGCTCGGTGATGAAACAGCTTGGCGTCAACATGGTCGGCAATGGCGGCAGCAATGGCATCAGCTATGGCGCAATCAGCGACAATTTCACTGGTCTCGGCAAGCAGCTGTCGAACTCGGGCCTTAATATCGGCAGTTCGTCATTGAAGGCCTACATCAATGCCATGGAGCAGTCCGGGGTCATGAAAACCTTGGCTGAGCCGACCCTGACCGCGGTTTCCGGCGAGAAAGCGACGTTCAAGGTTGGTGGTGAGTACAACATGGTGACCGGCGTGTCGGCCAATGTATCATCCGACAACCAGACCGGCCTGAAGACCTACTCGCTCCAGAAGATTGAATACGGCATCGGCCTGGAATTCCTACCGGTCGTGCTGTCTCCCGGCCGCATCAGCCTGAAGGTCAGGACCTCGGTTTCCGAACCAACAACGGAAGGGTCCGTGTCCTTTTCCGCCGGTGCAACAAGCCCCGGCATGAATGCCTTGTCGCTCCGCAAGCGCCTGGCTGACACAACGGTGGAACTACCCTCTGGCGGTTCCATGATGATCGCCGGCCTTGTTCGTGACGACGTCAGGCAGGCTGTCAACGGATTGCCGGGGCTGACAAAGATTCCGGTGCTTGGCGCGCTGTTCCGCAGCAGGGACTTCGTGCGCAACGAAACCGAGCTTGTCATCATCATCACGCCCTATCTGGTGAAGCCGGTGGCGCGCAACGACCTTGCCAAGCCGGACGATAATTTCAATCCTCCGAGCGACGGCGCCGGCATGTTCCTGGGGCGCGTCAATCGCGTCTACGGCACCATGCAGACCGACAAGCCCAACGGCCGCTACCACGGCGTTGTCGGCTTCATCTACAAGTAAGCGGGGAAGCGGACATGTCTCAGTCAGCATTGAAGGCACGCGCGATCGTGGAAACGGTACGGTCCGGCCGTTCACGGTTTCGCGGGCATGCGGTTCCGATCCTGGCGGCCGCGGCCATGGCGGCCTTGCTGAGCGGCTGCGCCAAGCGGGACAGCATCACGGTCGGCGCCATCCCCGACGACTATCGCACCACCCATCCCATCGTGATTTCGGAGAAGAACCAGAAGATCGACCTTCCGGTCGGCGCCGGTGATCGCGGCATGACCGGCTCTCAGCGCGATACCCTCCTGGGTTTCCTGGATGGCTACGACAGGAGTGCCGCACCGACGCTGACGATCCAGATCCCGAGCGGATCGGCCAACGAGATCGCCGCGACGGCGGCGGGCCGCGATTTCGCCCGGCTCGCGGTCGCCAGCGGCATCAAGCGCAACCGGATCGTAGTCGTTTCCTATCAGGCCGCCTCGAATGAGATATCCTCGCCGGTTCGCCTTTCCTACGTGACGGTAAAGGCCCAGACCGACAAATGCGGACGTTGGCCCGAGGACATGCTGCAGACGTCGGAGAACAAGCACTACGCGGATTACGGCTGCTCCTACCAGAACAACCTTGCCGCCCAGATGGCGAACCCGGCTGATCTCATCGGCCCGCGCAAGCCTGCCGATATTGACGCGGAGAATCGCGGCAAGGTGATCGACGTCTATCGTAGCAGAGGTATTTCGGAAGAGTTCCTGGGCAATTCGGAAGTGACGTACTGAGCCGCGCCGGTCTCGAACAGAACAGGTCACGGGAAAGAGCATGATCATGAGCAACCTTGCCTACGACGCTCCGGTGGATGGCGGCGATACCTCGCAGCAGGATATCGCCGCGATGCAGGCATTGCGGCCGATCCCGCGTATATCGATCCAGGCATTCTGCGAGACCGAGGGCGTTGCCAGCCCGGTCGAACGGGCCGGCGAGGATCGCCGCATGACCAAGGCTCACCTGAAGGTCCACATGGGCGGCGTCGCCACCGCCATCGAATTCTACCAGTCGGCGCCGACGCCAAACCTCATCCTGCTGGAATCGCGCAGCGAGCCCAAGCAATTGCTGGAGCAGCTCGCCCAGCTGTCGGAATATTGTGATCCGACCTCGAAGGTCGTGGTGATCGGTCACTACAACGATGTCGGTCTCTACCGCGAGCTTATCCGCTCAGGGATTTCCGAATATGTCATAGCGCCGGTGTCGATGGCTGACATCGTCAGCGTAGTGTCGTCGATTTTCGTCGATCCGGAAGCTGAACCGCTCGGCCGTACGATCGCGTTCGTCGGCGCCAAGGGCGGCGTCGGCTCTTCGACCATGGCGCACAATGTAGCCTGGGCCATGTCATCCCTGTTCAAATCGGAAGTCATTGTCGCTGATCTTGATCTTGCCTTCGGAACGGCCAACATCAATTTCGATCAGGACCCGGCACAGGGCATCGCCGAGGCGGTGTTTTCGCCGGAGCGCATCGATGAAGTCTATCTCGACCGGCTGTTGACCCAGTGCGCCGAACATCTGTCGTTGCTTGCCGCACCCTCGACGCTTGAGAGGGTCTACGATTTCGATCCAGAGGCTTTTACGCAGCTTATCGACATCGCCCAGCGCAGTGTGCCGCTTCTGGTGCTTGACGTTCCACATATCTGGACCGGTTGGACCAAGAACACCTTGGTCAAGGCCGACGAGATCGTGATCACGGCGACACCCGAACTGGCCAATTTGCGCAACACCAAGAACTTGATCGACATGTTAAAACGGCTTCGTCCCAACGACCCGCCGCCGAAGCTGATCATCAATCAGGCTGGCGTCCCCAAGCGCCCCGAAATTTTGGCATCCGATTTCGCCGAGCCGCTCGGTCTGACGCCTATGTCGGTGATCGGCTTCGATCCGGTGTTGTTCGGGAATGCAGCCAACAACGGGCGCATGCTCAGCGAGATGGATGCCAAGAGCCCGGTCGTCGGCATGATCAACGAAATTGCGCATGTCCTGACTGGACGCAGTGAGATCAAGGCGAAGAAGAAAGCAGGTCTCGGCAATCTGCTGGGCAAGCTCTCGCGCAACAAGAAGTGATGTTTCAGTGGTGGGATCGGTAGTCGGTCATGTTTGGTAAAAGAGGCAGCGACGATGGAAGCCGGTTTACGCCGGAGTTCCGACAGCCAGCACCCGCGCCTGTCGCGCCTGCTGCGCCAGCTCATGTTGAAACCGCGGTTCTCGCGCGGTCACCGGCCACATCTCAGCCAGCGACGGCACCTGCTCGTCGTGCAGTCGAGGCACCGCCGATCGCGCCGGAACCGAAGAGAAGTCAGCGCGAAAAGAGTGAGACCTACTACGACACCAAGAGCCAGGTTTTTTCGGCGCTGATCGATACCATCGACCTGTCGCAGCTTGCCAAGCTCGATCCGGAGAGCGCGCGCGAGGAAATCCGCGATATCGTCAATGATATCATTGCGATCAAGAATTTCGCGATGTCGATCTCCGAGCAGGAAGAACTGCTTGAGGATATCTGCAATGACGTGCTCGGCTACGGGCCGCTGGAGCCGCTGCTGGCGCGCGACGATATCGCCGACATCATGGTCAACGGGTCCAGGAACGTCTACATCGAAGTCGATGGCAAGGTCGAACAGACCGGCATCCGCTTTCGTGACAACCAGCAGCTCCTCAACATCTGCCAGCGCATCGTCAGCCAGGTCGGCCGACGTGTCGACGAGTCGAGCCCGATCTGCGACGCGCGTCTTCCCGACGGCTCCCGCGTCAACGTCATCGCGCCGCCGCTCTCCATCGACGGCGCCACGCTCACCATCCGCAAGTTCAAGAAGGACAAGCTGACGCTCGATCAGCTGGTCAAGTTCGGCGCCATTTCGAAGGAAGGAGCCGAAGTTCTCAAGATCATCAGCCGTGTTCGCTGCAACATCGTCATCTCGGGCGGTACCGGCTCGGGCAAGACGACGCTGCTCAATTGTCTGACCAACTATATCGACCGCGAGGAGCGCGTCATCACCTGCGAGGACTCGGCCGAGCTGCAACTGCAGCAGCCGCATGTCGTGCGCCTCGAAACCCGGCCACCCAACCTCGAGGGCGAGGGCGAGGTGACAATGCGCGATCTGGTCAAGAACTGCCTGCGCATGCGCCCGGAACGCATCATCGTCGGCGAAGTGCGCGGACCTGAAGTGTTCGATCTTCTGCAAGCAATGAATACCGGCCATGACGGCTCGATGGGAACGATCCACTCGAACAGCCCGCGTGAATGCCTGAACCGTATTGAATCAATGATTGCGATGGGTGGTTATTCACTGCCCCAGAAAACCGTGCGCGAAATCGTCGTCGGTTCCATCGACGTGATCATCCAGGCTGCCCGTCTTCGAGACGGATCGCGTCGCATTACGCATATCACTGAAGTGATTGGCATGGAAGGCGACGTCATCATCACCCAGGACATCGTTCTCTACAACATCAAGGGTGAGGATGCGAATGGCAGGCTGTTGGGCGAGCATGTATCGACCGGCATTGGCCGCCCGCATTTCTGGGAGCGGGCTCGCTACTATGGTGAGGAACAGCGCCTCGCCACGGCGCTTGAGTCGATGGAGAAACGCGCTGACTGACGCATCTGGGGTCCTGGTCAATGTTTGGAATTGACGGAACGGTATTGGCGTTTGTCGTGCTCGCCGGCTTCAGTGCCGGCGCGGTCGCCTATGCATTCCTGGTCAACCAGATCAGCAACGAGAAGCAGGTCGGGAAGCGGCTTGAGACGATCAAGTCGGCCGAAACCGATCGTACCGTCGTCAAGGCCTCGCGGGACCGCGTTGCGGAAGCCGCCAAGCGACGCAAGTCGGTTCAGGATTCGTTGAACGAACTCGACTCAAAGCAGAAGTCCAAGGACAGTCTTATCAAAAAGCCGCCGCTGAAGCATCAGCTCAAGCAGGCCGGCATGAAGGCTTCCGTGGAAACCTTCTACATCTATTCTGCCGTTTGCGGTGTCGTGCTGACAATCCTCGCTTATTTCGCCGGCGCGCCGCTGATTGTCTTGCCAGGTGTGCTTCTGGCGGCAGGCCTCGGGCTGCCGCGTTGGTTCGTCTCATTCCGTCGTACCCGTCGGGTCAAGGCATTTCTCAACGAATTTCCAAACGCGCTCGATATCATCGTGCGAGCGGTCAAATCCGGCCTGCCGCTGAACGATGCGGTGCGTCTGATCGCCAATGAATCTCCGGAACCCGTGAAGGCTGAATTCCGCCGTATCGTCGATTCGCAACAGATGGGTCTGTCGATACCCGACGCAGCTTTGCGCATGTCCGAAACCATGCCTTGCACGGAGGCCAGCTTCTTCGGCATCGTCATCCAGATTCAGTCCCAGGCCGGCGGCAATCTTTCCGAGGCACTGGGCAATCTTTCGCGCGTGCTTCGTGATCGCAAGAAAATGAAAGCGAAGGTCCAGGCCTTGTCGATGGAGGCCAAGGCATCCGCTGCCATCATCGGCGCACTGCCTTTCATAGTTTCCTTCCTCGTCTATCTTTCAAGCCCGGGCTACTTGCTGCCGCTGTTCAACACCAGCGTCGGCAACCTCATCCTTGGCTGCGCGGCGGTCTGGATGTCTATTGGCATCCTGGTCATGCGCAAAATGATGAACTTCGATGTCTAGGATCTTCGCATGACCAACCAAGTCATCAAATCCCTTACGGATCCGGCCTTCCTGATCGCGCTACTGGTCGCGATTGCGGTGTTTGCGACTGTCTTTACATTGTTGCCGGCGTTCGGCGGGAACCAGCTCAAGACACGCATGAAATCCGTCGCGTTGGAACGCGACGAGTTGCGTGCCAAGCAGCGCGCGCGGTTGGCGGCGGATGCCGATCGCCGCCGCAAGGGGCTGCGCGAAGAACAATCGATCGGCATGCGCAACATTGTCGATCGCCTGGATCTGAAGCGTGCACTCGCCGATGAGGGCACATTGCAGAAGCTCAAGGTGGCCGGCTTTCGCGGGCAGAATCCGCTGACGCGGTTTCTCTTTTTCCGCCTGGTTCTGCCCTTCGTCGGTTTCGCACTGGCAATTGTCTATCTGTTCGTGCTCGGCGGGTTGGCCGAAAAGCCGCTTGTCGTAAAGCTGTTCGTCTGCATCCTCGTTGCCTATGGCGGTTTCTACACGCCGGTCCTCTACGTCAACAACCGTGCCACCAAGCGCAAGCAGTCCATCCAGCAGGCCTGGCCTGATGCACTCGACCTGATGTTGATCTGCGTCGAATCCGGCATGTCGGTGGAGGCGGCACTTCGCAAGGTCGCCGATGAAATCGGTGCGCAATCGGTGGCGCTGGCGGAAGAATTCATCCTGACCAATGCAGAGCTTTCCTATCTGCAGGAGCGCAAGCAGGCCTATGAGAACCTAGCCAGCCGTACCGGCCTGGAATCAGTCCGGTCGGTGTCGCAGGCGCTCGTCCAGGCCGAGCGCTACGGCACGCCGGTGGCGCATGCGCTGCGTGTGCTCGCCAGTGAGAGCCGGGACATGCGCATGAATGCCGCAGAGAAGAAAGCAGCTGCTTTGCCGCCGAAACTCACGGTGCCGATGATCCTGTTCTTCCTGCCGGTGCTTTTCGCGATCATTCTCGGGCCTGCTGGCATCCAGGTCAGCCAGCGTGGCATCTTCGGCGATCGCCCGCCGGCAGCCAGCCAGTAGCAGCGCACCAATCCCTTATAAGAAAAGGGCCGCGCTGATGTCAGCGCGGCCTTTTTCATTCTTGGAGCTATTATCAATCGTTTGCGGATCGGCCCAGCACGACCGTCAATTGGTCGCCGGCTTTGTCTTGTCCTGATCCTTGAGCTGGCTCCAGGCATTCTGCTGGGCAAGCATCTGGCGCAGATAGGCAACATTGGCCTGCGCCTGTTCGGGCGAGAGCTCTTGCGAAGCGATCTTCTCGGCTTCATCGAAACGGCCTTGCAGGCCGACGACCAGCGCCAGGTTCTGGCGCACGCGGCTGTCGGCATTCGGCTGCTGAGCCGCCGAGCGCATATAGGTTTCAGCCGTGCGCAGGTCGCCTTGCAGCACATAGGACATGCCGAGATTGGAAAGCACCGAGGGTTCGTTCGGCTTGAGTTCGAGCGCCTTGCGATAATCCTGCCTGGCTTCGTCCCTCTGGCCGAGCTGGTCGAGAATCGCGGCTTCGGCCGAGACCAGTTTCCAGTCCGGATATTCCGGGGTCTGCGCACGGCGCACGGCGTCAAGGGCGGCGTCGAACTGACCGTTGGCGGCCAGCGCCTTGCCATAGGCGGCAAGCACGTCACGGTCTTTCGGCAAAGCGATCGCCAGCTTGCGCATCACCGCGAGCGACTGGTCGGCATCACCATCCATCTGCAGGGCCGCCGCGAAATTCGTGGCGATGCGCTTGTCGTTTGGGTTCTTTGCATAGGATTGGCCTAGTGCGGCCGTCGCATTGTGCAACTCTCCCGCCGACATGGTTTCCAGCGGCTTGCCGCTGGTGCGCCCGATCGAACCGGTGGTGAACTTGCTGGTTCCGCAGCCGGCCACACCAGCCGCGAGCGCCAGCACAAACGCCGTTGTCAGCAGCCGTTTTCCCGTGGCGTTTACTCTGCGGTCGGTCGGCATCGGCACCAAAGCCTCCATTCATGCGCGTGGTCATTGCGTGACCATCTTCCCTCCCGCAGAAATATTCTGTTAACCCTAACGGAGGGTTAAGAAACGCCGACTCAAGGATTGTCGGCTGGAGAACACGTATGCCTGTCGAACTCGTTGAGACGAACTTGAAGAGCGCGTTGCCGGTCTATCTGGTCGCCAGGGACGGCCTGGAAGCGGCAGGCCTGACGCCATCCGCCGCCGCCTGGGCCAAGGCCAATGGTTTCTCCGGCGAGGCGGGTAGGACGCTGATCGTACCCGGCGAAAACGGGGCGCTTGCCGGCGCCTTGTTTGGCGTTGGCGACGGCGAGGGCGCACTCGCAACCGGTGCGCTGGCGCGGGCCCTGCCCGAAGGCGACTGGCATTTCGCCAACGCACCGGCAAATCCGGAACTCGCGGCGACCGCGCTGCTGCTCGGCGGCTATGTCTTTACCCGCTATGGCAAGAAGCCTGGCAAAACACTGCGTTTCGCATTGCCGTCAGGGGTCGACGCCGCCCGTGTTCGCCGCGTGGCCGACAGCGTGTTCCTGACCCGCGACCTGGTCAACACGCCGACCAGTGACATGGGCCCTCAAGATTTGGAAAAAGCCGTGCGGACCCTTGCCATGGCCAACAAGGCCGAGGTGTCGGTGATCAAGGGCGATGACCTTCTCGAGCAGAACTTCCCGATGATCCATGCCGTCGGCCGCGCCTCGGTCGATGCACCGCGTCTGATCGACATGACATGGGGGCCGAAGAGCGCACCGAAGGTGACGCTGGTTGGCAAGGGTGTCTGTTTCGACACCGGCGGCCTCGACATCAAGCCGTCATCGGGCATGCTGTTGATGAAGAAGGACATGGGCGGCGCCGCCAATGTCCTGGGCCTCGCTTCGATGATCATGGCCGCTGGGCTGAAGGTGCGCCTGCGCGTGCTGATCCCCGCGGTCGAAAACTCCATTGCCGGCAATGCCTTCCGCCCCGGCGACGTGCTGACCAGCCGCAAGGGCATGTCAGTCGAGATCGGCAACACCGATGCCGAAGGCCGCCTCGTGCTGGCCGATGCCTTGACCCTGGCCGATGATGATCAACCACGGCTGTTGATCGACATGGCAACGCTGACCGGGGCCGCCCGTGTTGCACTTGGCCCCGACCTGCCACCTTTCTACACCGACGACGACGGACTGGCATCCGAACTGGCGTCGGCGTCGGTGACAGTGGAGGATCCGCTGTGGCGCATGCCGTTGTGGCGGCCTTATGACGCCAAACTGTCGTCGAAGATCGCCGACATCAACAACGTCACCACGGACGGTTTTGCCGGCTCCATCACCGCCGCACTGTTCCTGAAGCGTTTCGTTGAAAAGACCTCGGCCTGGGCGCATTTCGATATCTTCGCCTGGAACCCGTCCGACCGGCCGCATGGTCCCGCTGGCGGCGAGGCGCAAGGCATCCGGGCCTTGGAACAAGTGATCGCGAAACGCTACGGGTAACCGTTTTCGAGCTTGGCCAAGGAATAGCTTGGACTGAAACGGAACCGAAACAATTTGCCGTCATGCTGGCCGGATGTCGATTTCCATGCGTCCAAGCCAGGCGATGCGATTGTGGCAGCAGGTGATGCTGGCGCAGGTGCGCGATGACGCGCCCGATCTCACCATGCGCCAGACGGCGATCCTGTTCACCATCTACCTTGACCCGCCGCCGCATACGGTGCGCGGGCTTGCAGCCCGGCTCAACGTCACCAAACCGGTCATCACCCGCGCGCTCGACACGATGGGGTCGCTGAAGCTGGTGTCGCGCCATCGTGATGAACTCGACAAGCGCAATGTGCTGGTCAAGCGTACGGTCGAAGGGGCGCTCTTTGTCGAGCGCTTCGGCGATGGTATCATTGCCAAAGCCCATGAGTTGCCTATCTGAACCCAACCGCTGACTGACCGGATTGCCGCTTTGACCACTCGTGACGCCCGCCTGCATGCCTTCCGCTCCGACCTTGCCGATGCAAGATTGAGTGGCGACGTTTCCGCCGACCGTTTCGTCACTGGGCGTCCAGCGCGGGTCACGGCCCCGGTGGCCGATGTGCGCAAGGCGCCACGTCCGGATGCCGGTATCAACACCCAGTTTCTGCTTGGCGAAGATGTCCTCGTCTTCGAGGATGTCGAGGGCTGGGCCTGGGCCCAGGCCGAGCGTGACGGCTATGTCGGCTATGTCGCCGACACGATGCTGGCCACCAGGGAACAACCGCCCACCCACATTGTCACGGTCCCGCGCACCTTCGTCTATCCGGGGCCGGACCTGCGGTTTCCGCGCAGCGGCCAACTGTCGATGGGATCAACGGTGACAGTAACCGCTACCGCCGAAACGCGCGGCACGCATTATGCCGTTCTGCCTTCAGGCGAGGCGATCATCGCCGGTCACTTGCGGCCTGTCGGTGAAGTCTCGGCCGATTATGTCGCGGTCGCCGAGATGTTCCTCGGCACGCCCTACCTGTGGGGCGGCGCCTCCGGTTTCGGCATTGACTGCTCTGGTCTCGTGCAACTGTCGATGCGCATGGCCGGCAAGAACGTGCTGCGTGATTCCGACATGCAGGCGGCAACCATCGGCGAACCATTCGAACCAGGGCCGGATTTTTCCGGCCT
>JBDSLV010000448.1:0-12705 GCA_039916205.1 Mesorhizobium sp. | reverse complement strand
AGGCCGAGAAAATCTCTGGCGGTGTCGCGACCGACCAGCGCCACGATTCCGCGCACAAGCATGTCAGTGGCACGGCGGTCTACATCGACGACATGCCGGAGCCTGCCGGTACGCTGCATGTCGGGCTTGGCCTGTCGACTGTTGCACATGGCACGCTGAAAAGCGTCGACCTGTCGGCGGTGCGTGCGGCACCCGGCGTGGTTGATGTCCTGACTTATGCCGACGTGCCTGGCGAGAACGACGTTTCGCCAAGCAATATGCATGACGATCCCGTTCTTGCCGAAGGCAAGGTGCAGTTTTACGGCCAGCCGATCTTCGCGGTCATCGCCGAGACGCGCGAGCACGCGCGCCGCGCCGCACGGCTGGCGAAGATCGAATATGACGAGCTTCCGGCGGTAATCGATATCTGGAACCTCGATCCGCTGAAGGACAAGCAGGTGACGACGCCGCTGACGCTCAGGCGCGGCGACGCGGCTGCCGCCATCCAAAGCGCGCCGCGCCGCGTAAAGGGGCGCATGTGGCTCGGCGGCCAGGACCATTTCTATCTCGAAGGCCAGATCTCGCTCGCCATCCCCGGCGAGGACGACGAAGTGATTGTCTATTGCTCGACACAGGGTCCGAGCGAGACGCAGCATCTGGTTGCCCATGCGCTTGGTGTTCCCAGCCACGCGGTAACGGTCGAGGTTCGCCGCATGGGTGGCGGCTTCGGCGGCAAGGAAACGCAGGCCAATCAAAGTGCGGCAATCGCCGCGATCGCGGCCAAGAAGCACAAGCGTGCGGTCAAGATCAGGCTCGACCGCGACGAGGACATGACCGCCACCGGCAAGCGGCATGATTTTGCCATCGACTACGAAGTCGGTTTCGATGATGAAGGCAACATTCTCGGCGTCGACTTCATGTTCGCCCTGCGCTGCGGCTTTTCCGCCGACCTTTCCGGCCCGGTCGGCGACCGCGCCCTGTTCCACTGCGACAACACCTATTTCTACCCGAACGTCCTGGCCAGATCGGCGCCGCTCTACACCAACACCGTGTCCAACACAGCTTTCCGCGGCTTTGGCGGTCCGCAAGGCATGGTCGGCGCCGAGCGTATCATCGACGAAGTCGCCTTCGCGGTCGGCAAGGACCCGCTCGAAATCCGCAAGCTGAATTTCTATGACCCGATGGACGCGATCGGCACGCGCAATGTCACGCCCTATCACCAGAAGGTCGAGGACAACATCATCCACCGCATTGTCGCGGAACTGGAGGAGAGTGCCAATTATGCGCGGCGCCGGCGCGAAATCCAGGCGTTCAACGCCAACAGCCGCTTCATCAAGCGCGGTCTGGCGCTGACGCCGGTCAAGTTCGGCATCTCCTTCACCAAGACCGAGTCCAATCAGGCCGGTGCGCTGGTGCATGTCTATGCCGACGGCTCCGTGCACATGAACCATGGCGGCACGGAAATGGGGCAGGGCCTGCACCTCAAGGTGGCGCAGATCGTGGCGGAGGAATTCCAGATCGACCTCGACCGGGTGAAGATCACCGCTACCACCACCGCCAAGGTGCCGAACACCTCGCCGACGGCGGCGTCTTCCGGCGCCGACCTCAACGGCATGGCGGCGCAGAATGCCGCTCATCAGATCCGCAAGCGGCTGACCGACTTCGCCGCCGAGAGATATCAGGTGCCGGTCGACCAGGTGGTTTTCCTGCCCAACCGGGTTCGTGTCGGCAACCAGGAGGTCGCCTTCAACGATCTGGTCAAGCAGGCCTATATCGCGCGCGTGCAGCTCTCGGCCGCCGGCTTCTACAAGACGCCGAAAATCCATTGGGACCGCAGCAAGGGCCAAGGCCATGCCTTTTATTACTACGCTTATGGCGCGGCCTGTTCGGAGGTTTCCGTCGACACGCTGACCGGCGAGTATGTTGTCGAGCGTGCCGATATCCTCCACGACGCCGGACGCTCGCTGAACCGGGCGATCGATATCGGCCAGATCGAGGGCGGGTTCATCCAGGGCATGGGCTGGCTGACGACGGAAGAGCTGTGGTGGGACGGCAAGGGCCGGCTGCGCACGCATGCCCCCTCGACCTACAAGATCCCGCTGGCATCAGATCGGCCCAAGATCTTCAACGTCAAGCTGACCGATTGGTCGCAGGCCTACGAGCCGACGATCCATCGCTCCAAGGCTGTTGGCGAACCACCCCTGCCACACGGCATGTCAGTGTTGCACGCGCTTTCGGACGCGGTGGCCAGCGTCGCCGGCCACAAGATTTGCCCACGTCTCGATGCTCCCGCAACGCCAGAGCGGGTGCTGATGGCGATCGAGCGTCTGAAGAACGAGATGAAAGCCGGCGCCTGAACGGGGCGAAACGTGCATATCGCGCCGAAAATGCTTATATTTCCCAATAGGGAATGCAGACGATGAACTCGAAAGTGCAAAGCCTGAAAGCCTTTCTCGGCGCGGCCAGCCGGGTCGCGCTGGTCGAAGTCGCCGGCACGAAAGGTTCGACGCCACGTGAGAAGGGCGCCTTCATGCTCGTCTCGCAAGCGGCGATCTTCGGAACGATCGGCGGCGGCCAGCTCGAATACATGGCCATCGACAAGGCGCGCCAGATGGTGTCGCCGTCCAGCCGGTCTGGATTGGCCAACCGCCTTCAATCGAGTTCCCGCATCGAAGTCGACGAGGTCTGCGCCACGCTTGATGTGCCGCTTGGGCCGGAGATCGGCCAGTGCTGCGGCGGGCGCGTTGAAGTCCTGATCCGATTGGTCGACGCGGCGCTGGAGGCTGAATTGGTTCGGGCAACGGAAGCGGAAGAAGCGCATCTGCCGCATGTCTACCTTTTCGGTGGTGGCCATGTTGGTCAGGCCCTGGCGGCCGCCATGGCACTGCTGCCTGTCCACGCCGTCGTCATCGAGACGCGGGCCGAGGCGCTGGAAGGCATGCCGGAAACGGTCGAGACGCGGCTCACGCCGATGCCGGAAGCAATGGTGCGCGACGCGCCGACAGGCACCGCCTTCGCCATCCTGACCCATGATCATGCGCTGGATTTCCTGATTGTCGCCGAGGCGCTGAAGCGCGGTGACAGCGCCTATGTCGGCATGATCGGGTCGAAGACCAAGAAGGCGACGTTCAAGAACTGGTTCCTGAAATCGGCGGAAGGCAATGAGGCTGAGTTCGCCCGCCTCGTCTCGCCGATCGGTGGCGATGCGGTCAAGGACAAGCGCCCGACGGTTATCGCCGCACTCGCCGCCGCCGAGATCATGACCGCGCTGGTTTTGCACGCTGCGCCAGCAACGGCCCCTGCCGAAACCCTGCGCAACCGGGCGATGGCCAACTGACGCGCACTTGCGCACATGACCAATGTTCAAGCGGCCTGTCGTTTTCTTCGTTTCCCAAATGGCTCGAGAAGATGTCTTCTGCATCTGCTTGATGCACAAGGTGGAGACAATATGGGCGTATTGAAAATTGCAGCCTTTTCGGATGGCGGCGCTGGCGGCAACCCGGCCGGGGTCGTGATAGGTGAAATTCTCCCCGATGCAGCCGAAATGCAGAGCATAGCGGCGGAGGTTGGGTTCTCGGAAACCGCTTTTGCCGCGCCTCTTGGCGACCGTTGGCGGGTCCGCTATTTCTCGCCGGAGTCCGAAGTTCCCTTCTGTGGCCATGCGACGATCGCGCTCGGGGCCGCGCTCAGTCCGGCAATTTGGCGACGGCACCTTCGCGCTGACCCTCAACCAGGCCAGCATAACCGTTGAAGGGTTTCGCGATGGCGAGAATGTCGCCGCCGCGTTGCAGTCACCGCCAACTCGCAGCAAGCCGGCGCCGCCGGAGTTGATAGCAGAAGCGCTGGCGCTGTTTGGCTATGCGGCCGGCGATCTCGACAAGGCCATTCCACCGGCGCTGATCCATGCTGGCGCGGACCACCTTGTGTTGGGTCTCAATACGCGCAAGGCGCTGGCTGCAATGGCCTACGATCAGAAAGACGGCCAGGTTTTCATGCGGCGCGAGGGGCTGGTGACTGTTGTGCTCGCCTATGCCGAAACGCCAAGGCTGTTCCACACGCGCAACCCGTTCGCGTCGGGCGGCGTCTATGAGGATCCGGCTACCGGCGCATCGACCGCGGCATTGGCGGGTTATCTCAGGGACATCGGCTGGCCGCATGGCGGCGCCATCGACATCGTTCAGGGCGAAGACATGGGCATGCGCTCGCGCCTGCATGCCGACATTCCGCCGCAACCGGGCAGCTCGATCAGGGTCTCGGGCACCGCGCGGATGATGGATTGAGGCGGTCAAGCGCCACTCAGGTCCGGGCTGGCCGCTTCAAACCGAGGTGCTGGCGCAAGGTGTGGCCTTCATAGTCGATACGGAAAAGGCCGCGCCGCTGCAGTTCCGGCACGACGAGCGCGGCAAAGGCATCGAGCTCGCCGGGGAAATAGCACGGCATGACGTTGAAGCCGTCAGCTGCTCCGCCCTCGTACCGCGCCTGCAACTCATCGGCGATCTGGACCGGCGTTCCGACAATGCGCCAATGGCCGCGCGCGCCGGCGAAATGCCGCGCCAGCTGGCGGATGGAGAGGTTGTCGCGGCGTGATTGCTCGATGACCAGCGCTTGCCGGCTTTTCATGCCTTCGCTTTCCGGCAGCTCCGGCAACGGCCCATCGATTGGATAGCGCCCGAGATCGGAGATGCTGAGATAGCTGGACAGCAGCGCCACGCCGACATCGTCGGGGATCAACTCCTGCAATTCCTCATATTTTTCCTGGGCTTCCGCTTCGGTTGCCGCGACGATGGGCGCCACGCCTGGCATGATCTTGATGTCGTCCGGCTCACGTCCATAGGCAGCCAGGCGGCCCTTGAGATCGTCATAAAAGGCCTTCGCTTCCTCGAAGGTCTGCGCCGCCGTGAACACCACGTCGGCGGTACGGGCGGCAAGGTCGCGGCCGACGTCGGAAGCGCCAGCCTGCACCATGACCGGAGCGCCCTGGGGCGACGGCGGCAGGTCGAGCGGATCGCGCACCGAAAAGCTCTGGCCGTCGTGGCCTGATCCGGAAGCCTGGCCCGGCGTATCGCGCCAAAGTCCTGTAACCACCTCGGCGAACTCACGGGCCCGCTCGTAACGGTCAGCGTGTGGGCGCAGGCCCGTTGCGCCGAAATTGGCGGCTTCGATATGGCTGGCGGAGGTGACCAGATTCCAGCCGGCGCGGCCGCCGCTCAGATGATCGAGCGACAGGAAAGTCCGCGCCAGGCCGTAAGGCTCGTTGTAACTCGTCGAGGCCGTGGAGACGAGACCAATGCGGCTGGTCTGCACGGCGAGCGCCGAAAGCAGGCTGATCGGCTCGAAGCCGATCGAACGCGAGGTCTGGCTGGCGATGCCGACATTGGCCTCACGCAATCCGGCGGCGTCCTCACAGAACAGCAGGTCGAATTTCGCCGCTTCCGCGGTCCGCGCCAGCTGGATGTAGTGATCGATGTCGATGCCCGCCGTCACATGTGCCCGCGGGTGCCGCCAGGCCGCGATGTGGTGGCCGGTCGCCCACAGGAAGGCGCCGAGCTTCATCTGACTGCGGCTCACGGCTGGCCTCCACCGGCAAGCCCGAGATGGGAACGCAAGGTTGTGCCCTGGTAGTCCTGCCGGAAGAGACCGCGCCGCCTGAGTTCCGGCAGGACGCGATCCGAGAAATTGTCGACCGCGCCGGCTTGCAGCGGTATCAAAATGTTGAAGCCGTCGCAGCTTTTCGATCGGAACAGCTCCTCCAGCCTGTCGGCGGATGCTGTTGGAGGGGTGGTGCCGTCGAGTGCTATCGTCATAAGCACCTTCATGGTGTGAGCATCGCGCCCGCAGGCCGCGATCCGGCGCTTCAGATCCGAAAAGCGCACCTTCGCTCGTTCCACGGAGGTTTCATCCACCAGAATGACATCGGCCACGCGGACGGCGATATCCAGGTCGGATTCCGACAGGCCGGACAGGACCAGCACTGGCGCGTCCTGTGGCGAGCGCGCTACGTTCAGCGGCCCGCGCACGGAAAAATACTCCCCCTTGTGGTCGAGTATGTGCATCTTTTCTGGATCGTGGAAGCGGCCGCCGGCTTGGTCGAACAGCAGAGCGTCGCTATCCCAGCCCCGCCAAAGGCCTTGAACGATACCGATATATTCTTCGGCGCGGCGGCGGAAATCATCGGGTGAAAACCCTTCCGGCCGGCCGAAGTTAGCGGCTTCGCGGAGATTGGGAGCCATGGCGGCATGCCAGCCGATGCGGCCATGGCTGATGATGTCGAGCGAAGCGAAGCGGCGCGCCAGATTGTACGGCTGGTGCGCGATTGTGGACGCCGCGGCAACGAGGCCGATCCTGCTTGTGACCGTTGCCAGCGCCGCCAGCAAGGTCGTCGCTTCGAAGGGCATCTGTCGGTTGGGCCCGTCGCCATTGGCCGCCGGCGCTGAATCGGCGAGCAACACCATGTCCAGCCCTGCCACTTCAGCCCTTTGCACGAGCCGCGCCAGATCTGCGAAACCCGAGCCGGAGCCAAGCGGGGCATCGGCGGCGGCGGGTGCCGAAAGCAGCGAAACGGCGAGATGCATCGTCTTGCCGCTGGCCATCAAGGGAACGTGCACGCAGGGAGTTTCATCGGCAACAATGTTTGCCGCAGGGCATGAAAAATCAACCGCCCAGGCTGGGCCACCGGACCACCACCTGCCGGCCAGCCCCTATTTGCCGGCCAGGAGATCGTTGATCAGCCGCTGGCAGCGCTCGGCCATGAAGTCGAGCAACAGCCGCACCTTCGGATCCTGCAGCTTCTTGTGCGGATAGACGGCGGCGAATTGTACGGGCGTCGGCGGCGTGTTGTTCAAAATCACCTTCAGCCGCCGGTCGCGGATGAACGGTTCGACCTCGAAGCGAGGCTTGTTGATAATGCCGCGCCCGGACAATGCCCAGCCGGTCAGCACATCGCCGTCGTCGGTGTCGTAGGGCCCGTGCACTTCGAATTTTTGCGGGCCGGCTGGCGTCTGCAGCGTCCAGACATATTCACGCGCGCCGGAGTAGCGCAGCATCAGGCAATCGTGCTTCTTGCCGATCAACTCCTGCGGCTCTACCGGTTCGCCGCGCGCCTCCAGGTATTTCGGCGCCGCCACCAGCACGCGCTCGCATTCCATGATGCCGCGCATGCGCAGGCTGGAATCCTCGATGATGCCGAGCCGGAAGGCGACATCGATGCCTTCCTTCATGATGTCGACATTGTGGTCGGAGAGGCGCAGCCGAACCTCGATATCAGGGTATTTGTCGTGAAAATCGGGAATGCCCGATGCCAGCAGCCGGCGGCCGAGGCCAAGTGGCGCCGTCACCTTGATGGTGCCGCGCGGCTGACCGGAAAGCGCCGAGACGGCGGCTTCCGCCTCGGTGATCGACTCCAGCACCTGCTTGGCGCCGGCATAAAATACGGTTCCATGTTCGGTCGGCATCAACTGGCGCGTGGTGCGGTTGAACAGCCTGACGCCGAGATGCTTCTCAAGTTCCTTGATGCGGTTGGAGGCGACCGCCGGTGAAATGCGCATGTCGCGGCCTGCCGCCGACAGATTGCCGAGCTCGACGACGCGGACGAAGACGGCGATATTGTCGAGATAGGCCATGCGGTTCCGTCGCTTTCATGCAGCTGCGTGATACTACCCTAGTATTTTCCATTTTTTTTTGAAAGTCATCGCACGCCTCGCCTCTTTCCGTTTGCGCTCCACACCGTAAAGTCACCCAACTGGCAGGGACGACTTCAATGATGGATTTCGCGATTTTCTGGGAATGGCTGAGTTTCGCCGTGCGGTGGCTGCATGTCATCACCGGCATCGCCTGGATCGGCTCGTCCTTTTATTTCGTAGCGCTTGATCTCGGCTTGCGCCAGCGCCCAGGCATGCCTGTCGGCGCCTTCGGCGAGGAGTGGCAGGTGCATGGCGGCGGATTTTACCACATCCAGAAATATCTGGTGGCGCCGGCCGAGATGCCGGAGCACCTGACCTGGTTCAAGTGGGAATCCTACGCCACCTGGCTGTCGGGCTTCGCCATGCTGTGCGTTGTCTACTACGCCGGCGCGGACCTGTTCCTGATCGATCCGAATGTGTTGCCGATGTCGGTGCCGGTTGGCATCCTGCTGTCGATGGCGACGATCGGCGTCGGCTGGATCGTCTATGATCTGCTCTGCCGTTCGCCGCTGGGAAAGAGCGACACCGGCCTGATGCTGGTGCTCTACGGCGTGCTGGTGTTCATCGCCTGGGGGCTCACCCACCTGTTCACCGGCCGTGCCGCCTTCCTGCATCTGGGCGCCATCACCGCCACGATCATGTCGTGCAACGTCTTCATGATCATCATTCCCAACCAGAAGATCGTCGTCGCCGACCTCATCGCCGGCCGCAAGCCCGATCCGAAATACGGCAAGATCGCCAAGCAGCGCTCGTTGCACAACAACTACCTGACCCTGCCCGTGCTGTTCCTGATGCTGTCGAACCACTATCCACTAGCGTTTGGCACGCAGTTCAACTGGGTCATCGCCTCGCTGGTGTTCATCATCGGCGTGCTCATCCGGCACTATTTCAACACGGTGCATGCACGCAAAGGCAATCCTCACTGGACCTGGCTCGGCGCGCTTGTCCTGTTCATCATCATCGTCTGGCTGTCGACGGTGCCGAAAGTACTGACTGGCGAGGTCAAGGCATCTTCGGCGGCTGAGGTCTATGTCGCCTCGGCACATTTCCCGGCGGTGCGCGATACGGTGCTCGGCCGCTGCTCGATGTGCCATGCGGCGGAGCCGGTCTACGAGGGCATCTACCACGCGCCGAAGGGCGTCATGCTGGACACGGATGCCAGCATTGCCGAGCATGCGCGCGAAATCTATCTGCAGGCCGGCGCCAGCCACGCCATGCCACCCGCCAATGTCTCGCGGATATCAGACAAGGAACGGGCGCTGCTCGTGGCCTGGTATGAAGGCGCAGGAAAATAAGCATGACATCAACACTTCTGCGCGGCCGCACGCTGTCTTTCGTGCGCTGGCCCGACAGCATCGATGATGCGTCCGCGTGGCGCTACGAGGAAGACGGCGGCCTGCTGATCCGCGACGGCAGGATCGTTGCGTCAGGCACCTATGCCGATGTCGAGAAACAAGCAGACGCGGGAACCGAGAAGGTCGATCACCGGCCGCATCTGCTGCTGCCGGGCTTCATCGACGCGCATGTGCATTTCCCGCAGATGCAGATCATCGCGTCTTACGGCGCCGAGCTGCTCGACTGGCTGAACACCTACACCTTCCCGGAAGAGACGAAGTTCGCCAACGCGCAGCATGGCCGCCGCATCGCGCGGCTGTTTCTCGACGAGATGGTTCGGCACGGCACCACGACGGTCGCGGCCTATTGCTCGGTGCACAAGGCATCGGCCGAGGCCTTCTTCGCCGAGTCGCATGACCGCAACATGCTCAATATCGCCGGCAAGGTGATGATGGACCGCAATGCGCCAGAAGGCGTGCTCGACACGCCGCAATCCGGCTATGACGACACCAAGGCATTGATCGCCCAGTGGCACGGCAAGGGGCGGCAGCACTATGCCATCACGCCTCGCTTCGCCATCACCTCGTCACCGGAACAGATGGAGATGGCCGGCACGCTGTGCCGCGAACATCCAGACCTGCACATGCAGACGCATCTGTCGGAAAACCACGCCGAGATCGCTTTCACCCAAAGTCTCTATCCGTCGTCGCGTGACTACACCGATGTCTACGAACACTATGGCTTGCTGGGCAAAAAGAGCCTGTTCGGCCACTGCATCCATCTGTCGGAACGCGAAGCAGACGCGCTGTCGGACTCGGGCTCGGTGGCGGTGTTCTGCCCAACGTCAAACCTGTTTCTCGGCTCCGGCCTGTTCGACTATCAGCGCTTTCGCCAGCGTGAAAAGCCGCTGCGGATAGCGGCCGCAACCGATGTCGGCGGCGGCACCAACTATTCCATGCTGCGCACCATGGACGAGGGCTACAAGGTGATCGCGCTGAATGGCGAGAAGCTGAATCCGTTCCAGTCGTTCTGGCAGATGACGCGCGGCAATGCCGAAGCGCTGTCCGTTGCAGAGAAGGTCGGCACGCTTGATGAAGGCACCGATGCCGACATCGTCGTGCTCGACGCCCGAGCGACCCCGGCGATGCGACTCAGGATGGAGACGGTCGAGACACTGGCCGAAGAACTGTTCCTGCTGCAGACGCTGGGTGACGATCGCGCCGTGCGTGAGGTCTATGTCGCGGGTCGACCGGCCAAGACCGATATGGCGATTTAGCCATTCCGATGTGTTCCTTGCTTGACCCGGCGGCAGCCATCGGTCAAAGCGTGCGGCGACGTTGACAGGGGAACGACATGGCCGTTGCCGAAGACATCGCTCGGATCAAGAAACAGGAAGAGGCGCTTGTCTTTTCCGCCTTCGACGAAGCCACGGCTTTCAAGCTCGGCTCGGCCATTCGCGACCGGGCACTGGCTGAGAACCTGCCGATCATCGTCGACATCAGGACTTTCGACCGGCCGCTCTTCTACGCCGCGATGCCGGGCTCCAACGCCTCCAACCCGGACTGGGCGCGGCGCAAGGTCAATGTCGTTAAGCGTTTCCTGAAGAGCAGCTACCGCATGGTGCTGGAACAACAGCGGCCAGACCGCACCTTCAAGGTCGGCGAAGCGCTCGACATCTCGGACTATGTGCTGGCCGGTGGCGGATTTCCCATCAAGGTCGAGGGCGCCGGCGTCATTGGCGTGATCGCGGTTTCCGGCCTGCCGGAGCGCGAAGACCACAACGTCGTCGTCGATGCGGTTTGCGCGCATCTCGGCATCGACCGCCAGAAGCTTGCCTTGCCACCGGAAACAGAATGACCGTGCTCGATCCAAAATCCTTCCTGATCTCCATCTTCAACGCCGCTGTCGCCGCCGCCGATCCGGAACGAACCATCCGCGACCATCTGCCGGCGAAACCGAAGGGCCGCACCATCGTTATCGGCGCCGGCAAGGGCTCGGCGCAGATGGCCGCTGCCTTCGAAAAGGTCTGGGATGGCCCTATCGAAGGGCTGGTGGTCACCCGCTACGGCTATGGCGCGACATGCGAACGCATCGAGATCATCGAGGCGGCGCACCCGGTTCCAGACGCCGCCGGGCTAGAGGCCTCGCGCCGGCTGCTGGCAAAGGTCCAGGGACTGACAGCGGACGATCTGGTCGTCGCGCTGATTTCGGGCGGCGGCTCCGCACTGCTGCCGTCACCCGCCGGCAATTTGTCACTGGCCGATGAGATTGCCGTCAACGAGGCGCTGCTCGCTTCCGGTGCGCCGATCGCGGCGATGAACACCATCCGCAAGCATCTTTCCACCATCAAGGGCGGCAGGCTAGCGGCAGCGGCCTGGCCAGCCAAGGTTGTCTCGCTGGTCGTCTCCGATATTCCCGGCGACAATCCGGCGCTGGTCGCCTCCGGCCCGACAGTGCCGGACACCGGCAGCCGCGCGGAGGCGCTCGCCTCGATCGCTGCCTATGGCATGAAACTGCCGGCTTCCGTGATGGCGCATATCAGTTCGCCGGCTGCCGATGCGCCCAGCCCCGACGACCAGCGCTTTGCTCAAAATGAGGTGCATCTGATCGCTTCGGCGGGCGTCTCGCTGGAGGCGGCCGCGGCGGAAGCGAAACGCCAAGGCATCGAGGCGGTTATCCTCTCCGATGCCATCGAAGGCGAAGCGCGCGAGGTCGGCGGCGTCCATGCCGCCATTGCGCGCGAGGTGGCGACGCGCAACCGGCCGTTCGAGAAGCCGGTACTGATCCTCTCAGGCGGTGAAACCACAGTGACCTTGCGTGCCAAGGGTAAGGGCGGCCGCAACTCGGAATTCCTGCTCGCCTTCGCCATCGGCATCAACGGCGTGCAAGGCATCCACGCACTGGCCGCCGATACCGATGGCATAGACGGCTCTGAGAACAATGCCGGCGCTTTTGCCGACGGCTCGACCGTGTCGCGCATGCGGACAGTGGACGTCGATGCCAAGGCGATGCTGGCGGGCAACAATGCCTGGACCGCGTTCAGCGCCGTCGGCGATCTTTTCGTCCCAGGACCGACTGGCACGAATGTCAACGATCTCCGGGCGATCCTGATCCGCTAGGTGATCAGGCTGCCATCAACCGCTTGACCTGCTTCATGTCGTGAAGGAAGCGTTCGCGCTCGGTCTCCTTTTCGGCAGGATACTGGATGCGCAGGATGAAGGAGGGGTGGATGGTGATGAAAACCCGCAAGCCATCCTCGCGTTCGATCACCTGGCCGCGCGTCTTTGTCACCGGGATAGCCTTGCCGAGCAGTGACAAGGCGGCGGTTGCACCCAGCGCCACCACCAGATCGGGCTTGATCAGCTCCAACTCCTTGTCGACCCACCAGCGGCAGGCCTGAACTTCGCCGGCATTCGGCTTGGAATGGATACGCCGCTTGCCACGTGGCTCGAATTTGAAGTGCTTGACCGCATTGGTGACGTAAACTTTCTGTCGATCCACCCTGCATCCGCAAGGATTGAATCGAAAACCCTGCCCGCTGGGCCGACGAAAGGTTTGCCGGCGAGATCTTCCTGATCGCCAGGTTGTTCGCCGACGAACACCACCCTGGCGTCGTTGGGGCCCTCGCCAAAAATGGTCTGTGTCGCGTCGCGCCAAAGCGGGCAGCGGCGGCAGCCTTTCGCCGCTTCGCGCAGCTCGGAAATCGTGCTGA
>JBDSLV010000447.1:0-7267 GCA_039916205.1 Mesorhizobium sp. | reverse complement strand
CGCGCCGCAAGGCACGCACTTGGTCCGGATGTCGAACTGATGGTCGATGCCCATGGCACCTACACGGTCGCGGAGGCCAAGCGCTTCATCCGTCTCGCCGGTGACCTTGATCTCGCCTGGTTCGAGGAGCCGGTCATCGCCGATGACAAGCCCGGCATGGCCGAAGTGCGGGCGAGCGGCTCGATACCGATCGCCACCGGCGAAAGCGAGGCGACCCGCTACGCCTTCCGCGATCTGGCCGTGCTCAAGGCCGCTGACATCTTCCAGCCCGACCCGGCCTTCTGCGGCGGCATCAGCGAGGCGATGAAGATCGGCACCATCGCCAGCGCCTTCAATTTGCGCTTTGCGCCGCATCTGTGGGCCGGCGCACCCTGCTTCTTCGCCGGGCTGCATGTCTGCGCCGCCTCGCCGTCGAGTTTCACCGTCGAATATTCGCTCGGCGCCAACCCGATGATCCACGATCTGATCGAAGAGACTGTCGAAGCAAAGGACGGTATGATAGCGATCCCGGAAAAGCCGGGTCTGGGATTCACCATTTCAGAGCGGTTCCTGGAGGCGCACGCGCAACGCAATTGACGATGAAAGAAAAGAACCTTCTCGCGGAACTCGCTGCCTACCTGTTCTCCCATTCGGACAAGGAGACAGGCCGAACGCCGTCGGAACGTGAACTGGCGGAGCATTTCGGCGTCAGCCGCGGTCAGATCCGTGAGGCGCTGGCTATCCTCGAAGCCATGCGCATCGTCGAGCGCCGCGCCAAGTCCGGCATCTATATCGACACCAAGCAGGCAAGCGTCGAGGCCATGGCGCTGTTCGCCCGCGCCGGCCTGCCGCTCGACCCGATCCAGATCTATGAAACGGTCGAGCTGCGCAAGATCCACGAGATCAAGGCGGCCGAACTTGCCTGTTCGCGCGCCACCGAGGAGAATTTCGAGCGGCTGCGTGAGATCCTCAAGGCCTCGGAAGACCGCATCGCCGCGGGTGAAGGTCTTGCCAAGGAAGACCGCGAATTTCACCTCGAGATCGTGCGGGCAACCAAGAACAGCGTCTTCCACAATGTCTGCAGCGTCTACTACATGATGGGCGCACAGCGCCTGCCGGTCTATTTCAACGACCCCGAGCGCAGCGTACGCTCGCATGCCGAGCATATCCAGATTTACGAGGCGCTTCTGCGCCGCGACGGCAATCTGGCCCAGGCGCTGATGAGCGCGCATCTGCAAGGCGCCGAGAGCTACTGGAAAGGCATTATCGAGAACCGCGAGGCCGCGCCTCAGAGCCCAACGCTCGAACGAACCTGAGATGCCCAAGATCCTTTCGACCCACCACTTACATCCGCGCGCCTCTGCCATGCTGGCCGGTGCCGGCGAACTCGTCATAGCCTCAGCCATTGACGCCGGCACACTGGCCGCCGAAGGCAGGAACGCTGACATCGTCATCGTCCGCGCGACTCTGCCGCCACAGCTTTTCGACAGCGCCACGTCGTTGCGGGCAGCGATACGCCACGGCGCCGGCCTCGACATGATTCCGATGGAGGCCGCGACAGCGGCAGGCGTTCTGGTGGCGAATGTACCCGCGGTCAACGCACGGTCCGTCGCCGAGCATGTGATGTTCACCGCGCTCGCCCTGCTGCGGCAGTTCCGCGTCGTCGATCGCGACCTGCGCGCCAAAGGCTGGCTTGCCGGCCGCGAACACGCCAATTCCAACACCGAACTCGCCGGCAAGACGATCGGCATCGTCGGCCTTGGCGCCGTCGGCCAGGCGGTCGGCCATATCGCGGCTCATGGCTTCGACCTCAATGTCGTGGCGACGACGCGCAGCATGCAGCCGGCGCCGGACCGTGTCGGCTTCCTGTCGATCGACGCGCTGGTCGAGCAGAGCGACATCATCGTGCTGTGTTGTCCGCTGACGCCGGAAACGCGCGGCCTGATCAACCGCGAGCGCATCGCCCGCATGAAACCGCACACGCTGCTGATCAATGTCTCGCGCGGACCGGTGATCGACGACGACGCGCTGCTAGAGGCACTCAGGGATCGCCGCATCGGCGGCGCGGCGCTCGATGTGTTTTCGACGCAGCCGCTGCCGCAAAACCATCCCTATTTCAGCTTCGACAACGTCATCATCACCCCGCATATGGCCGGGATTACCGAGGAATCGATGATGCGCATGGGCGTCGGCGCGGCGGGCGAAGCCTTGCTCGTGCTGGCCAACAAGTTGCCGGTCAACCTGCGCAACCCCGAAGTGGTCGACCACTACCGGCGACGGTTCCCGGCCGGCACCTAGTGCATATCGCCCCAAAGCATGCCCACGGGCATGACCCGATGATGGTTGGCGGCTTTGGGGCAACGATATGCACCAACCGAGAATCCCGGTTTCGCCTCATTTCTCGACGACGCTGAACCCATGTTCACTCAGCGCCTGGCGGTTTTGGCTATTGTCTCTTCAATCTGCGCCTTGCCGTCTTTGGCCATGGCCGAGAGCAGCTATGTCTATTGCGACAATGGGCTTCGCTGCTTCAAGGCACCCTGTCCGTCGAACAGCGCGCTCGACCTTGCCACCGGCAAGATCATCAAGGGCGTGTCGATCGACGCCAGCCAGTTGCCGCAGGCCGACAAGGCGATAACGGATCTCTCGGACGCGCTTTATGCTGGAAAGATCGTTGTCAGAGGGTCGATCGAGCACCGCAACCAGACCATCACCGGCAAGGACTACAGCCTGCCATGGCTGGTCGCGAGCGGCATCGTGCGCACCGCCAAGGACAGCGAGCGCAAGCACTGCTCGTCGCGCTAGCCCTCAGTTGATAGCCGATCAAGCGCCAAGCAGCGCCTCGACTGAAGCGGCGATGCGCAGCAGATGCTGGTCATGGCCATGGCGCGCCACCAGCATGAGCCCCGCCGGCAGTGCCATGCCAGACATTGGCAGCGAGATGGCACAGAGGTCGAACTGATTGGCGACCTGCGTGTTGCGCAGCAGCAGGCCTTCCGTGCGGTCACGCAGTTCGGCATCTTCAGTCATCGAAACGATGGTTGGCGCCGTCACCGGCGTCGTCGGCAAGGCGAGCACGTCGACCGATGCCAGCCGCTCGTCCATGGACATGCACAAGGCCGCGCGGCGGCGCATTGCCCTGATATAGACGGGCGCCGGCAGCATCGCCGCCCGCGACAATGGCCCGCTTACATGCGGGTCGACCGGCACCGGCGCTCCGATCGCCAGCCAGTCGGCATGGACTTCGCCGCCTTCCATCGCGGCGATCGAACCGCGCTTGGTGGCGGCGCGCATCTCGGCCATCAGGTCGTCGATCGATATGTCCGTGATATCAGCACCTGTCTGCCCGATCTTGCCAAGGCAGCGATCGAACGCCGCCATGACTTCGGTCTCCGTGTCGCCGAAAAGAACGCCGCGCGGAATGCCGATGCGAAGACCTGAAAGAGCGATCGGCGCCAGCGCGGCCGGCTCCTCACCGGCCATCACCGCGTCGGCGGCGGCACACTGAGCGACGGTTCGGGCAAGCGGCCCGATGGAATCCAGAGTGGCGGACAGCGGGAAGGCACCGGCGAGCGGCACGCGCCGTGCCGTCGGCTTGAAACCAACCACGCCATTGAGCGATGCCGGAATGCGCACCGAACCACCAGTGTCCGAGCCGATGGAGATTTCGCTCGTCCCTTCGCCAACGGAAACACCAGCGCCCGACGACGAGCCGCCTGGAATGCGGCTTGCGTCGAGGGCATTGCCCGGGGTGCCATAGTGCATGTTATCGCCGATCGCGGTGAAGGCGAATTCGGTCATGTTGGTCTTGCCGATGATAACCGCGCCAGCCTGCCTTAACCGGCCAACGATGGCCGCGTCGACCAGGGCGGGCGTAGCGGTCTTGCGTATCAGCGAGCCGGCTGTCGTCGCCTCACCGGCAACGTCGAACAGATCCTTGATCGAGACAATGACGCCGTCGAGCGGTCCCAGCGTCACGCCAGCCTTGTGCCGTGCGTCACTGGCATCAGCCGCGGCCCGCGCGGCTCCGGCATAGAGCTTCGTGAAGACCTTCTCGTCGGCCGCACGATTGGCAAGACGTGACAGGATGATTTCAAGATGGTCGCGGATGGATTGCATGTCGGTGTCGGACTCCGCCAGGATGCAACGTCTTTAAGGCAAGCAGCCGGTTGGGCCTGCTAAACGGATAACCCGGCCAGCGTGCCTTTGCACCCTGCCAGCGATAGGAAGATGCTGATGCTGTACAAAGGCAGCTGTCATTGCGGCAAGGTCACGCTCGAGTTTGAAGCCGAACTGACTGGGGCAGTTCGGTGCAATTGCTCGATCTGCGCGCGCAAGGGCGCCTTGCTATGCGCCATTCCGCACCAGGCACTGCAGGTGTTGGCCTGGGGCGACGATCTCGGTACCTACACATTCGGCAACCATGCCATCGCGCACCGCTTCTGCAGAGCGTGCGGCATTCACCCATTCGCGGAAGATGTCCACGAAGGAGATGGCCGAACCGCCTATATCAACATCAACTGCGTCGCCGATGTGGAGCCGGCCGCCCTGTCGATATTCGACTTCGACGGCCGCGCGGCCTGAACCCTATCTGTATCCAGTCGCGTCGGCTGGTTTGCCTGCATCCTGCACCTCAGGCACATAGCGCCAGGCATCGGGCCGCGAGCCATCAAGATCGGTAAAGCCATAGATCTGCGCGAGGCCGCCGCTGGACAGAGACTGACCATTCCAGCGTGAACGATCCGGATCCGCCGCCAGTGCCGCGACTGCGCGCCCAACGAAGCGCGGGGTCTCCGAAATGACGAAATGCGGTACTTTGGCGGTGGCGTCGCGCCAATTGTCCTCGCGCACCCCGAAAACCTCCAACATGATTTCCGAACGCATCCAGCCGGGCGTCAGCGAGACGGACGTGGCGCCATATGCCGCGAGATCCTTGGCGTGAGCCCATGCCATGCGCGTCACCGCGACCTTGGCGAGGTCGTAGAAGGGCGACAGCCGATAGTGGTCCGCATTGTATTCGGCGGTGCCGTCGGTGACTTCGACGAGCAGACCGCCCGGTCGTTCGATGAGCAGTGGCAGCGCGTGATGCGCCGTGATCAGGTGTGTGTCGATGGCCAGCCTCAGCATGCGCAGACCGTTCTGAAGGTCATGCTCCCAGACCGGCTTGTCCCATTCGAACAGCTTTTCGCCACCCCAGATATCGTTGACCAGGATGTCCAGGCGGCCTTGCTCCCTACGGATGCGATCGACGAGCTTTCGTACGTCGTCCGCGAGAAGGTGGTCGACCTGCACGGAAATGCCGGTACCGCCTTGCGCCGAGACAAGCTCCGCCGTCTCCTCGATGGTTTCAGGCCGGGCATATTCAGATTGCTGAGCGCGCGTGGTGCGCCCGGTGACATAGACTGTCGCCCCGGCAGCGCCCAACTCGACCGCGATGCCGCGCCCGGCACCACGTGTCCCACCCGCCACCAGGGCGACTTTTCCTTGCAAAGTCATTGAACTCTCCCAAAGAACTGGTCGATCAAACCTGGGCTGGCCGCTGCCGTTCCAATCATATATAAATGATCATTCGGTTATACATGGATGTCAAGATGACGCGACCAAAAACGCAATCCGATGCCCAGGTTCTGGAAGCCGCGCTCAGATTGATCCACGATCATGGTCCCGAAGCGCTCACCTTCGAGCGCCTGGCCCAGGTGTGCGGCCTTTCCGGCTCGACACTGGTGCAGCGCTTCAAGAGCAAGGCTCAACTGAAGCAGCGCACTTTGCTTCACGCCTGGGATGGCCTCGACACGAGCACCGAAGCGCTTGCCGCAACTGCGCAGCGAACGCCCGTCGGCGCGGTCGGTTTGCTGGTGGCGCTGTCGCGAGGCTATGGCGGCATCGAATCCTATGCCGAAGGCCTGCTCGTCCTCCGCGAGGATCTGCGCGATCCCGTACTTCGGGCGCGCGGCGCCGCATGGAAGGCATCGCTGTGCAATGTCCTAGCTGATTGCTTTGCTGAAACGCCCAACCGGCCAGACGACATTGGCCTACTGATGGCCTCGCACTGGCAAGGCTCATTGTTGTGGTGGAGCTTCGACCCTGAGATCGATGTGGCCGCCTATGTCGAGGGCAGCCTGAACCGCTTCGTCGACGCGATTACAATAGCGTCGGCCCGAAAACCGTAACAGTCTTCGGGCCGATACATGAGATGTCGGAGTGCCTCGGATTACGCCGTCTGCTTCGGGCCAAGCAGGAACACCACCACGGCCGCCAGCAACGTCGCCGCGCTGCAATAGGCGAAGGCGCTTGCCACCCCAGCGTGATCGACCAACAGGCCGCCGAACACCGCACCCAGCGCAATGGCCACCTGGAAAGTCGCGACCATCAGGCCACCCGCGCTCTCGGCTTGATCGGGGGCTTCCCGCACCAGCCACGTCTGCAGCCCGACCGGCACCGCGCCGAAGGCGAAGCCCCAGACAGCGACAGCAACTGCCGAGGCCAATGGTGACGCGCCCAGAACCAGCAGTGACACGGCCGCCAGTCCGATCAGCAGCGGCGCCAGGGCCACGGCCGTCTTGAGACTGCGCTCTGCCAGGAAGCCTCCGGCGAGATTGCCGAAGAACCCGCCGACGCCATAGCCCAGCAGGACAAGCGAGATCGTCTGGATGTTCAGCACCGGCACTTTCTCAAGGAACGGACGGACATAGGTGAAGCCGGCGAATTGCCCGGAAGCGACCAGCAGCACGACCAGCAAGGCAATCCTGATCATCGGCCGCTTCAGCACTTCAAGCAGGGTGCTGAAGCTCGCCACGCCAACGGGCGGCAGTTTCGGGATGGTCGCCAACTGCGCCAGAAGCGCCAGGCCGCCAACGACAGTGGCGATCATGAATGCTGTCCGCCATCCCCAGACGTCGCCGACATAAGCGCCGATCGGTGCCGCGCAGACGGTCGCCACCGAAACGCCGGTCAGGATGATCGACATTGCGCGCGGCATCAGCCGCATAGGCACAAGCCGCAGCGCCATGGCCGCTGACATCGCCCAGAAGCCACCGAGTGCTACGCCAAGCACGACGCGGGCAATCAGAAGAACCGAAAGCGACGATGCAAACGCCGCCAGAAGGTTGGACAGGATGAGGAGCACGGTGAGCATCCACATCACCAGCCTGCGGTCCATGCGCCTGGTGATGATGGCCATCGTCGGCGCGGCAATGGCGCCGACGATCGCGGTCGCCGTCACCGCCTGCCCGGCCACGCCTTCGGTGACGCCGAGATCACGCGCCATCGGCGTCAGCAGGCTGGCCGG
>JBDSLV010000446.1:0-5267 GCA_039916205.1 Mesorhizobium sp. | reverse complement strand
TGGCACTGCGCTCGGAAGCTTTTGATTCGACTGGCGACAAGGTGCTGGAGTTCGACAGCGCCGTGCTGGTGAAGGTGGAGTAGCGCCCTTGCCTTCTCCCCTTGTGGGAGAAGGTGGATTGGCGCGCAGCGCCAAGACGGATGAGGGGTGCCGCAAGGAATGAGGGATCGGTGCTTTCTGGAGCACCCCTCATCCGACCGAGCTTCGCTCGGCCACCTTCTCCCACAAGGGGAGAAGGAAAAACCTCAATGCCCCTCGAACCCGATCAGCGTCCTCACCGGCACGCCAAGCGCCTCCAGCTTGGCGCGTCCGCCGAGATCTGGCAGGTCGATGACGAAGCAGGCGGCGAGAATGTCAGCGCCGATCTGGCGCAGGAGCTTGACCGCCGCCTCCGCCGTGCCGCCGGTGGCGATCAGGTCGTCGACCAGGATCACCTTTTCGCCCGGAATAACGCCGTCCTTGTGCATCTCCATTTCATCCAGCCCGTATTCCAGGCTGTAGGCGACGCGCACTGTCTCGTAGGGCAGCTTGCCCTTCTTGCGGATCGGCACGAAGCCGGCTGACAATTGGTGCGCGACGGCGCCGCCGAGAATGAAGCCGCGCGCCTCGATGCCGGCGATCTTGTCGATCTTCTGGCCGGCATAGGGATGCACCAGCTCATCAATGGCACGGCGGAAGGCGCGTGCATTGCCAAGCAGCGTGGTGATGTCGCGAAACAGGATGCCGGGCTTGGGATAGTCCGGAATGGTGCGGATCGCGGCAAGCAGCTCGTCTTCGAGGGATGATTTCATGGTTTGTATTCTTACCTGAAACGGAGATTCGCGCGCGTCAATTGTTCGACGGAGGTGCAGCCCATCAGCTTCATGCCACGCTCGATCTCGACCCGCATCTGTTCGAGCGCCCTTTCGACGCCCGGCTGCCCCGCCGCCGCCAGTGGAAACAGATAGTAGCGGCCGACGCCAACCGCCTTGGCGCCAAGCGACAGTGCTTTCAGCACATGCGTGCCGCGCTGCACGCCGCCATCCATGATGACGTCGATCCTGTCGCCAACGGCATCGACGATCTCGGCTAGCTGGTCGAAGGCCGCACGCGAGCCATCCAGCTGCCGGCCGCCATGGTTCGACAGAACGATGCCGCTGCAGCCGATCTCGACAGCGCGCTTGGCATCCTCCACCGACATGATGCCTTTGAGGCAGAACGGCCCAGACCACAACCTGACCATCTCGGCGACGTCATCCCACGTCATCGACGGATCGAGCATCTCGGTGAAGTAGCGGCTGATCGACATCGTGCCGCCGCCCATGTCGACATGCTCGTCCAGTTGCGGCAGCTTGAACCCCTCATGGGTGAAATAGTTCAAGGCCCAGCCCGGCTTGAGCGCGAATTGCAGCATTCCGGCAAGGTTGAGCTTGAAGGGAATGGCGAAGCCGGTGCGCTTGTCGCGCTCGCGGTTTCCTCCGGTGATGCTGTCGACCGTCAGCATCATCACCTCGACGCCGATATCCTTGGCGCGCTGCATCATCGCCCGGTTGAGACCGCGATCCCTGTGGAAGTAGAATTGATAGACCTGCGGCCCGCCGCCGATCTTGCGCGCCTCCTCAAGGCTGACGGTGCCGAGTGAAGAAACGCCGAACATCGTCCCGTATTTGGCGGCCGCCTTGGCAACCGCGCGCTCGCCCTGATGATGAAACAGCCGCTGCAGCGCGGTCGGCGAGCAATAGAACGGCATTGCCAGTTTCTGGCCCATCACCGTCACCGACATGTCGACTTCGCTGACACCGCGCAACACGTTGGGAACCAGGTCGCAGGCCTCGAAGCTCTCGGTGTTGCGGCGATAGGTGACCTCATCGTCGGCCGCGCCATCGATGTAGTTGAAGATCGGCCCCGGCAGCCGCTGTTGCGCCATGCGGCGGAAATCGGAGAAGTTGTGACAGTCCTGCAGCCGCATCGGCGAGTTCCATATTGTCGACAGGCATTTCGTCGCCCTTCATGCGTCGAATATCAACCACATGCGTAGATGCCAACGAACTATTTGCCGGTTGTCCCGGACAAACGAAAAAGGGGCGCCAGAAGCGCCCCTTCGTCTGGAGTAGCTTGAGACGAAAAGGCTTCACATGCCGAGGTCGGAGCGCAGTTCGGATTTCGCTGCCTCATATTCGGCCTTGAAGTCATCGCGATTGAGCAGAACCGCGGCGATAACGCTGCCGGAAATCTTGCCCATCTCGATATCAGACGCATAGTGAATGCCCCCGACTTCGCGATTGTGGGCGTATTCGGCAGCACGGGCCATGATCTCGGCGCGCTTTTCCGGAACCATGTCGGAGAGGATGATGCCCATCATGGTGCCGACCGTGGCGTGACCCGAAGGCCAGGAACCGGAGCTCGACAGCTTGACCACCGGCTTGACGAGATCGCTCAGCTGGTGCGGACGCGGGCGCTTCCAGACATCCTTGGCCGGGTCAACGACAGCGCCTTCAGTAGCCACGACGCGGTCAAAGAAGGCGCTGAACTTCGGCAGCGTTTCCTTGTTGAACTTCGGCCCCATGACATTGGCGAAGCGCCACACATTCTCCTCGGCGTCCGCAACCGCGCTGGCCACCATTTCGGGCGTGCGCGTGACCTGCAGCGTCAGCACTTCGCCGAGTTCGGCCTTGGTCTGCGCCGAATCGTTTGCCGGCGGCGGTGGCAGGATCATCGTCAGGTCGATATCCTTGTTGGTAACGAAGGGCTGGGCGTCTTCGGCATAGGCGGCCGAGCCGACGACAAGCAGAAGCAGGGCTGCTGCGAACGATGCGTATTTCTTCATGGGCGCGATCCTTTGCTGGGAAAGATGCAGGATCGCCAATGGCGGTGACGGCCATGTGACATGAAGGGCGACGAACAACCCGGAAAGCAAAAAGGGCGCCTCACAGCGCCCTTTTTCGATCCCTTCGTGGTGCGCGGCTCAGTGAGCGACGCCCTCCCAGACCTTGCGCTTGGTCAGATACATCAGCGCGCCGAACAGCAGTAGGAACACCAGCACCCGGAAGCCCATCTTCTTGCGGTCTTCCATGTGCGGCTCGGCGGCCCACATAAGGAAGGCCGAAATGTCGCGGGAATATTGCTCGACAGTCTGCGGCGAGCCGTCGTCATAGGTCACCGCGCCATCCGAGAGCGGCTTGGCCATCTTCAGTGACACACCGGACATGAAATGCGGATTGTAGTGCGTGCCCTCGGGGATGACCATGCCCGTCGGTGGCGTCTGGTCGAAGCCGGTCAGCAGGGAATGGATATAGTCGGGACCGCCCGAGTCATACTGGGTGAAGATGTCGAAGACGAACTGCGGAAAACCGCGCTCGACGCCACGCGCCTTGGCCAGCAGCGACATATCGGGCGGAGCAGCACCGCCGTTGGAGGCAGCGGCTGCTTCCTCATTGGCGAATGGCGCCGGAAAATGGTCGGACGGCTTGCCGGGACGGTCGAACATGTCGCCGGCGTCGTTCGGGCCGTCGTGGATGGTGTACTCGGCGGCGAATGACTTGACCTGCGCCTCCGAGTAACCGAGGTCCGACAACGTGCGGAACGCCACCAGGTTCATCGAATGGCAGGCCGAGCAGACTTCCTTGTAGACCTTGAGGCCGCGCTGCAATTGCGCCTTGTCATAGGTGCCGAACGGGCCCGAGAAGCTCCAGCCCATCTCCTTTGGCTCTTCCATCGGGAAATGCGTAGGTGCTGCCGCGTTGTGTGCCTCTTCTGCGGCGATCGCCCAGGTGCCAGCAGCCCCAGTGCCGGCGGCCACGAGACCGATCAGCGCCAGCGAGGTGAGAATCTTTTTCATGCCAAATCCCCTTAGATTCTCTACCGCTCAGCCCTTGGTCTCAGGTGCCGCCGTGGCGCCCGCCGGATGACCGCTACCGCCCTTGTTCTTTTCAAGAACGGCCTCGGTAATCGAGTTCGGCATCCGCCGTGGCGTCTCGATAAGACCGAGCACCGGCAACGCGATCAGGAAGAAGGCGAAGTAGAACAGTGTCGCCATCTGCGCCATGAACACATAGCTGCCTTCCGCGGGCTGCGAGCCGAGCCAGCCCAGCAGGATGGCATCGGCCACGAACAGCCAGAAGAACAGCTTGTACCAGGGCCGGTAGACCGCCGAGCGCACCTTGGACGTGTCGAGCCATGGCACCAGGAACAGCATCACGATGGCACCGAACATCAACAGCACGCCGCCGAGCTTGGAGTTGATCGGCCCGACGTTGAAGGTGATGGCGCGCAGGATCGCGTAGAACGGCAGGAAGTACCATTCCGGCACGATGTGGGCCGGCGTCTTCAGCGGGTTGGCGACGATGTAGTTGTCGGGATGGCCGAGATAGTTCGGCAGATAGAAGACGAAATAGGCGAAGAAGAACAGGAACACGATCATGCCGAACGCGTCCTTGATGGTCGCGTAAGGGGTGAAGGCGACGGTGTCGGTCTTCGACTTGACCTCGATGCCGGTCGGGTTCGACTGCCCGACCACATGCAGCGCCCAGACGTGCAGGACGACGACGCCGGCGATCATGAACGGCAGGAGATAATGCAGGGCGAAGAAGCGGTTCAGCGTCGGGTTGTCGACGGCGAAGCCGCCGAGCAGCAGCTGCTGGATCCAGTCGCCAACCAGCGGGATGGCGCTGAAGAAGCTGGTGATGACGGTGGCACCCCAGAAACTCATCTGCCCCCATGGCAGCACGTAACCCATGAAGCCGGTCGCCATCATCAAGAGATAGATGATGCAGCCAAGGATCCAGAGCAGTTCGCGCGGCGCCTTGTAGGAGCCGTAGTAGAGGCCACGGAAGATGTGGATATAGACAGCGACGAAGAAGAATGAGGCGCCGTTCGAATGCAGGTAGCGCAGCAGCCAGCCCGAATTCACGTCGCGCATGATCTTCTCGACCGAGCCGAAGGCGAGATTGGTGTCGGCCGTATAATGCATGGCCAGCACGATACCGGTCAGCATCTGCGCCACCAGCATGATCGACAGGATACCGCCGAAGGTCCAGGCATAGTTGAGGTTGCGCGGCACCGGGTAGGCGACGAAGCTGTCATAGACCAGCCGCGGCAGCGGCATGCGGGCATCGAACCAGCGTCCGAGACCGGTTTTGGGCGTATAGGTCGAGTGTCCCTCGCTCATCGAAATATCCCCCTGCCTCAACCGATAAGGATTTTGGTATCGGAAATGAACTTGAATACCGGCACGGCCATGTTCTCGGGGGCCGGGCCTTTGCGGATGCGGCCCGCGGTATCGTATTGCG
>JBDSLV010000445.1:0-2599 GCA_039916205.1 Mesorhizobium sp. | reverse complement strand
GCCAGGAAATCGGGAGCCGAGCGGGCTTGCGTGCGATTGACCGCCAAAGTGCCGGACAAGGCATTGAGCACGGTCTTGGGCGCCACGTTCAGATATTCCGGCTGGGCCAGCATATGCGCCAGGTTGGCATGGTTGCCCGGGTCCTGGCACCAGCGGGCCGCGACTTGATAGGTGCGAAGCAGGCGGTGAATCGATTCCGGCTCTTGCGACACCGTCTCACTGCGCAACGCCAAGACCTTGTCCGGCGCACAGCGTGAAATTTCCGATCCGAATACCACGATACTGCCGACGCCGCTTTCCACCGCCCGGCTGTTCCAGGGCTCGCCGACACAGCAGCCCTCGATGTCGCCTTCCGACAGCCGCGCCACCATGAAGGGCGGCGGCACGACCTGAAACTGTACGTCGTTATAGGGATCGATCCCGCCCAGGCGCAGCCAGTGCCGGACAATGATGGCGTGAACCGAAAAAGGGAAGACCACGCCGAAAATGATCGGCGGCTCGCCATTGGCCTTGCGCCGGTCGATAATGCGCTTCAGCGCCTGGGCCGACTGCCGGGGCCCGTCAGGCGGATGCCCCAGAATTTCCTCCAGGGCGCGATACAGCCGGGCGGCCAGGGTGATGCAATTGCCGTTGGCGTTCAGGCCAAAGGGCACCGACAGCGGAACCTTGGCATTTCCGATCCCCAGGCTGGTCGCAACCGCCAGCGGCGCCAGCATGTGCGAGGCATCGAACAGGCCATGGATCAGCTTGTCGCGGATATTGGCCCAGGACGTCTCGCGCACCAGATCGATCTGCAAGCCTTCGCGTTCGGCAAAGCCGCATTCCTTGGCCGCGATGGGAATCGCGGCATCGATCAGGGGAATAAAGCCGACCCGGATATTGCTCGTCATGGCCGCCTCATTTGAGCATGCTCTCCGCCATCACTATCGCCCGGGCGATCTCGACCAGCCGCCGCTTCTGGTCCATCGCGGTCTTGCGCAGCAGGACATAAGCCTCCTGCTCGCTGAGCGATTTCGCCTCCATCAGGATTCCCTTGGCGCGTTCGATCACCTTGCGGTCGGCCAGCGCGGTCTTGGCCTCGTGCAATTCCTCGGTGAGGCGCGAAAAGACGTCGAACCGCTGCACGCACATGTCCAGTATGTGCTTGACCCGGTCCTTGCGCAGTCCGTCCACGACATAGGCTGAGACCCCGGCCATCATCGCCTCCCGGATGGAAGCGCTATCGCTCTGGTCGACGAACATGGCGACCGGCCGCTTGACCAGCCGGCTGACCTGGAACATCTGTTCGAGCACGTCGCGGTTGGGGCTTTCCAGATCGATGATGATGACGTCGGGATCGATCTCGGCGATCTGTTTGAGAAGATTACCGGTCTCACTCAACCACCGGACATTGGCATGACCGGCTTCCCGAAGCCCGTCCTGGATGATCGCGGCGCGCGCATGGTTTTCATCGATGATCAGTATGCCCGGCTGATCCATCATGAAATGCTGCTGCGCCCTCCCCTGCGGCCGACTGTAGCAAATCCCGGCTTCGCAACAATCGAGACATGATCACGCAGCCTTGTTAAGCGGCCTTGTCGCCGGTTTGGGCATGCCGCTCATAGAGGAATTGCAGCACCTGCTTGCGGCAACGGGCATATTCGGGCGTGTCGGCGGCCACCAGCCGCCGGCGCGGGCGATCCAGCCCCACCTGGCAGATATCGCCGATGGTCGCCGCCGGACCGTTGGTCATCATCACAATCCGGTCGGACAACAACACCGCCTCGTCCACGTCATGGGTGATCATGATGGCGGTGTTCCTGGTCGCCTGGTGAATCTCCATCACCGTGTCCTGCAAATGGGCACGGGTCAGGGCATCCAGCGCCCCGAACGGTTCATCCAGCAGCAATATCTTGGGCTGCATGGCCAGCGCCCGGGCGATGCCGACACGTTGGCGCATGCCGCCCGACAATTCATCCGGTCTCTTGTTCAAGGCATGGCTCATATGAACCAGCGCGAGATTGTGCTTGGTCCATTCGTCGCGCTCGGCGGACGACTTGGTCTTGCCGAACACCTTGTCGACCGCCAGCCGGACATTGGCATAGGCCGACAGCCAGGGCAGCAGGCTGTGGTTCTGGAAAACCACGGCCCGGTCCGGTCCCGGCTCGTCGACCACAGCGCCATCCAGCAGCACCGCGCCGGTCGTGGCCCGCGACAGGCCCGCCACGATGTTGAGCAAGGTGGACTTGCCGCAACCCGAATGGCCGATGATGGTGACGAATTCGCCTTTTTCGATGGCCAGGGAAACACCCGCCAGTGCCGTGTACTTGCCGCTCTGGGTGTCGAAACTCTTTCCCACCTGCTCGATCGTCAGATAACCGTGCATGATTGCCTCCTAGATCGGGCGGCCGGCGATCAGCCGTCCGACAAAGCTGATGACCCGGTCCAGCAGAAAACCGATGATCCCGACATAGATCAGCGCCAGGATGATTTCGCTGAGCAGCGAGCTGTTCCAGCCGTCCCAGATGAAGAAGCCGATGCCGACCCCGCCAACCAGCATTTCCGCGGCGACAATCGCCAGCCAGGACAGGCCCACCCCGATGCGCAAGCCGGTGAACAT
>JBDSLV010000444.1:0-3313 GCA_039916205.1 Mesorhizobium sp. | reverse complement strand
ACAACCGCGTGCCTGCCGGTGAAATCGTAAGCGATCATCTCTAACCCCTCGTCTGTTTCTGCTGAATGTCCGATGGAGGCGACAATAGGGGCGGATAAAAAATCCATCAAGCGGTATTAGAAAAAATTTGCCAAAATGGAAAATAGCGATATCGTGCCGCCAAATGACGACTTCTCTGATCAGGTGGATTGCAAGACCATGAACCTACGTTCCGGCGTGCGGAGCTTCTCCGTGACCTCTCCCATTGATGGCTCGATCTATGCGACACGCCCCTATGCGGAAGGTGCCGCCATCGAGGCCGCGCTCGGCCGCGCCCGCGCGGCCTTGCCGTCCTGGCGGCGGACGCCGCTTGCCGACAGGCTTTCGATCCTTCTGCGTTTCGGCGAGGAGATGAAGCTGCGCGCGACACTACTGGCCGAGATGGTCGCCTGGCAGATCGGCCGCCCCTTGTGGCAGGCCGACGAGACCCCGCGCCTGGCACTGGTGGGAGAGCTGCTTGCCGGTGTCGCGCCTGAGACGCTGGCCGATGTGCCCTATCCCTCCGACGAGAACATCCGCCGCTATGCAAGGCCGGTGGCCGGCGGCCTGCATCTGTCGATCTGCGCCTGGAACTATCCGACCGCCATGCTTGGCTATCTCGTCACCGCGCCGCTGGCGGCCGGCAATGTCGTGATCTTCAAGCATTCGCCGCAGACACCGCTGATCGCCGAGGTCGCGGAAGAAGCCTTCCGCGCCGCCGGCGGTCCCGACGGCGTGTTCCAGAGCCTGCACCTTGACCACGCCGATGCCGAGCGCCTGATTGCATCGGGTGCCTTCAACGCCGTGAACTTCATCGGTTCGGTCAATGGCGGAAGGCGCGTGCATGCCGCTGCCGCCGGCACCTTCACGCAGGTTCATCTCGAACTTGGCGGCAAGGATCCGACCTATGTCCGCGCCGACGCCGACCTTGAAGCGGCGATCCCGCAGATCGCTGAAGGCACCTATTCCAATGCCGGCCAGTCCTGCTGCTCGGTCGAACGCATCTATGTCGACAAGGCGATCCATGACCGTTTTGTCGAAGCCTTCGTTGCCGAGACGGCGAAATGGACCGTCGGTCATCCGATCGATGAAAAGCCGATGATTGGACCGGTTGTGCGGGCAATGGCGGCCGACACGATCCGCGATCTGACCGAGAAAGCGGTGCGGGCAGGGGCCCGGCGCCTGATGCCGCAGGACGGTACGCGCAAGGCCTCCGGCCTCGGAGCTGCCTATGTCGCGCCGGAAGTGCTGGTCGGCGTGGATCACAGCATGCAGATCATGCGCGATGAGCTGTTCGGGCCGGTGGCCTGTATCCAGTCAGTCAGCAGCGACGAGCAGGCGATCGGCCTGATGAACGACAGTGATTTCGGCTTGAGCTCCTCGATCTGGACGCAGGATATCGATCACGGCGTGGCGCTGCTCGACGAGGTCGAGGCCGGCACGGTCTATCTCAATCGCTGCGACCATGCCGACCTGCACCTGCCATGGGGCGGCATCAAGAATTCCGGTCTCGGCCGCACCAATGGCCGCGCCGGCCTGGCGGAAGCGACAGCGGCAAAGGCCTATCATGTCCGCTCCGTCATTGGTTAGTTCCCTCGACGATGCCGCCGTCGCGGCGCTGGCCGAGGCCAGCGTCGAGAGGCTGTTGCCGGGCGCCGTGAGCCCCTATCTGCTGATTGCTGAACATGCCGGCAATCTGGTGCCACGGCCATGGCGCGATCTTGGACTTGCCGTGCCCTATCTCGGCACGCATTTCGCCGTCGATCTCGGCATCGATACGTTGACCCGAAGGCTGTCGCGAACCATGCGGGTGCCGGCGGTGATCGCGCATTATTCCAGGCTGTTTCTCGACTATAACCGCCCGGACGGCGAGTGGGATTTCATGCGCCCGGATCTCGGCGGCATTCCCGTGCCTGGCAATCTCGCCGTCGACGAAACCGATGCCCGGCTGCGCAAGCTTATCGCCTGGGCGCCACTCGAACAGGCGATCGCGGAAGAGGCTGCCGGCCGGCAGGCGCTGATCTCGGCGCACTCCTTCACCCCGGTCATGGGCGGCATCCGGCGCGAGGTCGATATCGGCGTGCTGTGGCGCGAACCCTCGCCGTTCGTCAGCTCTGTTCTGGAAAACCTTGGCACGTTCGGCAGGAAAGCGGGCCTCAAGGTCGGTGACAACGAGCCCTACGATTGGCGCCAGGCCGTCGGCTATACGCTGAACCGGCATGGGATCGAGCAAGGCAGGCCTTGCGTCTATCTCGAAGTCCGCAACGACCTGCTTTCCGATCCAGAAACATTCGAGCGTGTCGCCCAAGTCCTGGAAGCCGCATTTGCATCTGTCGCGATGTCACTATGGCCGAAACTAGCCGTAGCCGTCTAAAGGCTGGACGGTCTCGCGCCGCGTCGCTAGAGCTTGTCGAATTGGAAACACGACAGCCAAGGGCGTGGGCGATGCAAGGCAATGTGGGCAGCAAGATCCGGGACGCGCGCAAGGAGCAGAACATCACGCTGCGCGACCTCAGCGACCGCTCCGGCCTCTCGGTTTCGCAGCTTTCCAAACTGGAGAATGGCAAGGCCCGGCTGACCGTCGATGTCGCCCTGATGATCGCCGGCGTGTTGCATGTGCCGGTGGCATCCTTCCTGTTCAGCCCGAAGCCAGGCATGCAGGCGCGCCGCTCGATCACGCGTGCCGGCAGCGGCATCATGCACGAGGGCAATGCCATGGAATTCGAGGTCCTGTGCAGCGATTTCCGCGACAAGACCAACATTTTCTGGCGCGTCACGCTGCGGGCGCACAGCTTTGAGGAGAATGGCGGATGGCGCAGCCATTCGGGCGAGGAATTCATCCACGTGCTGAGCGGCAGCCTTGAGCTGCATACGATCCATTATGATCCGACGGTGCTGCAGCCGGGCGACAGCATCCTGTTCGATGGCGAGATGCAGCACGCTTATATCGCGCGCGGCAACGAGCCGGTCATCATGCTGATGTCCAATACGGTTCCCCGTGATGGACTTCCGCCTGGCGCTGGAATCTGAGCGTCGCGCGATCGCCGCCATTTTCCGGGCGGAATCCTTGGGTCTCCAAGAATATTTTCTAAAATGGAAAAAAATACTTGTTATGGAAAAGTCCGGAGTCTAGCATCCTGTTGACCGGCCGACAGGAGAAATAGCCATCGGCCGGGATGGGAGATGTCACCGATGCTGTCGGTTGAGGCAGTCAGCAAGACCTTTGGCGGCGTGCAGGCGTTGCGCAGTGCCTCGCTGTCCTGCGAGGCCGGCGAAATCCTTGGCTTGATCGGCC
>JBDSLV010000443.1:0-4669 GCA_039916205.1 Mesorhizobium sp. | reverse complement strand
GCTCGGGGCCGGTCATGAAGGCGTCGTGGATTTCCTTCTTCACGAACACCGCGCCCATCGGGATGACGCCGTTGGAGACGCCCTTGGCGGTGGTCATGATGTCAGGCGTCACGCCGAAATAGTCGGCGGCGAACGGCGTGCCAAGACGGCCAAAACCGGTGATGACCTCGTCGAAGATCAGCAGGATGCCGTGCTTGGTGCAGATTTCGCGCAGCTTCTCAAGATAGCCCTTGGGCGGCAGGATGACACCGGTGGAGCCAGCGACCGGCTCGACGATGACGGCGGCGATGGTGGAGGCGTCATGCAGGGCGACGATGCGCTCCAGCTCGTTGGCCAGCTCCGCGCCATATTCCGGCACGCCCTTGGTGAAGGCGTTCTTCTCCGGCAGATGCGTATGCGGCATATGGTCGACGCCGCCGAGCAGCGTGCCGAACATCTTGCGGTTGGTGACGATGCCGCCGACCGAGATGCCGCCGAAATTGACGCCGTGATAGCCGCGCTCGCGGCCGATCAGGCGGGTGCGTGAGCCCTCGCCCCTGGCGCGGTGATAGGCGATCGCCATCTTCAGCGCGGTGTCGACCGATTCCGAACCGGAGTTGGTAAAGAAGACGTGATCCATGCCCTTCGGTGCGATGTCGACCAGGCGGTTGGCCAGTTCGAACACGATCGGGTGGCCCATCTGGAAGGCGGGCGCATAGTCGAGCTCGGCGGCCTGATGCTGGATCGCCTCGGTGATCTTGGGTCGGCAGTGGCCAGCGTTGACGCACCACAGACCGGCGGTGCCGTCGAGCACCTTGCGGCCATCGCTCGTCGTGTAATGCATGTCCTTGGCGGACACCATCATGCGCGGCGCCTGCTTGAACTGCCGGTTTGCCGTGAACGGCATCCAGAATGCGCTGAGATCGTTCGGCGTGACTTTCAGCCGGTTGGACATGACCAAGACTTCCCCTTGTAAACTGTTTCGGTGCGGCCAACGCTTGGTCTTGCTTGCGAATTCGTGCTACGCAAATTTTTGACCGATTGGACAAACGTTAGCACCGCCCTGTCGGCGGTCAAAGGATTACTAGCGGAAATGCAGCACCTGAAGTGCGTTCCACAGGCCAGAGAAAAACTGGTCCAGAGAATTGGTCCAGATGACAGTCAAAGCGAGGGCTTGCAACGGTGACGACCAGCATGGAGGCCCCTCGCCGCACCCGCATCCAGCAGGAAAAGCGCGAACTGATCCTTGAGGCGGCGCTCGAGGTTTTCTCCACCAACGGTTTCCGCGGCTCGACCATCGACCAGATCGCCGAGGCCGCCGGCATGTCGAAGCCGAACCTGCTCTATTATTTCCGCCGCAAGGAAGACATTCACGAGACGCTGATGCAGCGCCTGCTCGACACCTGGCTGGCGCCGTTGCGCGAACTGGACGATATCGGCGATCCGCTGACCGAACTCAGGAGCTACATCCGGCGCAAGCTTGAAATGGCGCGGGATTTTCCGCGTGAGAGCCGGCTCTTCGCCAATGAGATCCTGCAGGGTGCGCCGCGCATCATGCCGCTGCTGGCGGGCGAATTGAAGACGCTGGTCGACGAGAAGGCGACCGTCATCAAGGGCTGGATGCGCGCCGGCAAGATCGCCAAGACCGACCCCTGGCATCTGATCTTCTCGATCTGGGCGACGACCCAGCACTATGCCGATTTCGACGTCCAGGTCCGCGCCGTGCTTGGTGCTGACCGTGGTGGCGATGGCCGTTTCGAGGATGCCGCAAGGTTCCTGGAGCAACTGTTCATCGACGGGTTGAAGCCGAAGCCCTGACGCCACCGCAGCAAGTCTAGGCGCTACGCCGCTCAGACGGCATGGCATCCAGCAACGCCCGCAGCTTGGCGATCGAGTTCTGTTCGGCCAGCGGCGTATAGACGATCAGCCTGATATCCGAGCCGTCATCGATCGAAAGGCTCATATGCTCGAAGGCCATCATGCCGGCAATTGGGTGCCGGACATGCTTCACGCCAGTCAGCCTCCGCGCCACGTCCCGCCGGGGCCACCAATCCCTGAACTCCGGGCTCGAGCGCATCATCAGCGCGATCAGCCGGTCGAAATCGGGATCGCCGACATATTTCGCGCTCTCGGCACGGAACGAAGCCAGCACCACGTGGGCGAGTTCCTCCCAGTCGACCAGCAAGCGGCGATGCTGGGGATTGGTGAAAACCATATGGACGATGTTTCTGCTATCGCCCTCGAGCAGACCGTAGTCGCCGAAGACTGCCGCCGCCGCCGGGTTCCACGCCAGCACGTCCCAGCGCCGGCCAACCACATAAGCGGGCTGCAGAACCAGGCTCTCCAGCATGTGCAGCAAGGGGCCGTCGGCCTTTTCAGGTGCCGCTATGCGGCGCTCCGGCTGCTGGCGGCCAGCGAGAATGAACAAATGCCGCTTCTCCACGGCATCGAGGCGCAGCGCGTCGCAGAGCGCGCTCAGCACTTCCACCGAATGCCGGACGTCCCTGCCCTGCTCCAGCCATGTGTACCAGGTGGTGCCGACGCCGGCGATCATCGCCACTTCCTCACGCCGCAAGCCCGGCGTACGGCGGCGCAAGCCCGTTGCGATGCCGGTGGCCGAAGGCGTCAGCCTTTCGCGGCGCGACCGCAGGAAGGCACCGAGCTCGCGCCGGCGGCTCTCATCGGCCGATTGGGTGGAAGTGGAGGAAATGGGAACGCTCATGCGTCTATTATAGCAGTATCGATACCAGGATAAAGTTTGAACTGTTTGGGATACGCCAAGCGGCCCATCTTCCGTTCAGAGCAGCAACAGGAGGCTCTGAACATGGACTTGAAGAACAAGACAATTCTGATCACTGGCTCGACCGACGGCGTCGGCCGCGTCGTCGCGCGAGAGCTTGGCGCCGCTGGCGCGCGGGTGCTGGTACATGGCCGCGATAGGGCGCGCGGCAAGGCGGCCGTCGCCGAAATCGAAGCCGCGGGCGGCAAGGCCGAGTTTCTCACCGCCGACCTTTCCTCGCTGGCCGAGGTCCGCGGGCTCGCCGAGGCCCGTGCGGGCTACGACCGACCGGCTCGACATCCTGATCAACAATGCCGGCGTCGGCACATCGGGCCAGGATGCGAAACGGCAGATCAGCGCGGATGGCTACGAACTGCGCTTTGCCGTCAACTACCTCGCCGGCTTCCTGTTGACGACAGAGCTCCTGCCGTTGCTGAAGGCCAGTGCGCCGGCGCGCATCGTCAATGTCGCCTCCGCCGGCCAGCGGGCAATCGACTTCAGCGACGTCATGCTGACCCGCTCCTATGATGGCGTGCGCGCCTACTGCCAGAGCAAGCTGGCGCAGGTTCTCTTCACCATAGACCTTGCGGAGCAGTTGAAAGGCAGCGGCATCACCGTCAATGCCCTGCATCCGGCCAGCTACATGGACACAACGATGGTCCGGCAGGCAGGCGTCTCGCCGTGGAGCTCGGTCGAAACCGGAGCCGAAGCCATCCTCAACCTCGCGGCGTCTTCCGCGCTTGACGGGCGTAGCGGCCTCTATTTCGACGGCTTGAAGGAATCCCGCGCCGATGCGCAGGCCTATGACGTCAAGGCAAGACAGCAATTGCGGGCCTTGAGCCTCGACCTCGTCGGGCCAATCTCCCAGACATCGAAGGAACAGCACTCATGACGCAGACAATCCAGCACACTGTCATTATCGGCGGCTCATCCGGCATCGGCCTCGCCACGGCGCGCAAACTGGTAGGCCCGGGCATGAAGGTAACCATCACCGGCCGCAGCCAGGAACGGCTGAAGAGTGCGTGGAAGAGCCTTGACGGCATGGCGGAGAAAGCCGCTTTCGATGCCTCCAAGCCGGACGAGGTCAAGCGCTTCTTCAGTGAACTGGGGCCTTTCGACCACCTGGTGCTGGCGGCCAGCGGCGGCAAGGGTCTTGGCCCGTTCGAAACGCTCGACCTCGCCGACATCGGTGCAGGCGTCGAGGAAAAGGTCCGGCCGCAGCTTTCCTGCCTGCAGGCGGCCCTGCCGACCTTGAACAAAAGCGGCTCGGTCACCTTCATCTCGGCGGTGTCGGCTCAAGTCTCGATGCCTGGCGTTGCCGGCATCGGCGCCATCAACGGCATGCTACTGACCGTCGCGCCGATCCTGGCCGTCGAACTGAAGCCGCTGCGGGTCAATGTCGTTGCGCCCGGTGTCATCGACACGCCGTGGTGGGATTTCCTGCCCGCCGAGCAGCGGCAGGCGATCTTTGCCGAATACGCCGGGAAGACACCCGTCGGCCGCGTCGGCCAGGCGGAGGACGTCGCCGACGCCATCGCTTTCCTCGTGTCCAACGGCTTCATGACCGGTCAGGTGCTGACCTGCGACGGCGGCCTCCGGTTCGCGGCATAGAAATGTGCGGGGCAGCGTCTCGAAAGCCGCTGTCCCGACACGTTCTTCCAGCAGGCCTGGCGTATCAAACCGACTGCGCGATCAGCGTCAGAAAGCCACCCGTCAGCGCGACATTGCCGACAAAACCATTGATGCGTGCGGCGCGGTCAGGACCCTGATGGTCCCAGAAATTGTGAAACATCGGCGTGGCGACGATCAGGAACAGCACCAGCACCGCAGCGGCAATCGCGGTCCAGGTGCCAATGACGACAAACACGCCGGCGATGACTTGCAGCACAATGCCGGCCCACAAGGCCAACC
>JBDSLV010000442.1:0-3331 GCA_039916205.1 Mesorhizobium sp. | reverse complement strand
AAGCGTGTCAGGTAGGCGAGCGATGAATAGCCCGTGCCGAAATCGTCGAGCGAGAGGCCAATGCCAAGCTGCTTCAGCTTGGTGAGCACATGCGCGGTCTGCTCGGGATTGTCCATGACCAGCGATTCCGTAAGTTCCAGCCGGAAGCAGCGCGGCTTCAGATTGGCACGCGCGATGACCGAGCGGACATCGCTGACCAGGTCGCGGCGGATCAACTGGCGGCTCGACAGGTTGACCGAGACCGACAGCGGCGCATCGCCGATCTGTTTTTGCCAGGTCGCGAGGTCCTCGGCGGCCTGCTGCATGGCAAACAAGCCAAGCTGCACGATAAGCCCGCAGCTTTCAGCCACCGGAATGAAATCCGCCGGCGGGATCATGCCGCGGCGCGGGTGGTCCCAGCGCAGCAAGGCTTCGAAACCGGCGACGCTGCCGTCTTCCAGCCGCACGATCGGCTGATGGGCCAGGGTGAATTCGCGCCGCTCGATGGCGCGGCGCAGGTCGGATTCGAACTGCAGCCTGTCGGTGCCGACGGTTCGGAAGGCAGGTCGGAACGGCTCGATCCGGTCGCCGCCGAAACGCTTGGCCTGATGCATGGCCAACTCGGCGTCCTTGACCATGTCCTCGGCCGACATCTGCGGCGAGTTCCAGGTGATCAGTCCGATCGACGCGGTCAGCACGATCTCGCGCTTGGCAAAGGTGATCGGGTTGTTGATCGCATGCTTGATGGCGTCGGCCACGGCGGCGATGCGGGCCGGGTCCTGTTCCGACAACAGCATCAGCGCGAACTGGTCGCCGGCAAAGCGCGACAGCGAGTCCTTCGGCTTCAACAACCGGTGCAGCCGCCGCGCGATGGTGAGAAGAATGGTGTCGCCGGCGGATATGCCGAGCCCGTCATTGACCTGCTTGAAGCGATCGATGTCGATGACAAAGACGGTCGGGCGAACTTTCTCCTCGGTCCGGGCGATTGAGATGATTGCTTCCAGCCGGTTCATCAGCAATTCGCGGTTCGGCAGGCCGGTCAGGTTGTCGTGCACGGCGTCGTACAGTAGCCTTTCCTCAGACTTTTTCTGCTCCGTCACGTCGACCATCGTGCCGACACAGCGAATGACCTCGCCATCCGATCCGATCACCGGCCGCGCGCGCAGCAAGAACCAGTGATAGTGCCCGTCGGCGCCGCGCAGGCGGAAGTTCTGCGAGACGCGGCCACGCCGGTGCTCGAGCACCACGTCGAGTGTCGTGCGGAAGGTGTCGCGGTCATCGGCATGCAGCACCGGCAGCCAGTTGCGGGCCGCACCGCCAAGGCTGTTGGGCGCCAGGCCAAGCTGGATGCTGACATCCGGCTTGGTGACGACACGGTCGCGCAACACGTCCCAGTCCCATACTGTATCGCCCGATCCGGCAACGGCCAGCGCCTGCCGTTCAAGATCGGAGAACAGCCCTTGATGCAGCGCTCCGCCGGCAAAGGCGTGCTGCATGACGGTGAAGCCGATCAACAGGATGATCAGGATCAGCCCGCCGCCAAGTGCCGGCTGGGCAATGTCGTTGTCGAGCATGCCGGTGATCGCCATCCACGACCCGCATAGCCATAACAGCACCATGACCCAACTGGGCACCAGCATGATGGCGCGGTCATAACCACGAATACCAAGGAAGATGATGAGGCCGAGCCCGGTCAGCGCGGTCGCGGCGAAGGACAGCCGGGCGATGCCGGCAGCCACCGCCGGATCGACGATGGCAACGCCCGCGATCAGCAGAAGCCCGAGGATCCAGACCAGCGCGCCATAGCTGAAATGGCCGTGCCATCGGTTGAGGTTGAGATAGGCAAACAGGAACACCACGAACGTCGCCGCCAGCGCCACCTCCGTTCCCGCCCGCCACATCTGCTCGTTGCCGGGTGATATCTCGATGATCTTGTTGAGGAAGCCGAAATCGACGCAGATATAGGCCAGTACCGCCCAGGCAAGTGCGGCCGTCGCCGGGAACATCGACGTTCCCTTGACGACGAAAAGAATGGTCAGGAACAGCGCCAGCAACCCGGCGATGCCGATGACGATGCCGCGAAACAGCGTGTAGGAATTGACCGAGTCCTTGTAGGATTCCGGATCCCACAGGTAGACCTGCGGCAGTTTCGGCGACGCCAGTTCGGCGATGAAGGTGATGACCGTACCGGGGTTCAGCGTCACCCGGAACACGTCGGCGTCCGGGCTGGTCTGGCGGTCGAGCGCGAAGCCCTCACTGGGCGTGATCGCCGCGATACGGGTCGCGCCGAGATCAGGCCAGAAGATGCCGGAATTCACCAGCCGGAAATGCGGTGCCACGATCAGCCTGTCGAGCTGCTGGTCGGTGGTGTTGGCAAGCGCGAACACCGCCCAGTCACCGGTCGAACGCGCGTCATTTGCCTCGACCTCGATGCGCCGCACGATGCCATCAGGTCCTGGTGCTGTCGAAACCTGGAAATTCTCGCCCTGGTTCCTATAGATCTCGACGGCGCCGGAAAGGTCGAGCGCCACGTCGTCGCGGGCGATCTTGATCGGCTCGACGGCAAAAGCCGAGGACGCCACGCACAGCGTCATGAATGTCGCGAGGACAAAGGCGAACAACGGCCCGTTGCGCAGGAAATTCGTCAAAAATCAGTCCTTCGTTCCAGCGCCCGGCGGATCGTCCGCGATCCGGGCGTAGAGGTAGTGGTCCTGCCAGATGCCGTTGATCCTGAGATAGGATCGCAGCAGTCCTTCGCGCCGGAATCCGGCTTTTTCAAGCACGCGGATCGACCTGATATTCTCGGGAATACAGGCCGCTTCGATCCGGTGCAACCTCAGCGTATCGAAGGCGAAGCGCGCCACCACCTTGACCGCGTCGGTCATCAGGCCGCGGCCGCCAAAACGCTCGCCGATCCAGTAGCCGACATGGCCGCTTTGCGAGACGCCGTGGCGGATGTTGCCAAGCGTAATGCCGCCGGCCAGCTTGCCGCTCGACTTCTCGAAGATGAAGAAGGCGATTGCCGTTCCTTGTGCATAATCTTCACGGTAGCGGCTGATGCGAAGGCGCCACGCCGTGCGGTCGAGCTCGTCAGGGGTCCAGCGCGGCTCCCACGGTTCCAGGAAGGCCCGGCTGTCGCCGCGCAGCACCGACCATTCGCGGTAGTCATTGGTCAGCGGCACGCGCAGCGTGACGTGGTCGCCTTTCAGCGCCGGCAGGTCACGGCGAAAGAAAGGGAGCGCGAACACGACGCCAGGACGGCTTAGACGGCGAGCTTGCGGGCCGTCGTCTGCGGACCCGAAAGCAGATCGAGGACCGCCTCATAGGGCGCGAGCGTGCCGACAGGCCCGAC
>JBDSLV010000441.1:0-7432 GCA_039916205.1 Mesorhizobium sp. | reverse complement strand
GATACGTATCGATGTGCATTTCGACATCGCTGTATAGTAGCGATTTGCCGCTCGGGCTTGCTGGTCCTGATGTTTCGCCAACAGCGAGCCTGAGCCGCAGGTACTCGAGCAGTTTGGCCGGCGCAATCGGTCTGGCAAAGCGCTCATCGATGCCGGACTTCAACAGCTGAATGTGCTGGTCCGCCGCGCCGGAAGATACCAACGCGATACAGGGGAGAGCGCTGGTCCGCGCATCCTGCTTGAGCCGAGCGCTGCCGGCCGCAAACTGATTGTCCGGCCGACAGTCCAGCACCACAGCCTGGACCGGCTGGTCCGTGGCAAGTTCCATGGCCTCCTCGACTGAGCCGGCCAACGCGCTGGTGAAGCCGTCAACCTCCAGAATATGACTGAGGAGCAGATATAACTCGGCATCTTGCGAGCAGATCGCGATCAATGGCTTCATGTGCGCAGCTAGGCTTTCGGCTGCTATCGAGACGAAGTGGTTTCGTGTCGAATCCGTCGGTATAGGACACCAGAATGCCAGAACGAGGCGACCATAACAACAAAGCCCAAGCGGGCGTGCGAAGCGACCCGGCGCCGCTGCCACCTGACAAGTGTCTGAGTTGAGCCCCCATGTCCCTTTCGGTCAGTCATTACAGAGATTTGTCGAACCCGGACGACGCTTGTTCTGACATCGGACATGACCGTTCGAACTCGGTCCAGGCGGTCTTTTCCCCGCCCCGAAACCTGCGCTCCTGCACTTAGTACAGGTTGTCCTGAACGCTTCGGTCTGCAATAAATTGCCTACGCGCACAACTTACACGGCGGCAGTTCTACACCACTGTTCAAAGTTGTTCGAAGGCCAGGGACGACACGACGAATGTCCTGGGGGCAACGCTCCTTGGATCGTGGCTCACTCCGCGTGGGTTCCCAACGTCCGGCCTAGCGGCGCGCCGCTGCCCTCGCCGGACCAAACCGCGGGAGCCTTTGGCATGGCAAAAATGCACTCCGATCATTTCGACGCCGGCACTATCGACAACAGCGTTTTGACGCTGTGGGAATTTGCCGATCCAACCGCTGCAGTACAGGCAGCTATTGAGATTTATGGAGCGAGCGCAACGACTGCTGCAGCATGGTGCGCGTTGACTGCACATTTCGACGGGCGCAAAGGCGACTACCGCTTCTGGTGCACAGTCTTCTCCGAGTTGAATACCACCTCACAAGCCTGAATCAGCCCGTGTGCATGCCGGTGTCTTTCGCTCGGCCGTTAACGTTGATGGTGCGTGTCCTGGCCGTCCAGCATTTGAATTTGCTAAACGTCTACCCTAAGGCGCGCAGGTGTCGGATCGGACGGCCACTGGAAGCCTGACCGGCGGCCGCCACTATCGAATTCGCATCGATGCCGTGGTGTCGATAGAGGTCCGCGATTGTCCCGGTCTGGCCGAAATGCTCGACGCCAAGCGAACGGGTGCGATGTCCGAGAACCGATCCCAGCCACGCCAGCGTCGCCGGGTGGCCGTCGAGAACTGTAACCAGGCCGCAATTGGAAGGAACCTCTGCCAGCAGCCGCTCAGCGTGGCTTCGGGCGTGGACCAAGCCGCGCTCGCGAGCGCGTGACGCGGCGGTCCAGCCGGCATTGAGCCGGTCCGCCGAGGTGATCGCCAGCAGTCCGACATCGCGCCTGTCTTCAGCGATGAGACCTACCGCCTCGATGGCTTCAGGTGCCATTGCTCCAGTATAAGCGACCACGATCTGCGCGTTGGGGCCTGGCCTGCGCATCCAGTAGGCGCCATTGATGATGTCTTCGGCCCGTTCGGGCGAGATCATTCGTTTGGGCTGTTCAGCGATCGGGTGGACAGCCGCAGATAGACCGCCCCGCCGGTCCGGTCACGCAACCAGCTTGTCTCTTCCGGTTCGGACTGGCCGGAGCGCTGAATATAGTCGAACGACCAGCCCAGGATCGTGGCGAGTTCATCGACAAAGGCCGGTTCGAAGCTCGCAAGGCCATCCTGTGCCATTCCGATTAACGGCGTAGCGATCGACTGATGCGCCCCGCCTTCCGGTGCCAGGCTCACGCCCGAGGGAGTCGCAGCAACGATGAACCGAGCATCCTGGTAGCAGGCATAATTCAGTGCATCCAGACCGCGTTCGATGAACGGATCATAGAGTGTGCCGACCGGCAGCAGGCGCTCCCCGAAGATCGAGTGCGAAAGGCCGAATGCAGACAGCATGATAAAGAGGTTCATCTCGGCGATCCCGAGTTCCATATGCTGGCCTTTGGGAGAAAAGGTCCAGTTGTAGGTCGAGGGGATACGCTCGGACTTGAACAGGTCGGCCATTTGCTCGCGAGCGAACAGTCCGCGGCGGTTGACCCAGGCGCCGAGATTGGTCGACACGGTCACATCGGGCGAGGTCGTGACAATGCGCTTGGCGAACTCCGTATCACTCTTGGCGATCTCATGCATGAGCAGCCCAAAGCCCTGCTGTGTCGACATCGACGGCTGAGCGGAAAAGTCGAGCCGCTCAGGGACCTGGACGGTGGGCGCCGAATAACGGCGCCGGCCCTTTTGGATGAATGGCACTGCGGCGAGAAAATCGCCGAGTGTTTCGCTTGGGACCTCAAGGCCTTCGAACGGCTCCCACTCGCGACCTTCGCGGATGCTCATCGCCTTGCGCAAGATGTCGACCTGCGCCGGCGTCATCAAGCCGGCGTGGTTATCCTTGTGACCGGCTAGCGGCAAGCCGAAACCCTTGATCGTGTAGGCGATGAAACAGGTCGGCCGATTGTGTGTGCCGGCCTTTTCGAAGGCCTCGAGCAATGTCGGAAGGTCATGGCCGCCGAGATTGCCCATCAGCCTCGCCAGCTGATCGTCGCTGCGTCTTTCAAGCAGCTGCGACAGCGGCCCTTGGTCGCCGAGATCATCGAGCAGGCGTTTGCGCCAGGGGGCACCACCTTGGAAGGTCAGTGCGGAATAGAGCTGGTTCGGGCAACGGTCGATCCACTCCCGCAATGCCTCGCCGCCCGGCTCAGTGAACGCGGCCTGCTGCAGAGTGCCGTGCTTCAGAATGACCACATCCCAGCCGAAATTGCGGAAGATCGATTCGAACCGCGCCCAAAGCCCCTCGCGGACGACGGCGTCCAGGCTTTGGCGGTTGTAGTCGACCACCCACCAGGTGTTTTGAAGCCCGTGCTTCCATCCTTCGAGCAGCGCCTCGAAGATGTTGCCTTCATCCATCTCGGCGTCGCCGACCAACGCCACCATGCGGCCTTCGGGCCGCTCATGGCCCCAGCCCTTGGCGCGGACGTAGTCTTGCGCCAGTGACGAAAACAGGGTCTGCGCCACGCCCAATCCGACCGAGCCGGTGGAGAAATCGACGTCGTCTTCGTCCTTCGTGCGCGACGGATAAGATTGCGCGCCCTTGTAGGCGCGAAAATTCTCCAGTTTCTCTCGTGTTTGATTGCCGAGCAGATACTGGATCGCGTGAAAAACTGGGCTTGCATGGGGTTTGACCGCAACGCGATCTTCCGGCCTGAGAACCGCAAAATAGAGCGCGGTCATGATGGTCGCGAGCGACGCGGACGACGCCTGATGCCCGCCGACTTTCATGCCATCGTCGTTGCTGCGCAAATGGTTGGCATTGTGGATCGTCCAGATCGCCAGCCACAAAATCTTGCGTTCCAGAGCCGAGAGCGTGGTGATGTCCTGATTGTCCATGCCTGTCATCCCATGAAGGCAACAGCGTAGGAGGATCGCCTTGACGAAGGTAATCAAATCCAGCTTGTATTGGGCTTCATTTTGGCAAAACTAGCCAATTCAACAACAAAAACTGGGTAAATGAGCCAATGCGCCAAATTGACGATATCGACCGCCGGATCATCGCCGCCGTCCAGGAGAACGGCAAGATCACCACCCACGAACTCGCCGAGCGGGTCGGCCTTTCGCCATCGCCGTGTGCGCGGCGCATTCGCATGCTCGAAGATGCCGGCGTTATCAAGGGTTACACCGCGATCATCGACCAGAAGAAGGTTGGCCTGCCTATCAGCGCCTTTGCTTCGATCAAACTGGAGCGCCAGCGTGAAGAGGATCTGGATCGTTTCGCCCAAGCTGTGGCTCGTTGGCCCGAAGTGGCTGACTGCTATCTCATGACCGGCCAGCGTGACTACCTGATGCGCATCGTCGCGCGCGACCTCGAAGCCTACGAGCAATTCCTGAAGGACAAGCTGACGCGCCTGGATGGCGTCGCCTCGATCGAGACGAGTTTTGCCCTTGGCCAGGTCAAACGGTCCGAGGTGCTGCCTCTCCTGTAGATTTTGGCTTTGTACGCGCCGGCAACTTTTGACCTGGTCGGTGCAGCCAGGGCGTTGACTATGAGGCAGCAGAGGGGCTTTGCACTCGGCCCTCATCGCTACGGATGGTTCGCCTGATCGCTTTCGCGACCCTCAGCGGCGCGTTGCTGGTGGTCGATGGCGGCAACTGTCTAGAAACGCAAAGACTGAAGGCCTGGTCGGCACATATCTCAAGGGTCGATTTTTCAGATTCTCTAAATGCGGCGATGATCGCCGCACTTTTGAATAACAATAAACCAAAGGATGCGGCATTGGGGAGCAAAAGCCACCGATCATTATTCAACCCGTTGATAGCGAATGGCTATTTCAACGTCTCAGAGGGTGGTGAACGGAGGAGTGGCGCTACCTGTAGAAAAGGACTTTGCCGCCGGGAATGAGTTGTAGGCAGAAGTCGTAGTCGGCGATGTTCCTCGTCAACAGGACAAGCCCCGATTTCGATGCCTGCATATACAGAGTGCAGTCGTACAGGCAGCGCAGCCTCTGGTCGTCCTGGTAGCCCTGCAGGCGACAGAGCACGCCATTCAGAACAGCAGCGCGGCCAAGGACGTCGGCATCGGGCGTCAGGATCCGGTGTCCGGGCATCGATCGGATGACCTCGGACACCGCCTTATGCACGCCTGCGGTGCGTGGATCCTCGGCCTTCAGGACACCAAGTGTATGGGCCAACTCCTGGATGCAGATGGCTGAATGGTTGTTGTGCCGAGCGTCCATGATCTGCTTCACCAACGCGGGCGCTTTGCCTTGGAGCCTGTCGATGTACACACAGGTGTCGAGCAAAAGGGCTTGCCCGCCGAGATCGCCCTCGTTCACGAAGGGCAGCTGATCATCAGGTCGGCGAGCAAGTGTTCTGGTTGGAAAGCCACGGAGCGAGCGAAGGGCTGCTTCAACATCGAATTCTGACACTCAAACCTCAATCAGAAGCCGAGCTTGATGTCTGGATCGATGGCTCCCGCGAGCTTGTTCATGGTCGCGGGGAAATTGTCCTCAAGCGCAACATTGGCGAGAGCGAATTCAAGCAGCTCGGTGTCACCCTTAATGCCCGTCTGGCGCTTAGCCTGCTCAATGAGGGCATGGCTCAAACGTGCTGTGATCCGCTCGTCCTTGGAGCCGATCAGGCCTTTGCGAATGGCAGCTTGAAGCGTCTGCCGAACGACAAACTTCCGCTCGCCCGGCATGTCCTTGTTGACATCCTTACGGATCAGACTCCGCATGCGCTTCTTTTTCGCAACGAGGCGCTGTTGCGGAGCAGTCGATGACGACCGCATTCTCAGCGTCTTCGCCATATCGCTACCTCCTATGTTGTTAGCCAAGTCGTGTGTTTTGGCAAACATAACAGATGGGAGCAGCTTTGTCACTCGGAAGCTCGCTCAGATTGCCGAGCAGCCACGTGTGCACGGCAGCAAACGGCGACTGTCGGAAAACCCTAAGTCAGCGAACGTGAGTCCTGCAGAGATCGCAGGGCGTCTGACGTCAGATCTTTTGCGCAGCGAAACGCGTCCGCAATGCTTGCATCGCAGGTGAGGCCTAAATTGATTCCGCCAGCCGATCTGCCAACGCGTGACGTAGGCCAGCGAGGAATATCTGTCCGCGAGCTTAGATCCACTTGCGCTTTATCGCGATGCCCAGGGCTTGGTAGGTAGTCACGACGTTGAGCTTCCGACGAATGTTCTGCAGCTGGAACTCGACGGCTCGCCGACTGACATTGCGGAGTGCCGCGATATCGTCGTTGGTCTTACCCTGCAGAAGCCATGCGAGGCATTCCAGCTGATAGCTCGTCAAAGGGGAGGGCGCCGCGCTCATCAGCCCGTGGTCATTGCGGCTCTGCAAGTAGCCATCGACGAAGGCACCAAGCGTCAGAACGGAATATTCGTCTGCCAGCATGGTGGTGTCGGGTTTCCGCTCACGGGACGAGAAGGTGAAGAGGGCACGCCTTCCGAACCCGTCGAAGATCGGGATGGAGATCCCCGAACGGATGCCAAAATTTCGGGCTTCGCCAAAGAACTTTCGGTGAGACTTTCTTGCTGGAACGGGCAACCCGTTCTCCGACCAGGAGTAGGCTCCGCGCCTCGCGGATACCGCTTCGACGACAGGGTCCACCTTGGCGAGGCCGCTGTCGAGATAGTGCTTCTGCCACTCCACCGGATAGTTTGACATGCCATACACGTCGGCCTCGTGGACCGAAAGATAGGTGAACCATTCGAACCCCTGGGCATTTGCGAACCTGCGCAAAGCCTGATCGATGGCGGGCTTGTCCGGCGCTAATTTCAACCAGTCCCGCAGCGTTTCAAACTGTGGCTTCAGAGACTTCATCAACCCTCCTTCGTGCTGCCCCAGCCGCGAAAAGGTGGTTCTCTTATTCAAGTTAAGCGGCGTGAGATCAACCTCCAAAATACAACCACCGCTAGAAGCGCGGTCAATCCTGTGGATTTTCGCAACCTGAATGACCTTCGGAAACCCGTAATGGTCCGCCTGTTCGAACCCTGTTTCTTTTTGCGCTGTGGAAACAGTGCGGAGAAAATGGCATGCGGCTTGTTGCGGTCCGGAATGGCGAAAACAGCGTAGGGAACAGGCTCATTGATCAAATGCAAGCGCTACGGGCGCGCGTGTTCAGGGACCGCCTCGACTGGAACGTAACAGTCAAGTCCGGGCGCGAGACGGATGAGTACGACGCGCTCGATCCGACCTACCTCCTCGCCGTGACGGACGATCTGTGCGATGTTGTCGGGTGCGCACGCCTTCTCCCAGGCTCGGGCCCGACGATGCTTGGCCGGACGTTTCCGTTCCTTCTCGATGGCGAACCTCTGCCGTGTCATCACGGACTGATCGAAAGTTCCCGGTTCTGCGTGGACACGGAACTCGGCATGAGAAACGCGGCACGAGGACTCCACAAGGCGACGGTGGCGCTCTTCGCGGGCATTCTCGACTGGTCGGTGGCCAATGGTTATTCGGAGGTCGCGACCGTTACTGACCTCCGCTTCGAGAAGCTCCTTCGAAGGGCTGGCCTGCCTTTCAACCGACTCGGCGCGCCGCACCCGATCGGAAACACCATCGCGATCGCCGGCATCATTCCCGCCACTCTTCAAAACGCCCTTCGCGTTCGGCCAG
>JBDSLV010000440.1:0-7785 GCA_039916205.1 Mesorhizobium sp. | reverse complement strand
AGCCCGACATGCAGCGTACCGGCAGGCTCCGGCATGTCGTCGATGTAGACCGCCGTGCCACTGACATGCTTGTGCGCGGAATCGTGGCGCTGGTCGGTCGCGACACCGCCAGAGATTTTCTCGGCCTTGAGGTTGGGGCTGGTGTGCTTGTTCATCATGCCGCCTCGTGACGGGTAACCTGGACCGGCGCGCCTGTGCCGCTGGTCTCGGCGAAAAACCGCAAAAGAAGATTGCGCGCCGCCAGGGCGCGATACTCGGCCGAGGCCCGCATATCGGTCAGCGGGGTGAAATCCCTGACATATTCGGCCATCGCGGCCTCCACCGTCTGTTCAGTCCATGGCTTGCCAAGCAGCGCGCCCTCGACAGCGGACGCTCGCTTCGGCGTCGCCGCCATACCGCCATAAGCGATGCGCACGTCAGAGACAGTGCCGTCCTTGGCCAGCGTCAGGAAGAAGGCGCCAAGGGCCGCCGTGATGTCCTCGTCGCGGCGTTTGGTGATCTTGTGCACGGCGAACCTCGCCGTCTTGGCCGGCACCGGTACGTGCACGGCTTCGACGAATTCGCCTGGCTGCCGATCCTGCTTGCCATAGGCAATGAAGAACTTCTCAAGCGGGATCGTGCGCCGCTTCTTGCCCTTGCGCAATGTCAGCGTGGCGCCAAGGGCGATCAATGGCGGCGGCGTGTCGCCGATCGGCGAGCCGTTGGCGATGTTGCCGCCGATCGTACCCATGTTGCGCACCTGCTCGCCACCGATGCGGTCAACCAGCGCACCCAGCGCCGGAATACGGCTGGAGAGTTTCGAAAACGCCTCGGTGTAGGTGACGCTGGCGCCGATGGTGATGACGCCCTTGTCCTCGGATATGTCGCACAGCCCATCGAGCGCGCCGATGAACACCACCGGTGAAATGTCGCGCATATGCTTGGTCACCCACAACCCGACATCGGTCGAGCCGGCAACCACGGTGGCGCCTGGCTCCTTGTCCAGCACCGCGGCGAAATCGTCGGCATCGGCCGGCACGATCAGCCGCTTTTTGCCGGCGCCGATCTCGATGCGCGCGCCATCATGCATTGCCTTCAGCCTGGTGGTGATCGTCTTGCGTTCGATCGCCAGCGGGTCCTTGGCCACCTTGCCGTAGCTGGAGATGGCGCGAGCGGCGCGCATGATTGCTTCGTAGCCGGTGCAGCGGCAGAGATTGCCTTGCAGCGCCTTTTCGATTGCCGCGTCCGACGGGTCGGGCGACTTCATCCACAGTCCGTAGAGCGACATGATAAAGCCCGGGGTGCAGAAGCCGCATTGCGAGCCGTGGAAATCAACCATCGCCTGCTGCACCGGGTGCAACTGGCCGGGTGCGCCGTGCAGGTGCTCCACGGTCACGACATGCGTGCCGTCCAGCGAGCCGAGGAAGCGGATGCAGGCGTTGACGCTTTCATAGACAAGACCGCCAGCCGCGAGCTTTCCAACCAGCACAGTGCAGGCGCCGCAATCGCCTTCGGCGCAGCCTTCCTTGGTGCCGCGCAGCGAGCGGTTGAGCCGCAGCCAGTCGAGCAGGGTCTCGTCAGGCGCGACGGAGGACAACACGACGTCCTGACCATTCAGAATGAAACGAATTTCGTTGCGGATGTTGACTTTGGCCACGGCTCAACTCCCCCGATACGTCGAATAGCCGTAAGGCGAGACGAGCAGCGGCACATGATAGTGCACGGCCTCGGCCATGCCAAAGCGGATCGGCACGCTGTCGAGGAAGGCCGGCTCAGGCAGCACCGTTCCCTGGCGGCGCAGATAGTCGCCGGCGGCGAAAACCAGTTCATATTCGCCGGTGCGGAAGTCGGCGCCGGCCAGCAACGGCGCATCGCAACGGCCATCGGCATTGGTAACGACGGTCTTCAGATGGGTCCGAACCGTCCCGTCGTGGCGATAGAGCACGATCGACAGCCCCGCGGCCGGCTTGCCGGTGGCGGTATCCAGGACGTGTGTTGTCAAACGACCGCCATCGGCTTTCGACGTTTCTGCCATTGGCCGCCTCCCATTTCCCAGTATCGATGCACTTCCCAGTATCAACATCAACGCACTGGCCGTTACAATCGAACATGCTCGTGAATTGTGCGCCAATTAAAGGCGATGCATAAGTCCCGGTCGAGCGGAGTGCGACAAAAACACTTTCAAAAATTTTGAGGGGAATGCGCAAGCAGCCCTTTCGATATCCTGATCATACTTCGGGCAATGCCCGGCGGGAGGGACGATGCGTTACATCAGAGACATGCGCGGCTACGGAGCCAATCCGCCGGATCCGAAATGGCCCGGGGGTGCGCATATCGCGGTGCAGTTCGTCGTCAACTATGAAGAGGGCGGCGAGAATTGCGTCCTGCACGGCGACAAGGCCTCTGAAGCTTTCCTGTCCGAGATCGTTGGTGCGGCACCCTGGCTTGGCCAGCGCCACTGGAACATGGAATCCATCTACGAATACGGCGCCCGTGCCGGCTTCTGGCGGCTGCATCGCCTGTTCACCGAGGCTGCGGTGCCAATCACCTGCTACGGCGTCGCCACGGCACTTGCCCGCTCTCCCGACCAGGTAGCCGCTATGCAGGAAGCCAGCTGGGAAATCGCCTCGCATGGGTTGAGATGGATCGACTATCGCGATCATGGCGCCGAGGACGAACGCCGCGACATGGACGAGGCGATCCGCCTGCATTATGAAGTGACGGGCCAGCGCCCAACCGGCTGGTACACCGGCCGCAGCTCGATCAACACGGTGCGGCTGGCCGCTGAAGAAGGCGGCTTCGACTATGTCTCGGACACCTATGACGACGAACTGCCCTACTGGCTCGAGCATGAAGGGCCAAATGGCCCGGGCAAGCCGCAGCTGATCATTCCCTATACGCTCGACGTCAACGACATGCGCTTTGCCACGCCGCAAGGGTTCAACTCGGGCGACCAGTTCTTCGCTTATCTCAAGGACAGTTTCGACACGCTTTATGCCGAGGGCCAGGCGGGCCGGCCGCGCATGATGAACATCGGCCTGCATTGCCGCCTCGTCGGTCGCCCAGGCCGGGTGGCGGCGCTGAAGCGCTTTGTCGACTATGTCAAATCGCACGACAAGGTGTGGCTGGCGCGGCGCATCGATATTGCCCGCCACTGGCAGGAGACCCACCCGTTCCAAGCGCCCGCGCTGCGGCCCTCGAAAATGGAATTCGAGACGTTCGTCCACGCATTCGGCGGCGTGTTCGAGCATTCTCCGTGGATTGCCGAGCGTGCCTACGAGCTGGAGCTCGGCCCGGCGCATGACAGCGCCGGCGGCATGCACAATGCACTCTGCCGGATTTTCCGCGCGGCCAGCGAGACTGAGCGGCTCGGTGTGCTGAACGCCCACCCCGACCTTGCCGGCAAGCTGGCGAAGGCCAAACGATTGACGGCGGAATCGACAAGGGAACAGGCCTCGGCCGGCCTTGACGCGCTGACCGACAAGGAGCGCGAATTGTTCTCCAAGCTCAACGCCGCCTACGTCACCACCTTCGGCTTCCCTTTCATCATCGCGGTGAAGGGCAAGACCAAAGAGGAAATCCTGGCGGAGTTCGAAACACGCATCGGCAACAGCCGCGCCACCGAATTCGAAACCGCCTGCAGACAGGTCGAACGCATCGCGCTGTTTCGGCTCAAAGACATGCTTCCGCAATAGGTTTGACCCATGGATACGATCAAGATGCCCGAGCGAACCTATTACGCACCCACCGGCGGCCATCCCGGACAAAGCGAATTGCTGACCGGCCGCGCCGTCTTCACCGAGGCCTATGCCGTCATCCCCAAGGGCGTGATGCAGGACATCGTGACCAGCGCGTTGCCGTTCTGGGACAAGACCCGGGTCTGGATACTTTCACGACCGCTGTCGGGTTTTGCCGAGACATTCTCGCAATATATCGTCGAGGTCGCGCCTGGCGGCGGCAGCGATCGGCCGGAGCCGGATGAAGGCGCCGAGGGCGCGCTGTTCGTGGTCGAGGGCGAACTGACGGTTCTGCTCGCTGGCAAGAAACATGTCATGCGGCCGGGAGGCTTTGCTTTCCTGCCGCCGGCAAGCGGCTGGACAGTTCACAACGAAAGCCGCGAGATGGTGCGCTTCCACTGGATCAGGAAGGCCTATGAGGCCGTCGACGGCATCGATGTGCCGGAAGCCTTCTTCACCAACGAACAGTCGGTCGCGCCGACGCCCATGCCCGGGACCGAGGGCCGCTGGGCGACGACACGCTTCGTTGATCCGGCCGACATGCGCCACGACATGCACATGACCATCGTGACGCTGGAACCGGGCGCGGTCATTCCCTTCGCAGAGACCCATGTCATGGAGCACGGGCTCTATGTGCTGGAAGGCAAGGCGGTCTACCGCCTCAACCAGGACTGGGTCGAGGTCGAGGCCGGCGACTATATGTGGCTACGCGCCTTCTGCCCGCAGGCCTGCTATGCCGGTGGTCCGGGCAAATTCCGCTATCTGCTCTACAAGGACGTCAACCGGCATGCCAAGCTTGGCGGTGCCGGCGTGGCACGCGTGCCGTGAGCACCGTCATTGTCGCGCGGCCGCTGACCCGCGAAGCCTTTGCCGAATTCGGCGATGTCATCGATGCCGGCGGCACCAATCACTATCCGATCAATGGCGGCAAGGCCGAGCGCTACCATGACCTGGCCACGGCGCAAGCGGCAGGCCCGAATGCGCGTGTGCTGATTTCGATGGTGCGCGGCACGCCTTACGATTTTCCGCTGAAGCTCAGCATGGTCGAGCGCCATCCGTTCGGCAGCCAGGCCTTCATTCCGTTGTCGCCGCGGCCATTCGTGGTTGTCGTCTGCCATGACAGCGATGACGGCCCGTGCGAACCGCACGCCTTCATCACCGCGCCGGGCCAAGGCATCAATTACCCGCGCAATCTCTGGCATGGGGTTTTGACGCCGATCGGCGAGACGCAGGATTTCCTGATCGTCGACCGTGGCGGCGACGGCTCCAACCTCGAAGAATTCCATTTCTCGCACGCCTACGAAATTCGACTTCCCGACAGGACCTTGTGATGACCGACATTTCGCTGATCGACCGCCTGCTTGACGTCATCGAGGGCGATATCGTGCCGATGACGGCCAAAAGTGTTGCCGACGGCAACAAGCTGTTCGGCGCGGCGATCCTGCGGAAGGACGACCGCTCGCTGGTGCTGGCCGAGACCAACAACGAGATGGAAAATCCGCTCTGGCACGGTGAGGTGCATTGCCTGAAGCGCTTCTACGAAATGCCAAAGGCCGAGCGCGTCGAGACGAAAGATGCCATCTTCGTCGCCACGCACGAGCCATGCTCGCTTTGCCTTTCGGCCATCACCTGGACCGGCTTCGACAATTTCTACTACCTGTTCAGCCACGAGGATTCGCGCGACAGTTTTGCCATCCCGCATGACCTGAAGATCCTGAAGGAGGTCTTCACGCTCGACCCCGGCGGCTACAATGCCGAGAACGCCTACTGGAAGAGCTTCTCGATCCGCAGGCTGGTCCGCGCGCTGCCGGAGACGGAACGCCAGCGCCTGGAAGCGCGTATCGGCAAAATCTCGGCGCGCTACGACGAACTGTCCGGCGCCTACCAGTCCAGCAAGGCCGAGAACGACATTCCGCTGAACTGACGCGGATTGACCAGCGGAATTCGTTGGCTGGCCCACGACGCGTCGATGCCGGCTCCATCATGTGGCGGTCCTGGAGCCGCCCGCATGAAAACCGTCACTGAATTTCCCCGGCAGGTCGTCGAGTTTGCGGATATGGCGATCGTCATGCCGGATGGCTGCCGGTTGTCGGCGCGGGTGTGGATGCCGGCCGATGCCGAGGGCCGGCCGGTGCCGGCGATCCTCGAGCACCTGCCCTACCGCAAGCGCGACGGCACGATCTTTCGCGACCAACTAACGCATCCCTATTTCGCCGGCCACGGCTATGCCTCGATCCGCGTCGACATGCGCGGCAACGGCGATTCCGAAGGGCTGATGGACGACGAATATTCCGAGCAGGAATTGCAGGATGCCTGCGATGTTATCTCCTGGGCGGCTAGCCAGCCCTGGTGCAACGGCAATGTCGGCATGATGGGAATTTCCTGGGGCGGCTTCAACTGCCTGCAGGTGGCAGCCAAGCAGCCGCCGGCGCTGAAGGCCGTGATCAGCCTGTGCTCGACCGTCGATCGCTATGCCGACGACATCCACTACAAGGGCGGCTGCCTTCTGATCGAGAATTTCGGCTGGGCTTCGACCATGCTGTCCTATTCGTCACGGCCGCCGGACCCGCTGATTGCCGGCGGGAACCGCTGGCGCGAATTGTGGCTGAGCCGGCTTGAGAACCAAGCGTTCCTGGCGCCGCTTTGGCTAAAGCACCAGCACCGCGACGCTTATTGGAAACGCGGTTCGATCTGCGAGGATTTTTCCGCAGTCAAAGCTGCTGTGCTGTCGATCGGCGGCTGGCATGACGGCTACCGCAACACGGTCTCCCACCTCGCGACCAATATCGAGGCGCCGGTCAAAGGCATCATCGGCCCGTGGATCCACAAATATCCGCACTACGCCGCGCCAAAACCGGCAATCGGCTTCCTGCAGGAGGCCCTGCGCTGGTGGGACCACTGGCTGAAAGGCCTCGAAACCGGCGTCGAGGCCGACCCTGCCTACCGCGCCTATGTGATGGACAGCGTACGGCCGGCGCGCTGGCATCCCGAGCGGCCAGGGCGCTGGGTGGCCGAGGCGAAGTGGCCTTCGCACGATATCAAGGCGCAGGTGATCCACCTCATCCCGGAAGGCAGCAAGCCGGCCATCGTCGCTTCACCGCAGACCTGCGGCCTTGCCGGCGGCGAGTATTTTCCCTTCACCTTCGGCCCTGAACTGCCGGGCGACCAAAGGCCGGACGATGCACTGTCGGTGTGTTTCGACCAGGCTCCGCTTGCCGAGGCAATCGACATTGTCGGCGCGCCGGAAGTCCTGGTTCGCGTCGCGTCCGACCGGCCGCAGGCCAACATCGCGATCCGGCTATGCGACGTGCATCCAGACGGCGCATCGGAGCTGATCTCTTACGGCGTGCTCAACCTGACGCATCACAGTTCGCACGAATTCCCGCAAGCGCTGGTGCCGGGCCAGATTGTCACCGCGAAGATCGTACTTGATCAATGCGCCTATCGCTTGCCGGCAGGGCATCGCCTGCGCGTTGCCGTTTCGAACGCCTATTGGCCAATGATCTGGCCTTCACCGGAGCCGGTCCGGCTCGATCTGTCCCAGGCAACACTCAGCCTGCCGCTGCGCCCGCTGGCGAAAGCCGACGAGGCGGCGTTCGCCGAGCCTGAAGGGGCCACGCCCTGGGCAACAGAAACGCTCCGCGCCGCCAGTTCCGAGCGCCATGTCGACCGCAATGAGAAGACCGGAATGGTCACACTTTCCATAACGGATGACTTCGGCGAAGTGAGCGATCTCGACCACGGTCTTGCCAACGGCAGCATCGCCCGCGAAACTTGGACGATCCACCCCGATGATCCCCTGTCGGCATCAGGAAAGACGCATTGGACACAGACCCTGTCGCGAAACGGATGGTCGGTACGCACCGAGACGTCGGCCGAAATGCGGTCGGACGCGCGAAATTTCATCGTTAGCGCCAAAATTGAAGCCTATGAAGGTGAAACGCTCGTCTTCGAGCGCAGTTTCGAGGAAAAGGTGCCACGCGCGCTGCTTTGAGCAGCCGACTGGATTGGTCCAAAAGCGACGCGCGATTTACGCCACGGCATGTCGCATTCCGTCTTGCTTACCGCT
>JBDSLV010000439.1:0-7910 GCA_039916205.1 Mesorhizobium sp. | reverse complement strand
CGTCGCCAACCATGCCGGCACCACGCCGATGTCGATGCGCAGCGATGCCGGCTATGCGGCGGCGCGTGTCGTCACCTTCCTGCACGATCGCGCCAACGCTTCGAACACGCCGACCGTCGCCACCGTCGGCACGATGCGTCTTGAGCCCAACGCCATCAATGTCATTCCGTCGCGCGCTGTCTTCACTGTCGATCTCCGCAATCCTGACGAACAGCATTTGCGCGCCGAAGAGGCGACGCTGGCTGCCTGTCTGGAGGAACTTGCCGAAGCCGAAGGAGTGACCGTTTCGGTTGAGCGGCTGGCGCGCTTTGAACCGGTGATCTTTGACCGGCGCATTGTCGAACTGATCGAGGCTGCCGCGAAAAAACGCGGCCTTGTCTCGAAGCGCATGACCTCGGGTGCTGGCCACGACGCACAAATGATGGCGCGGATTGCGCCCGCCGCGATGATCTTCGTGCCGAGTGTCGGCGGCATCAGCCACAATCCAGGCGAGCACACCGGCGATACCGAACTTGTCGCCGGTGCCAACATCCTGCTTGATGTCGTCACCCAACTTGCGAGCTAGAGCATGATCCCGAAAAGTGGGTACCGGTTTTCGGAAAAGATCATGCGCAAACAAATAGATAGAGCCAAGAGCCCGTTCCTTCGGGATGGAGCGGGCTCTAGGTCGAGGGGCAAAAATGGCTGAATTCGATCGAGATGCGCTGAAGCAGGAGATGACCATCTGGCGGCGCGATCTGCATGCGCATCCGGAGTTCGGCTTTGAGGAAAAGCGCACCGCGGCCTTCGTCGCGGCAAAACTGCGCGAGTTCGGCCTCGACGATGTCACTGAGGGTGTGGGCGGCACCGGGGTCGTCGGCACGTTAAAGCGCGGCAGCGGCAACAGGGCAATCGCGCTGCGAGCCGACATGGACGGGTTGCGCATCACGGAGCAATCAAGCGCGCCTTACCGATCGCGCAATTCCGGCATCATGCATGCCTGCGGCCATGACGGCCACACAACCATGCTGCTCGGCGCGGCGAAATTTTTGGCCGGGCAAGGCGGCTTCAATGGCACTGTGCGCTTCATCTTCCAGCCAGCCGAGGAATGGGGCAGGGGCGCGCTTGCCATGCTCGATGATGGGCTGATGCAGCGCTTTCCTTTTGACGAGATCTTTGGCCTGCACAATATGCCCGGCCTGCCTATCGGCCATTTCGAGACCCGCGCTGGTCCGGTCATGTCGGCGGAAGACAATTTCGAGATCGTGCTCAGCGGTCTCGGCGGCCACGCCGCGCGGCCGCATTCCGGGAATGAAACGCTGGTTGCAGCCTGCGCCATTGTCACCAATCTGCAGACGATTGTCTCGCGCCGGCTGAGCCCGGCCGACATCGCGGTCGTATCGGTGACCGAATTGCTCACCGATGGTACCCGCAATGCGCTGCCCGGCTTGGCCCGTATTCTCGGCGATGCCCGCAGCTTCCGCCCCGAGGTCAGCGCCGAGATCGAAAAGCAGATGCGCATCATCGCCGATGGCACCGCTGCCGCCTACAACGTCGGCGCCGAGGTCAATTACACGAGGGAATTCGTTCCATTGCGCAACGACCCCGATCTGGTCGAAGAGGCCTTTGCCGCCGCCCGCGGCGTGCTGGCCGCCGACGCCGTAGCTGTCGCAGCGGAACCGATGACCGCATCGGAGGATTTCGCCCGCTTCCTTGATCACGTCCCCGGCTGCTTCGTCTTTCTCGGCAATGGCGAGAACTCCGCACCACTGCACAATCCGAGCTTTGACTTTAACGACGACGGTCTGCTGTTTGGCACCGATTTCCATGTCGCCATTGTCAGGCAACGACTGTCGTGAGCCCGGTGGTCTGTCGACCCGCCAGGCGATCAGTCTGATTCAAAGTGTCAGCCAGCTGATCGTGGCCGCTGATATAGTTGAGTTTAACCTGCGTCAGGACATCTCCAACCTGACCGCTGGTGTCGCGGCCAATGAGTTGGCGACGTGACGCCGTACGTTTTTATCAATGAATAATCTCACCATGACCCAGGGGAAAGACTCAGCTAGGCTCTGTTGTGCGGCGGACCTGATATCCGCCTGGCCGGCGCTATCAGGCACCTCCCAAGCGGCGCCGGCCACTTTCCCTGGCTAAATTAGCAATTTATAAAATTCGAACTTTCACGCTTGCGATAAATTAGGGTGTGCTTGGCATAATGTACGCAGCATTTATCAAAGGGTTGCTTGCAGTAAAGCAGATGCGCGGGCGTGGTTGGATCAAGGCATTGCGGCAAGACGAAGCTCGGCAGGTGCGTGCGCGCATAGCCGAGTTGGAGCGCGACCTGATGGCAACGTCGCCTCAAGGGCGAAACAGGCGGCATGAAACCGGACACCAGCTTCGCAACGCGAAGTTCCGCCTGGAGCGTCTTGAGGAATGCATCGCCGAAATCCCTGAAAAGCCCGAAGGTTCGCATTAGCCATCGTCCGGGCAGTGTCGTTACCGCAGAAAACCATTGGTCACGGCGGGGGAACCAAACACCGTGTCCTCGGTTGGTCTTGCTCCAATGGAGTTTAAACCATGTTTCGTCTGCTCGTTACCGGCGTTTTTGCCTATGTCGCCTATCGCATCACCCGGCAGATGATCGACAGCGTTCCCGACGCCGTCGATCCGCTGCTGTTGCCGCCATCGCAACATGATCGTGAGGCTCTGCGGCGGCAATCGGCGGCCATGGGGATAGACCTGCGGCGCTAACGCGCCGGGCGTTGCGAACAAAGCGGAAACGATGCTTGATGGGCGATGAACCTCGCCGCCCCTGATTCGACATTTCGTGATCCAGACGTCCAACCTGCTTACCTCGCCAGGTTGAACGATGCGCAACGAACGGCCGTTGAGCACGGCGCCGGTCAGATCGCCGGCCCATTGCTGGTCATCGCTGGCGCCGGGTCCGGCAAGACCAACACCCTGGCGCACCGTGTTGCCCACTTGATTGTAAAGGGGGCTGATCCGCGCCGTATCCTGCTGATGACCTTCTCGCGTCGTGCCGCGTCGGAAATGGCCCGGCGCGTCGAGCGTATCGCCGGTGAGGTGCTTGGCCGCGATGCCTCCATCGTTGCCGATGCGCTGACCTGGGCCGGCACCTTTCACGGCATCGGCGCCCGGCTCCTGCGCGACTATGCACTGGAGATTGGTCTTGACCCCGCCTTCACCATCCACGATCGCGAGGATTCCGCCGACCTGATGAACCTCGTCCGACACGAACTTGGCCTGTCGAAGACGGAAAGCCGTTTTCCGACCAAGGGCACCTGCCTTGCCATCTATTCGCGTGCGGTGAACGCGCAGGCGCCGCTCAACGAAATCCTGGGATCGGCATTTCCCTGGTGCGCCGGCTGGGCCGAGGAGCTGAAGCAGCTGTTTGCCGGTTACGTCGAGGCCAAGCAGGCGCAGAACGTGCTCGATTACGACGACCTGCTGCTCTATTGGGCGCAGATGGCGGCCGAGCCGGAGATCGCGGGGCATCTTGGTCAGCGCTTCGATCATGTTCTGGTCGACGAATACCAGGACACCAACCGCCTGCAATCCTCGATCCTTCTGGCACTGAAGCCCGATGGTGCCGGCCTGACGGTGGTCGGCGACGACGCGCAGTCGATTTATTCATTCCGTGCCGCCGAAGTGCGCAACATCCTGGACTTCCCGAAGCAATTCGCAAAGCCGGCCGAAGTCGTGATGCTGGAGCGCAATTACCGTTCGACCGAGACCATTCTGGCGGCCGCCAATGCGGTTATCGGCGAAGCCTCGGAGCGCTTCACCAAGACCCTGTGGTCGGAGCGCAAATCGACGGCCAAGCCAAGATTGGTGACCGTACGTGACGAGGTCGAGCAGGCCAATTTCGTCTGCGACGCCATCCTGGCCGAGCGCGAGGTGGGCACGGCGCTCAAGTCGCAGGCGGTGCTCTTTCGCACCTCGCACCACAGTGGCCCGCTGGAGATCGAACTGACCCGCCGCAACATTCCTTTCGTCAAGTTCGGCGGCCTCAAGTTTCTCGATGCCGCCCACGTCAAGGATGTGCTGGCGGTGCTGCGCTTTGCCGAAAACCCGCGCGACCGCGTCGCCGGTTTTCGCGTGCTGCAGCTGCTGCCCGGCATTGGCCCGTCGGCCGCAGCCCAGATCGTCGAGACAATGGCGTCGGCGCTGGACGAGGCGATGGGCCTGGCCGCCTGGCGGCCACCGGCACGCACCGCCGACGACTGGCCGGGCTTCGTCTCGCTCTATTCCGGCCTGCGCGCTGGCGCCAAATGGCCGGCCGACCTCGAACAGATCAGGCTCTGGTACGAACCGCATCTCGAGCGCATCCATGAGGATGCGACGACGCGCCGGGCCGACCTGATGCAGCTGGAGCAGATCGGTGCTGGCTATGCCTCGCGGGAGCGCTTCCTGACCGAACTGACGCTCGACCCGCCGGACGCGACCAGCGACCAGGCCGGGCCGCCGCACCGTGACGAGGACTATCTGATCCTGTCTACCATCCACTCGGCCAAGGGGCAGGAGTGGAAGAACGTCTTCGTGCTCAACACGGTCGATGGCTGCATTCCTGCCGATCTCGGCGTCGGCACCAAGGAAGACATCGAGGAGGAACGACGGCTGCTCTATGTCGCGATGACGCGTGCCAAGGACAATCTCAACCTGGTCATGCCGCAGCGCTTCTTCCCCCATGGCCAGGCAGCGCGTGGCGACCGCCATATCTATGCCTCGCGCACGCGCTTCATCCCGGCTTCTTTGCTTGGCGCGTTCGAGCAGGTGTCGTGGCCGACGGCGCAGCAAGCTCAGGGCAGGGCGCCCCGGCCCGACGTGCGCGTCGACATCGGCGCGCGCATGGGCGGCATGTGGAAATGAAGAGGTCATGCCCGCAGTGCCGCAAACTCCGATCAGGATCGCTGTCGCCGGTGCGAACGGACATATGGGCCGATGCATCGTGGACGCTGTGCAGGCCGACCCAAGGCTGACGCTGGTGGCTCGTTTCCACCGCCAGGGCGTTGTCGGCGACGGGCTGGTCAGCCGTGACGAGGCGCTTGCCATTGCTGACGTGGTTATCGATTTCACTTCGGGCGCCGCATCGGCGGCGTTGGCCAAGGCCTGCGCGGATCGTGGCGGGCCAGCGTTGGTTATAGGCTCTACAGGATTCGAGGATGCTGAACTGGCCGCCATTGCCGAGGCATCGAAAGCAATATCCGTCGTGCGCTCGGGCAACTTTTCGCTTGGTGTCAACATGCTGATGGGGCTGGTCGAGCAAGCGGCGCGGGCGCTCGGCCCGGAATACGACATCGAGATTTTCGAGGCGCATCACCGTCGCAAGGTCGACGCTCCGTCGGGCACGGCGCTGATGCTCGGTGAAGCCGCCGCCAAAGGCCGTGGCGTTGAGCTGGACGCGGTGGCGCGTCGCGCCCGCGACGGCATCACCGGCGCGCGGCCGGCCGGCGAGATCGGCTTTGCGGTGATACGTGGCGGTGGCATTGTCGGCGAACACAGTGTCAGCTTCGCCGCCGAGGACGAGATCCTGACGCTGTCGCATTCGGCCCGCGATCGCGGCATGTTCGCCACTGGCGCCATCGCCGCCGCGCTTTGGGTAGCAAGCCGTCCGCCAGGCGAATATGATATGCGCGATGTGCTTGGGTTCGGCATCTGAGCATGACAAAGTTTCGCGGCGAACTTTCGGAACCGTCCTGAAAGGTGGATGAAAGCTTGATGCCATAACCATTGTCGCGCGCCCCCGTATTGTCGCAAAAGCGATGGGAGAAGAGAGGGGCGCGGGAAACGAACAAAGGGAAGAGGCCATGTCGCTCGCGCGAATACTGCTTGATTCAGCCGCCACAACCGCACTGGTCGCTACCATGGCCTTGTCCGCGCCATCAGCGCGCGCTGACGAAAAGGTCTCGATCATGGTGGGCGGTTACGAAAAACAGATCTATCTGCCCGCCAAGCTGACCGAAGCGCTCGGCTACTTCAAGGATGAAGGCCTGGATGTCGAATTGCTGAATGAGCCCGCTGGCGTCGACGCTGAAAACGAAATGCTGGCCGGGGCCGTCCAGGGCGTTGTCGGCTTCTATGATCACTGCATTGATCTGCAGGCCAAGGGCAAATTCGTCGAGTCCATCGTTCAGTTCAGCCAGGCCCCGGGGGAGGTTGAACTCGTTTCGACCAAGCATCCCGAAATCAAGTCGCCTGCTGATTTCAAAGGTATGAATCTTGGCGTCACTGGCCTTGGCTCATCGACGAATTTTCTGACGGAATATCTCGCCGTCAAGAATGGCTTGAAGCTCGGTGAATTCACCTCCATCCCCGTCGGCGCCGGCAATACGTTCATTGCTGCCATGCAGCAGGACAAAATCCAGGCCGGCATGACCACGGAGCCCACGATCACACGGCTGCTCAAGACGGGCGAAGCCGCCATTCTTGTCGATATGCGTACGATGGAAGGCACCAAGGCCGCGCTCGGCGGCACATACCCGGCCGCATCTCTCTATATGCAGACGGACTGGGTCGAAGCCCACAAGGATACGGTCCAGAAGCTGGCGAATGCCTTCGTCAAGACGCAGAAATTCATCAACACCCATAGTGGTGCGGAAATCGCCGACAAGATGCCGAAGGACTACTACGTTGGCGACAAGGAGGGCTACATAAAGGCTCTCGACGACGGCAAGGCGATGTTCACCGCCGACGGCATCATGCCTCAAGGCGGCCCGGAGACGGTGCTGACGGTTCTTTCGGCTTTCAAGAAGGAACTGCAGGGCAAGCAGATCGATCTCGCCAAGACCTACACCTCGGAATTCGTCAAAAACGCCAAGTAGCGGATCATGCCGGTGCGATGCGAGGCATCGCACCGGCATCCGTCACATATTTCATGACCTGCCGCCCTGGAGCATTGGGACACCCCGATGCCTCAGCCGACGGTTGGCGTTCGCTGGAAACCGGAGTTCCACCATGGTCCCCCAAGAAATCAAACATGACAAAACCGCGCCGGCGATCGAACTGATCAATGTCAGTCGGCGGTTCCTCTCGCCCACGGGCAAGTCGCTAACGGCACTGCGCGACTTCACCATGACCGTCGAGCGTGGCGAATTCGTCGCCGTGGTTGGGCCAACCGGTTGCGGGAAGTCCACCACCCTCAACCTGGTTACGGGACTGGCAAGCCCAAGCGCGGGCGAAGTTCGTGTCATGGGCAATCCCGTCAAGGGCATTGACCCGCGCATCGGCTTTGTTTTCCAAAGCGATGCGCTGTTTCCATGGCGCACCGTGATCGAAAACGTCATGGCCGGACCGCTGTTTCGCGGCAAACCCAAGTCGCAGGCCTTGGCCTCCGCACGCGACTGGCTCGCGCGTGTCGGCCTGTCGCGGTTCGAACAGCACTATCCCCACCAACTCTCAGGCGGCATGCGCAAGCGGGTGGCGCTGGCCCAGACTTTCATAAACGGCCCCGAGATTCTGCTCATGGACGAACCGTTTTCCGCGCTCGACGTGCAGACGCGCGTTCTCATGCACGAGGAGCTTTTGCGCCTCTGGTCGGAAGCGAAGGCCTCGGTGGTGTTTGTCACCCATGACCTCGAGGAGGCGATCGCGCTGGCCGACAAGGTCTACGTCCTGACCGCCGGCCCAGCGACGGTGAAGTCGGTTTACACCATCGATCTGCCGCGTCCGCGCATCGTCGCCGATATCCGCTACGAACAAAGCTTCATCGACTATTCGCGCACCATCTGGGCCGACCTCAAGGAAGAGGTCGAGACCAGCTATGCACGCGCCGCAGCCTGAGGGGGAATGCCATGACCGATGCCACCATCGACATCCGCGCCGGAGCTTTCAGGCCGGGCACATCCGACGCCGAGATCGAAGCCGCCGCCGCCAAGGCGGCAACAAATCGTCGTCGTACGGTGATCTTCTGGCGG
>JBDSLV010000438.1:0-8334 GCA_039916205.1 Mesorhizobium sp. | reverse complement strand
TCTCCTACGCGGTGATCGTGTTCAGCGCCCTGTCCTATTTCTTCCCGGCGTTCGGCGACGGAAACACCTGGCAGGCGGTGCTCGGCGCCTCGATCCTGCTGTGGTTGATCCACGTCCTGGTTCTGGCTGGCATCCGGCAGGCGGCGATCATAAACCTAGTTGTCACAGTGGCGAAGATCGCTCCGATCGTCCTGTTCGTCGGCGTTGTTGCCGTCGCCTTGAAACTGCAAGTCTGGTCCCTCGACTTCACGGGGTTGGGCAACGCCAGTCTCGGCTCGATCACCGCACAGGTGAAAAGCACCATGCTGGTAACCCTGTGGGTGTTCATCGGCATCGAAGGTGCCAGCGTATTTTCCAGCCGGGCCGAGCGCCGCAAGGACATCGCCACGGCGACAGTACTCGGCTTCTTTACCTGTCTCGCGCTCTACGCCCTGGTGTCCCTGCTATCGCTCGGCATCCTGAGCCAGCCCGAACTCGCCGCGCTGAAGAACCCTTCCATGGCGGGCGTTCTTGAGGCGGTTGTCGGCCCCTGGGGCGCCATGCTGATCAACATCGCGCTTGTCGTGTCCGTGATCGGCGCCTTCCTGAGCTGGACGCTGCTTGCAGCTGAAATTCCACATGTCGCCGCCAAGGACGGAACGATGCCGAAATTCTTCGGCCGCGAAAGCGAGCGTGGCGTGCCCTCGATCTCGCTTTTGATTACCAATCTCCTTGTCCAGGCTTTCTTGGTGATCACGCTCTTCGCCCAAAGCACCTACCAGGCACTGTTCTACATAGCGTCGGCCGCAATCCTGGTTCCTTACATCTTTTCCGGGGCTTATGCGGCCAAACTCGCGTTGACCGGAGAGAGCTATGAGAGTGGCGAGCAGCGCGCCGGTCCGCTTTTCGCGGGACTGCTGGCAACGGTCTATGGGCTGTGGCTCGTCTACGCAGCGGGACCTGTATACCTGTTCATGTGCGCGATCCTCTATGCGCCCGGCATCATCTTCTATGTCTGGGCGCGCCGCGAAACTGATCAGCGTGTGTTCCATCCTGCCGAAGCGGCACTCGCCGGAACCCTCATCGCTGTCGCCATCCTCGCCGTCTACGAGATGTGGACCGGCGCCATCAGCCCGCTGTGAGAGGATTGGCGTGATGACAAGCCTGGGTGTCCATTCCGAGGTCGGCCGTCTGCGCGAGGTGATGGTCCATCGCCCGGACCTCAGCCTGCGCAGGCTGACACCGGAAAACTGCAAAGCGCTGCTTTTCGACGATGTGCTGTGGGTCAAGCGCGCGCGTCAGGAACACGATGTCTTCGTCGATGCGTTGCGTGAACGCGGCGTGGTGGTGCATTCCTTCGGAGAGCTCCTGGCCGAGACGATGAGCCTTGCCAAAGCCCGCGACTGGCTTCTCGACCGCCGGGTTCATCCAGGCGTCGTCGGGCTCGACATGGTCGACGAGCTGCTCGGATGGCTCAACGAGATGCCATCCGAGCAGCTGGCGTCTTACCTCGTCGGGGGTATTGCTCGGGCGGAACTTCCTTTCGAGCCCAAAGGCCTGACTGGAAGAACGCTCGCCCCTCAGGACTTCGTGCTGCCGCCGCTGCCGAACCAGCTTTTCACCCGCGACAGCTCCTGCTGGATCTACGGCTCGGTTTCGGTCAATTCCATGTACTGGCCGGCACGGCGCCCTGAAGCGGCCAATGTCGAAGCCGTCTACCGCTTCCATCCCCGCTTTCGCGACAGTGGGATACCCTTCGTGTCGCCGGACCTGGGCACCGGCACCAGCCTTGAAGGCGGAGATGTCATGCCGATCGGTGGCGGAACGGTCCTGGTCGGCATGGGGGAGCGCACCACGCCGCAAGCCGTTGGCGATCTTGCGCGCAGCCTGTTCGCGGCTGGTGAGGCCACCCGCGTGATTGCCGCCTTGATGCCGCGCGACCGCAGTTTCATGCATCTCGATACCGTCTTCACCTTCTGCGATCGCGATCTGGTGACCATGTACCCGCCGGTGGTCGACCGGCTGCGCACCTTCTCGCTGCGGCCGGGCGATGGAGAGGCAGCGGTCGAGGTCACCGACGAGACAAAGCCGTTCACGACGGTGGTCGCCGAGGCCCTTGGACTGAAGTCGCTGCGGATCATCGCCACTGGCGGCGACCGTTACGAGGCCGAGCGCGAGCAATGGGATGATGGCAACAATGTCGTTGCGGTCGAGCCTGGCGTGGTCATCGGCTACGACCGCAACGTCTACACCAACACGCTTCTTCGCCGCGCCGGGATTGAAGTGATCACGGTCGAGGGTGCCGAGCTCAGCCGCGGACGCGGTGGCGGGCACTGCATGACCTGTCCGATTGTCCGCGATCCGATTTGACCCGAAAGGAAATCTCCATGTCGATCAACCTTCATGGCCGCTCCGTCCTGACCCTGGATGATCTCACGGCAGACGAGATCCGCTTTCTTCTCAGGCTGGCGGCCGACCTCAAGGCGGCCAAGCTCGCCGGTCACGAAATCCCGCGGCTTGTCAGAAAGAACATCGCCCTGATCTTCGAAAAGGATTCGACGCGCACGCGGACGGGGTTTGAAGTGGCGGCCTATGACCAGGGCGCGCACGTCACCTACTTCGGCCCCACCGGCAGCCATATCGGCCACAAGGAATCCATGAAGGACACCGCGCGCGTACTCGGCCGCATGTATGATGCGATCGAGTATCGCGGCTTTGGCCAGCACCAGGCCGAACTGCTTGCTACGTATGCGGGTGTGCCCGTCTATAACGGTCTCACTGACGAGGCGCATCCGACGCAGATCCTCGCTGACCTCATGACGATGCGTGAATTCACGCACAAGCATCTTTCCGACATGACCGTCACCTTCGTCGGCGAAGGCCGGGATAATGTAGCACTGTCGCTGGCACTTGGAGCAGCAAAGGTCGGCATCGATATGCGCATCGCATCACCGAAGGAGCTTTGGCCGGACGAGGAATTCTGCGCCCATGTCCGGGACCTGGCGGAACGCAGCGGTGGCCGTTTCCGGCTCGACGACGACGTGACTGGCTGCGTCCAGGATGCCGATTTCATCTACACCGACGTCTGGATGTCGATGGGCGAGGACAAATCCGGCTGGGCCGACCGTATTCGTCTCTTGACGCCGTATCGTGTCAACAGCGAGGTGATGGCTGCCGCCGGCAACCCCCACGTCAAATTCATGCATTGCCTGCCGGCATTCCACGACACCGATACAGAGATCGGCGCCTTCGTTGCGAAGGAATACGGTATCGACTGCATGGAGGTCACGGACGAGGTGTTCGAGTCGGCCGCCTCGATCGTCTTCGACCAGGCCGAAAACCGGATGCATACGATCAAGGCCCTCCTCGTCGCCACGATCGGCAACTGAGATGCGTATCGTTGTTGCGCTCGGCGGAAACGCACTGCTGCGCCGTGGAGAACCGATGACGGCCGGGAACCAGCGCGCCAACATCGTGCGCGCTGCCGCTGTATTGGCCAAACTCGTCGGCGAAGGGCACTCGATCGTAGTCACGCACGGCAACGGTCCGCAGGTGGGACTTCTGGCCCTGCAGGCAGCAGCCACTTCGGATGGCCGGACATTTCCACTCGACGTGCTCGGCGCCGAAAGCGCAGGCATGATTGGCTACGTCATTGAACAGGAACTCGGCAACCTCCTCAAAGAGAGGCTATTTGCGACCCTGCTGACTCAGGTGAGGGTCGATCCGCACGATCCTGCCTTCGCCCATCCGACGAAGCCGATCGGCCCGGTCTACGATCAGGCAACGGCCCGCGGGCTTGCCGAGGAACGCGGCTGGCAGATTGCGCCCGATGGCGACAAATGGCGCCGTGTTGTGCCCTCGCCCAAGCCGCTGGAGATCCTGGAAGCTTCCGTGATCTCGTTCCTTGTCGAACACAGTGTGATCGTCATCTGCACCGGCGGCGGCGGGGTTCCGGTGATAGCCCGGGATGACGGCAGTCTCTGCGGTGTCGAGGCCGTCATCGACAAGGATCTGGCAAGCTCGCTGCTTGCGCGTCAACTAAAGGCCAACATGCTGCTCATGCTGACCGATGTCGACGCCGTCTATCTCGACTACGGAACAGCTGCGGCTCGGGCGCTCCGGCGCGTGACCCCAAAGGAGATATCCGAGCGGAATTTTCCAGCGGGCTCTATGGGGCCGAAGGTGCGTGCGGCAATCGAGTTCGCTGAAGCAACAGGCAAGCCTGCAGCAATCGGCAAGCTTGATGACGCCATCGACATTGTCAAAGGAGAACGCGGCACATGGTTCGAAGGCAGCGCCCCGTTTCATCGGTGATGTCGGCTTCTTCAACCAAACTTAGGCTAGCCCGCCGCAGGACCTGGCCTAGGTAGTTCCCCGTAGGGATATAACCGAATTTCGCGACCCGCGGATTCGCGCGATTGCTGTGTCACGGATCAACCGGGAAAACAGCCATGCACGCCTACACCGCCTCCAGAATCTCACTGCCGTCGCATTCTGCTCAGCCAAGCCTGCCAGACGCGTTCGACACGGCGCCGCTGCAGCCGGTCAGCTTTTTTCCCGCCGGCGCGGAAATCTATGCCCAGGGTGAGAAGGCCGGTGCCTTCTATCAGGTGGAGTTCGGCGCAGTGCGCATCTACCGCCTGCTTGCCGACGGCCGCCGGCAGATCAGCGCCTTTCACCTGGCTGGAGAGACATTCGGCTTCGAGGCTGACACGACACATCATTTCTTTGCAGAGGCAATCAACGCCACCGCAGTCCGTGTCTTGCGACTCACTGCCGGCGCGGACATGTCGCGCCAGCTGCTGCCCTTGGCGCTGAAGGGTTTGACCCGGGCGCAGGAACACCTGCTGGTTCTCGGCCGCCAGAACGCCATCGAACGCGTCGCCGCTTTCCTGGTGGACATGGCAGAGCGGCAAGGCGGATTGCGGCAGGTCGAATTGCCCATGTCACGTATGGACATCGGCGACTATCTCGGCCTCACCATCGAGACCGTTTCACGGGTCTTTACCCGGCTGAAGGACAAGGGCGTCATCCGCCTCCTCAACCTGCGCAGCATCGAGATCGTCAAGCACGACGCGCTCCACTGCATGAGCGAATAACCAGACATCGTCGAACCGTGGCACGGAGATACCCTAAGGAAGCCATATCCCTTTATTTCCGCTGCATCCGGCCATTCAGAACAACCCAGGATTAGAGGTCCTCACATGACCACGAATAGCGCGATCATCACACGTACCGGCTTTCACTTCGAAGTACGCCTAGCACGGCCCGAAGACGAACCAACTCTGGCGGAGTTCTTCACCCATGTGACGCCGGACGATCTGCGATTTCGCTTTCTCGGCGGCATGAAGGAAGTTTCACATGAGCGGCTGGTGGCGATGACGCGGTCCGACGACGCCCATATCCATAATTTTCTTGCATTCTCGGTCGATGGAATGCTGATCGCGGTTGCGATGCTGGCAAGCGATGCAGCCGATCGGAACGGCGAGGTCGCGATCTGCATCCGCGCGGATCGCAAGCATCTGGGCGTCGGTTGGGAGCTGCTCGCCTATATTGCGAACTATGCCGAAGAACTTGGCTTGAAATCCATCGAGTCGATCGAGAGCCGTGAAAACCGCGCCGCGATCGAGGTCGAGCGCGACATGGGTTTCACCGTCACGACCGATCCCGACGATGCGACGCTTGTCCAGGTTCGGCGGGAGCTGGGATCGCAATCAGCCGGTTAGCTGCCCAGTCCCTCCTGTGTCGTTGCCGGCGCTGCAGATCGGAAGATGAACATCTCCCTGGCTACAGCGCGTTCTTCATCCGCCGAAATGACAAGGACATCAACGCGGGAATTCAGGTTGCTGATCCCCTCCTCGCCTATTCGGTTTCGCTCCTCGTCGAGACCGACTTCTAGCCAAGCGGGAAGGCGACGATGACGGCCTCTTCCTCGATCGACAGCACCGTCGACTTTGGGTCTTTGGGTCCAGTCGGCAGATCGGCGACCGACGTCCGCCCCTTCCGCTTGGCAACCGTATTCGGGTCGATCCCGTAGCGCTTGGACAGCTTCCTCAGGCTCTCTTGACTTTTTTGTATTGCTCGACGGATTGCCTCTGTCGTCGTGGCGCGCCCATGCAGAACCTGACCCAAAGTGCCTCCTTCCATTCCAAGGAAAATAATGCACCATTAAAGCTCGGGATGAAACACCTGGGCCATTTGCAAGGCGCCGGAATGTACATCGAGCATGCCTGACCTACGCAGAGCTTAACGCCATCGAATGCCGAACTTTCGGTCCAGCATAGGCATATAAAAACCGAGATCTATTGCGGCTCGATTTCAAGGCCCCGCCGAAGAAAATCAGCCAACCCAAACCGCATGCCAAGGCGACGTCAATCAGCGCCAGGGAAGAAGTGTAGCCAGTGTACTGTAGGCACCGCAGGGCGCCAGCAGCATTGCGCCAAGGGACGGTGCCGCTGCCTGAGCAATCAGGACTCGGAATCGCGAGGCGGCCTATTGACTGGGCGTAACCATTGCAGCCGAACAACGCGAGCAGAAAAACTCCCGCGCGCAATGGATTCCGGCCCGAGGCCTGCACCGTAGCACGCGAGAGCCAACGCACGCGGCAAGAAGCGGGCGGCAAGAACTATCTCTGACTGCCGCTGACGTCCTCGAACTCGGCGTCGACGACATTTTCATCAGGCTTGCCAGACGGTCCTCCGGATGCTGGGCCCCGGGATGGTTGAGCCGGACCAGTTGCGGCTTGGACCATCGCCTGATCAATCCGTTTCGTCACCAAAGCGAGGCGTTCCATGGATTGCGTGAGACCGTCATGGGACGTCCCGTCCGCAGCGGAGCGTGTCGCCGAGATTGCAGCGTTAGCCTCATCTCTATCCGTAGAAGATAGCTTGGCACCGTGTTCAGCCATCGTCTTCTCGACCTGGTGGATCATGGCATGCGCCTGGTTCTTAGCTTCCACGAATGCACGCCGCGCTTTGTCGGACCCGGCATTCTTTTCGGCCTCCTGCACCATGCGCTTGATATCTGCGTCGCCCAGCCCACCATTGGCCTTGATCTTGATCTGCTGTTCCCTGCCGGTCGCCTTGTCCTTGGCCTGAACCGACACGATACCATTCGCGTCGATGTCAAAGGTGACCTCGATCTGAGGCACCCCACGCGGCGCCGGCGCAATTCCGGTCAGGTCGAAGTTGCCAAGCATCTTGTTGTCGGCTGCCATCTCCCGCTCTCCCTGGAAGACCTTGATCGTAACCGAGCCCTGGTTTTCTTCGGCGGTCGAAAACGTCTGGCTCTTCTTGGACGGAATGGTCGTGTTGCGCTCGATCAGGCGGGTAAACACGCCGCCCAAGGTCTCGATGCCCAGGCTGAGCGGCGTGACGTCAAGCAACAGCACATCCTTGACGTCGCCCTTCAACACGGCACCTTGCACAGCCGCGCCGATTGCCACGACTTCGTCAGGATTCACGTTCCGGGCAGGTTCCTTGCCAAAGAACTGTTTCACGACCTCGATCACCTTGGGCATGCGGGTCATGCCACCGACAAGGATCACCTCTTCGATATCCGCAGCAGTTACGCCGGCGTCCTTCAGAGCCGCCTTGCATGGCTCCATCGTGCGGGTGATCAGATCCTCCACGAGGCTTTCAAGCTTCGCGCGGGTCAGCTTTATGACGAGGTGTTTCGGGCCCGACGCGTCCGCCGTGATGAAGGGCAGATTGATCTCCGTTTCCTTGGCCGAGGACAGTTCGATCTTGGCCTTCTCGGCCGCCTCCTTCAGCCGCTGGAGCGCGAGCTTGTCGGCGCGCAAGTCGATCCCCTGTTCGCGCTTGAACTCCGCTGCCAGATAATCGATCACGCGCGCATCGAAATCCTCGCCGCCCAGAAAGGTATCGCCATTGGTGCTCTTGACCTCAAAGACACCGTCGCCGATCTCCAGAACGGATATATCAAAGGTGCCGCCGCCGAGGTCGTAGACAGCGACCCTGCCACTTTTCTTCTTGTCCAGCCCATAGGCCAGCGCAGCGGCGGTCGGCTCATTGATAATGCGCAGGACCTCAAGGCCGGCGATCTGCCCGGCGTCTTTCGTGGCCTGACGCTGGGCATCGTTGAAGTAAGCGGGAACAGTTATGACAGCTTGCGACACAGGCTCGCCGAGAAACGCCTCGGCTGTCTCCTTCATCTTTCCCAGAATGAACGCGCTGATCTGAGACGGCGGAAACTTCTTGCCCCGCGCTTCGATCCAGGCATCGCCATTGTCGCCGCGTACGATGCCGTAGGGAACCAGGCCCTTGTCCTTCTCGACCAACGGGTCGTCGTAACGGCGGCCGATAAGGCGCTTGACGGCATAGACGGTGTTTGTCG
>JBDSLV010000437.1:0-19563 GCA_039916205.1 Mesorhizobium sp. | reverse complement strand
TCGGCCGAAATACCCATCGAGCCGACATGCTTGGCGAACACCAGCGGCTCCGGCAGCGTATGCGGGAGCGGAGCATCAGGATCGACGACCTGGTCCTGATCGAAGAAGATTGCGCCTGGGATATGGGCCGCTTCGTATTCCGTCTTCGCGTCGCGCTTCTGCGCCGGCAGATACCAGGAGGCGTCAACGACTGTCAGGCCAGGCTGGCCAAGGCGGGCCTGCAGCCAATCCGCATCGACAGTGAAAGGACTATCCTCGGCCATCATTTTCTCCTGCGTCAGGGAACGCATTGTTCTGGATCCGAACCATGCTCGGTCATTTTTGCACGAAGCTGATCACCAATGCCAACAGCTTTGTCATCATCGAGAACCTTGGTTAGCTTGATGCGCGACATAGGCGGCCAGGCCAAGCTAATTCCGATTGTTTTCACGTTTGGTGGCGAGTACGGATTGGCTGTCATGGTTTGACGTGGGTGAGGCTAGTAAATCTCGACATGAGCAATCTTCTATTTTCCCAGGCCCCCAGCAATCCGGCCGCATTGGGACTCGTCTGCAATTTCATCGCACATTACCCGCCTTTCGACGGTTACGAGTTCGGCCTGATGGTGAAATCGCTGCGTTATCAGTTGGACCAGAAGACCCACATGATCGGCTCGATAGACGATACAATTGTCGCCTATGTTGGCTGGATTCAGACCAGCCGCGAGATTGCCGAGGCCTGGGTCGCGAATAACGGTCCGCTCAATCCCCTGCCCGGTGGCAACGCCTCTGCGGTGACTGTGCTGGCGACCCGATCGTCATCCCATATCCTACCGCTGATCAAGGAAGCGAAGCTCGTCAATTTCGATAAGTCGGTGTTCTGGAAGCGCGACTTCATCGACAGCCGGGGCTCGGTCAAGCGTGCCGTCCGCAAGCGGGGTCCCTGATGGACCTCGCCACACCTGCCGCCGAGGCGTTGACACAAGAGATTCTGATCCGGCTGGATGACCGCTACGCCGCAATGTTCGTACGTATATGGCGGCCGGCCGGCACGCCGCGTGCGACGGTCTTCTGCCTGCATGGATTCACCGGCAATGGCGCCGACTTTGATTACCTCGCCACTTTCCTTTGCCGCAACGGCTTCCTGGTTATCTGCCCAGACCTCTTGGGACGCGGGCGCAGCGCCTATCTAGGTTCAGGCTACGACATCAATGTCTATTCGAAGTGCCTGCGTGCGCTCGGCGAGTTCGCCGGCGCTGAAAACCACTTCATCGGCACTTCGTGGGGCGGCACGATCTTGCTGTTGTTTCTGCACATGACCCGCTCCAAGGCCTCGAAAATCGTTCTCAATGATGTGCCCATGCTCGGCGGGCCCAAGGTTGACGCGATGAGAGACGAGGTCTTGAAAGAGAGCTTGCTTGCATTTCCGACACGCGCTTCGGCCAAGAATTATCTGAGCGCCACCAAGGATGTCATGGGGCCGGTCGAGGATGTGGTGTTCAACCGCTATGTCGAAAACAGGATCGCCGCCGGCCCGGAGGGCTTCCGGCTTGCCTTTGATCCGGCCACCACGGGAAATTTCGGGGCGATGGCTGGCCGCGAATACGATCTGTTCCCGATCGCTACCAAGATCGGCGCGCCTGTGCTGCTGATGCACGGTCGCACCAGCCAGGTCATCGACCGACGGGCCATCGAGCGCGCACGGCTGACACGGCCGGATCTGTGGCTTGTCGACAATATCGACGCGGGTGATCCGCCATCGCTGATGACGCTGGACCAAGCTCTGCTCATCCTGGGGTTCCTGTCCGCCGCCTGAAAACTTGAACTGGATGTGTCGCAGTGGGGCTGATCCCGGAAATGCATTTCGACAATTTGTATAGCGAATACATGGCCGCGACCTATGATCGTCAAAGCTCAGTCGAAAATCCCACCAAGATTCTGATCTGCACGACCCCTCGAACAGCCGGGCATGCCTATTGTCAGATCTTGCAGCAATTGGGCCTGGGAATACCCACCGAGTATTTTCAGTGGCAATACGCCTTGCCGTTGATGAGACGGTGGTCGGCCGACCACATCAAGGACCTTGAAGAGCTTAATGAGCAGGCGCCGGCCTATGGCCGCCATCTCATGGAGAAAAGGACCGAGAACGGCGTATTTGGCGCAAAGATCTTCTTTGAAAACCTGCCCTTCGTCCGCAATTCCATCGGCGATGACGACGGCAACTCGTTCTATGTTTTCCTGTCGAGGAGAAACAAGGTAGATCAGACCATAAGCCTGCTCTCGATGCTGCATACGGGCCAACCGTTCGACAGTCAGGAGACCCTGCCTGGAATTCCCACGGTGACAGTTTTAAGCGAGAAGATCATCAGGGCTACCGCGCAGCATATTTTCGACAGCGAGATCAGGTGGAAGAATTATCTGAACACTCTTGATCCTCGCAGAGTGGCTCACGTCTGCTACGAGGACTTCATCGCCAACCAGCAGGAAAACGCATCCGCCACAATGGCCCACTGGTTCCCGGGCTTCGAGCTGAAGTCAAAAGCCATATCGACAAGCAAGCGCTATGCGCATGATGTCGAGTTTAAGACCATGATCGGAAGACAATTCGGCGACTATCTCCGGCGATTCTGGCAGGAACATACCTGACTCGGAGCACTATCGCCGTGAAGCGCTGAGCGAGGCTCCGTCGGCCTGGCGAAGCGCCAGCGCATAGTCGAATCGGATCACGTCGTCGGCACGGCTGAAGATGAACTGGCGGACCAGGGCGAGAACCGCCTCCTTGACTTCCAGCCGGCCGAGACGCGCCCCACCGCACATGCGCGGTCCGGTAAGAAATGGAATGAATGCCCGTCGGTCGAAGCTGTTCTCGATGAATTCCCGCCGGCTGGCGTCGAAGGTGCGCGGGTTTTCCCAGAAGGCTGGATGCTGGTGGACCCCAATGATCGACACCAGAATCAGCTGCCCGGCGCGTAGATCCCGGCCATCGAGAACGGTATCCGCACCGACTTCTCGGGTCAGGAACGGTATCGGAGGGAAATAGCGCATCGTCTCGTTGATTATGCAATCAGTATACGGCGTCTGCGCCTCGCCTGAGCGAACCTCGGCGTGGACGCGCTCCTGCACCTGCTGGTTGGCCCCCAGCCGGTCAATCACCCAAAGCGCGGTCGTCACCGTTGTCTCGACGCCGGCGAAGAAATTCATGACGAATTCCTCCACCGGTGAGAATCCTTCGACACCGCGGGCCTCGCTTCTGAAGCGATCCATTTCGGCTGCGGCCTGGGGATCCCCCATCAGCAGCGATGCGAAATCAGCAATAACAGCGCGGGCGTCCTGGATGGCGGTCGCGCGTTCGGCGGTCGTCGGAGGCACCCAGGAATAGTACTGGAGGCGCCTCAACACATCTCGCACGCTTTCGAGCAGCAAAAGTGTAGCCGCCAAATCTGGAACCAAGCCGAAAGCCCGGTAAAATACCGTCATCGACGCCGCGAACAGCGCTTGCTGAATGGCGGGCAGAGTGGCGTCACTGCCGGAAAGACTGGCGGCATAGATTTCCGCCACGGGATGCTGCTGCGCCGGCCTCGCGGCCGCCAGGTAAATATCCTGCGTGATCGCACGCCGGACGGACCAATCCTTGTCATTGGTGTTGAAGCGGCTGAAGCCGAGCGCCGAAATCAGGGAGAAGTTCTTTCGGAAGAGCTCCGGCGCCTTGACTATGACATCGACGGCCTCGGGATTGTCGAAGACAGTCAGATTGCCGAGGTCACGGGTCTTCCCGTCAGGCCCCACCTGCCCACTTTGGGCAAAAAGTCCGTAAACGAGGTTGTTGAGAACGCTTTCGATTTGCGCCTGGTTGTCCATCAATGCTCCCACGCAGTCATGAACGCCATAGGCATCGCGCTGACGTCTCGACTACAGAACTCACCGCTATCTTATTTGATTCGCAGGGATAAAAAGCCCCTCTGTGGCAAACGCGTAACACTGCCCGACCAAATTCTAACGGCGGCTATCACGCAAGATACCGCTGCGGTAATATGCGAGCGGGCTTAATGTTTATTCAGTTTCGATTCCAGGCGGGGAAAAAATGCGAGCTAATGTTTCAGGCAAACTTCTAGCCACGGTTGCGGCTTCCGCGGCATCGGTAACCTCCATGGGCGTGGTTGCGGCTCATGCAGCCGATGCGCAGGTGGTCGACCCGACCGTGGTTGATTCCCGCATCAAGATTGCCTTTGAGGGCGCGGTTTACCAATCCAACGTCGACAAGCTCGGCGGCACCAGCGACAAGTTGGGCAGCGGAAGTGACTTTGGCGATCTTTACGGTTCGGTCGCGCTGACCAAGGCGATTTCGCCGGACGTCGACTGGCGCATCGCCGGTGCCTTCCACGCCGGACAAGACAATGATTTCAGTCTTAGTGCCCCGACAGGCAACGGTGCTGTCGACGTCTCGTTTGGCAACAGCTACAATTTTCAGACGCTGGACTTCGATGTCGGCAAGCACGTTCAGGTACAAAGCGCAGACATCCGCTTCTTCGGCGGCCTGCGCCTGTTGCACTCCAAGGAAGAAGTGAACCTTTCCGAGACGGTAACGTCGAGTAATCCGGCGGACAAGACGGGCACTGCCGACAAGCTTGGCTCGTCCGAATTCTACGGTGTCGGCCCGCGCATCGGGGCTGAAGCTTATTATCCTTTGGGCGAGACATGGGGGCTCACCGGTGCAGTTTCCGGTTCGGCCATGTGGGGCCGCCGGACGAACAAGATTTCGCTGGACGCGGTGACCAACGATCCAGACTCGCCGGATCCGCAGCCAGAAGTTACCCACGTCGGCGAAAGCCAGCACTCCAGCGAGGTCGTGACCAGTATCGACCTTTCCGGCGGCGTGACTTTCAAGCCATGGGAGAACACCACGTTCACCGCAGGCTACAAAGTCGAACAGTGGCACAACCTGCTTCTGCTCTCCGACAAGAGCACCCAGACGTTCAGCGGGCCGTTCCTGCGCCTCGAAGTCAAGATGTAGGCCAACGGTTACTGGACGTGGTGTTTGAATCAGGGGTTGCGGTAAACGGCAACGTCAAACTGCACTACACGGCGGCGGGCTCTGGCCCGCCGATTGTGTTTCTGCACGGTTTTCCGGATCATGGCCTGGGTTGGCGCCGACAGATGCAAGCGCTCTGCGGCCGCTACCGCGTGATCGCGCCGGACCTGCGAGGTTTCGGACAAAGCGATGCGCCGCAGGGCTACGGCAACTACGTGCTGACGAACCTGGTTAACGACGTGCTGGCCGTTCTCGCTGCGGAAAAGTTGACCCAGGCCTCGATCGTCGGCCACGACTGGGGCGGTATCATCGCATGGTGGCTGGCTATACGCATGCCCCAGGTCGTGCGCCATCTGGTCCTGCTGTCGACGCCGCACCCACGTAATCATCTGCGCGCCATTGCCGATCCGGCAAATGCCGAGATCATCGAATACATCCGCCGTTTCCAGGCACCCGGCGCAGCCCAGATGCTGGACATTGACGATCTCGCTACCTGGGTCACCGACCCGCAGGACAGGCAGGCTCTAGCAGACTCGCTCCGACGATCCGATCCGGAGGCGATGTTGGGCTATTACAGGGCCAACATACCGCTCGGGAAGGTGGCTGATATAGGCCAACTTCCTCTTGTCAAAGCACCCACCCTGGTTCTGTTTGGCACCGACGACCCCTATGTTCCGGTCAGCGCCTTCGATGGCACCTTTCGCGAGGTCGACAACGTGACCTCTCTGGTGGCGTTGCCCGGCGCCGGTCACTTTATCCATCATCAGGCAGCCAAATTCGTGACCGAACAGATCGAAGCATGGGTGGGGCGACTGCCGTCCAGCTACCGCAACTTGGCGTAGACGGGGTGTGCCTCGCGATCTAACTGGTCGGCGCTGGCCCGAAGCGGATGCGGAAGCGCCGGTTTTCGCGGCCCTTTTTCTCGATCTTGCCGATATGGATCTCGCCGACCTCGCCGGTGCTCCTCACATGCGTGCCGCCACAAGGCTGGCTGTCGATGGAAGCATTGTCGCCAATGCAGACCAGGCGGATCTTGCCGGTGCCTGTCGGGGGGCGAACGTTCTTGGATTTCACCAACCCGGGATTGGCGGCCAGTTCCTCGTCGCTGATCAACCTGACAAAGATCGGATGGTCCGCCCGCACCAGCTCCATCATGGCGGCCGTGACATCTTCCTTGGTGAACCCGGCATCAGGAATGTCGAAGTCGACACGGCTGTCATCTTCTGAAACCGATGCGCCAGTGATCGGGAACGGACAGGCGACAGTGAGCAGATGACAGGCAGCGTGCATGCGCATCAACAGATGCCGGCGCTCCCAGTCGATGGCGAGGGTCACTTTTTCACCGGCCGTCAACACCACTTGCTCCAGCTCCAGCGCCGGCACATGGATGATCTCGTCCTTGGTCTCGCCAGTGATGGTGGCGGCGATGGTGACGCGGCTGCCGTTGGCACGTTCGAGATACCCGGTATCGCCCGGTTGACCACCCGAGGTTGCGTAGAAAATTGTCCGGTCGAGAATGATGCCGCCACGCTCATTGACCGCGACGACCGTCGCCTCGGCCGTCCGCTGATAGGCATCGTCGCGAAACAGCGCCTCGGTCTTGTGCGCCATCACTCAAACCTTTTCAAACGGCACTGAAATTGTACTTTTCTCGTCCATCCAGCCTGGTACCGGCAGGTTCTTCTCCCGAAGAAACGCCGGATTGAACAGCTTCGACTGATAGCGCGTGCCGTAGTCGCAAAGGATGGTCACGATTGTGTGGCCGGGCCCCAGTTCCCGGGCGAGCCGGACCGCGCCTGCGATGTTAATGCCGGTCGAGCCGCCGACGCACAGGCCCTCTTCCTGGATCAGGTCGAAGACGATCGGCAGCGCATCCTCGTCTGGAATCTGGAATGAGAAATCAGGGGTGAAGCCTTCGAGATTAGCGGTGATGCGGCCCTGCCCGATGCCTTCGGTGATAGAGCTGCCTTCGGATTTCAGCACGCCGCTGGTGTAAAAACTGTAGAGTGCCGCACCCAACGGATCGGCGAGCGCGATCTTCACGTCGCGGCTCTTGGCCTTGAGCCCGAAGGCAACGCCGGCCAACGTGCCACCGGAGCCGACCGCCGAGACAAAGCCGTCGACCTTTCCGCCCGTCTGGGCCCAGATTTCCTCCGCCGTGGTGCGGATATGGCCGTCGCGGTTGGCGACATTGTCAAACTGGTTGGCCCAGATGGCGCCGTTCGGCTCTGTCCTTGCCAACTGCTCGGCCAGTCGTCCCGACAGTTTCACGTAATTGTTAGGGTTCTTGTAGGCAACCGCCGGCACCTCGATCAGCTCGGCGCCCAGCAGCTTGATGGTGTCCTTCTTTTCCTGGCTCTGTGTTTCAGGAATGACAATGACGGTGCGGTAGCCCAGCGCCTTGGCGACGAGTGTCAAGCCAATGCCGGTGTTGCCGGCGGTGCCCTCGACGATGACGCCGCCCGGCTTCAGCAGCCCGCGCTGTTCCGCGTCGCGGATGATGAACAGGCCGGCGCGGTCCTTTACCGATTGTCCCGGGTTCATGAATTCGGCCTTGCCCAGGATCTCGCAGCCGGTTTCTTCGGAAGCTTTGTTGAGGCGGATCAGCGGTGTGTTGCCGATTGCATCGATCACGGAACGGGGCATCAAGGATTCCTTTGTGCTTATGCCGAAACCCTAGAAACCCGGCGCTTCGGTTTCAAGGCAAGAATTTGCCTGGTCCAGTCGCATTCCACGCACTGCGGTGGTCACGAGGCTTGTCCAGAACAGATGCGTTGCCATCGCGCCGATTTCCATGATCTGGTGACAGCGCACTTTTCATTCGATTTCTTCCCCGCTAGAGCATTAGCGACAGGTTTGCAGGGCAAAGCATGACACTCTACCGGGCCAACCCGCAGCACGGCGTCGCCTGGATTACCGGGGGCAGCAGCGGCATCGGCCGTTCCCTGGCCAAGGACCTTGCCGCTCAAGGCTATACCGTCGCGGTGACCGCGCTTGACGACGATCCAATCGACACGCTTGTCGTCGAGACGGCGCAGATGCCGGGCAGCGTCAAAGCCTATCCATGCGATGTGACCGATGAGCCACGTATGGCAAAGACCGTCGCCGTGATCGAGAAGGAACTCGGCCCCATCGTGCTTGCCGTGTTCAATGCCGGGAACTACATCGCAACGCCGGGGGAAAACCTCACCGTTCGCGATTTTCGCAAATCCTTCGAGGTCAATTATTTCGGCATGATCAATGGCCTGGTGCCGCTCGTTGAGCGAATGCGCGTCCGCGCGCGCGGCCATATCGTGCTCGTCGGCTCGGTCACTGCCTATTTCGGCTGGCCAACCACGGCCGCCTACGGCGGTACCAAAGCAGCGATCAACATCCTTGCCGAATCGCTGAAGTATGATTTCGACAAGATGAACGTCCGCATCCAGGTGATGAATCCGGGGTTTATCGACACGCCGCTGACCGAGAAGAACATGTTGCCGATGCCTGGCCTGATGCCGGTCAATCGCGCCTCGCGGCGTATGGCCAAGGGGATCAACTCCGGCGGCTTCGAAGTCACCTTCCCACGCAGGCTGAGCTGGGGCTTGAAGCTGCTCAGCATCCTGCCGAGGCCGCTCTGCCGCTGGTTCATCAGCATGGCGACCCACTGGCAGGCGCGTCCCCTGAACTATGACCGCAAGCCGCGGCAAGACTGAACCTGACTGGCAGGTCCTCAGGTCGTAGCAAAAGCGATGCAATCGCGGTGGGATGCGCCGGTTCGTCCGCGATATCCCAGGTCTGGAAATCAATTAGCCGCCATCGCAGACGCACGTTGCGTGTTCACCGCCGCCGCCATAGTTTGCGGACCAATCTGGTTCGGGAGTTTTGAATGGGGCGGCGCATCGTGCTGATTCTGCTGGCGGTGGTGGTTGTGCTCGCGCTGACCTTCATGCTTGGCCCGCGCGTTGCGGTCGACACGACGATCCATTTCGATCCCTCGGCGATCGGCGACGATCCGCAGGCCTATGTGGCCAAGGAGGAGGCCGCCACACCTGGCATCCGCGAAGGACTCGAGAAGGAGATCGTCTGGGCCGATCCGATGATGCATGCCAAGACGCCGCTGGCGATCGTCTACATCCACGGCTTTTCGGCATCGAAGGGCGAGATTCGCCCCCTGCCCGACGAAGTCGCCGACCAGCTCGACGCCAATCTCTTCTATACCCGCCTGACTGGCCACGGTCAGGATGGCGCCGCGATGACGCAAGGCACCGTCAACGCCTGGATTAACGATTACGAGGAAGCACTCGCCATCGGCCGGGCGATCGGTGACAAGGTTGTTGTCATCTGCACATCCACCGGCGGCTCGCTCGCTGTGTGGGCGGCAACGCAGCCCGGCGCTTCCGACGGGGTGGCGGCAATCGCGTTCATCTCGCCCAATTTCGGCGTCAAGGCATCCGGTGCCGAACTGCTGACCATGCCATGGGGCAAGCAGATTGCCGAGCTCGTCGCCGGCAAGGAGCACAGTTTCGTGCCGCGCAACGCGTTGCATGAAAAGTTCTGGACCTATCGCTATCCGATGAGCGCAACGCTGCCGATGGCGGCGCTGACCGAACTTGCCTATGCCGCGCCAGTCGAGAAAGCGACCATCCCGGCTCTGTTCATCTTCTCGGATGCCGACAAAGTGGTGCGGCCCGACCGTACCCGCGAGATTGCCGGCCGCTGGGGTGCCGCACACGAGCTGGTGCCGCTCGAAGCCACTGGTGACCCGGACAACCACGTCATTGCCGGCGACGCGCTGTCGCCGTCGACCACGGCCTACCTTTCGCAGAGGATTGTCGTCTGGATCGAAGCGGTGGCAAAATAGAGATCAAAGCAAAAAGGGCGACCGAAGCATCGCTTCAGCCGCCCTTTTCATTGTCAGTTACCGGCAATCAACCAGCGCCGAAGGCCTAGCTGAAAACAACCCGGTCTGCTTACGCAGCCCGCGCTGCCGGGCGCTTGCCGCCGAAGCGGCGCTTGTTGTTGCCCTTGAAGGGCTTGGCGCCTTCCGGCTTGCGCTCGCCAGCAAACGCCGGCTTTTCGCCAAAGCGGTTCTTGCTGGGGCCATTGTTCTGGCCGCCCGGCCGCCTGCCATCGCGACGGCCATTGCGGTCGTTGCGATCGTTGGCGGGTTCGAAGCGCTCGTTCTTTTCAGCCGGGTTGCGCGCCGGATCGGGGCTGCCAAGATGGTCGGCAACGATCGGCAGCTTGGTGCGGATGATCCGCTCCACCTGACGCAGCTTGCTGTTTTCCGAAGGATCGCAAAGCGTGATCGCGATGCCGTCCATGCCGTTGCGGCCGGTGCGGCCGATGCGGTGGACATAGCTTTCGGCTTCGTCCGGCAGGTCGAAGTTCACGACATGGCTGATGCCGGGGACGTCGATGCCGCGGGCGGCAATGTCGGTCGCCACCAGGATGCGAACAGAACCGTCACGGAAATCGTTGAGTGCCTTCTGACGGGCATTCTGCGACTTGTTGCCATGGATGACGGCGGCCTTGAAGCCGTCGCGCTCGAGATCCTTGGTCACCCGGTCGGCGCCATGCTTGGTGCGCGAAAAGATGATGACGGATTTCATCGCTTCATCGCCGAGCATGGTCGACAGGACCTGACGCTTCTGCTTGGTGCGGGCAAAGACCACGCCTTGCACGATCTCGGCGGCAGCAGTGCTCTGCGGGGCGACTTCGACACGGATAGGGTTCTTCAGCAGGCCTTTCGCCAGTTCGGCGATTTCGTTGGGCATGGTCGCCGAGAACAGCACCGTCTGACGGTCAGGCGCGGTCGCCTTGGCGATGCGCTTGACGTCGTTGATGAAGCCCATGTCGAGCATCCGGTCGCCTTCGTCCAGCACCAGCCATTTGGTGTCAGCAAGCATGAGGTCACCCTCGCGCACCAGATCGGTCAACCGACCGGGTGTGGCGATGAGAATGTCGACGCCCGGCGCAACCTTCTTCACCTGGCTGAAGCGCGAAACGCCGCCAAGCACGAGAGCCGTCGAGACATGCGCGCCCTTGGCCAGGATCTTGATGGTGTCTTCGATCTGCACGGCCAGTTCCCGCGTCGGCGCCAGAATCAGCGCACGCGCTGTCTTCGGGCGGCGCTTGGTGCCGAGTGCAATGATCTTCGACAGGATCGGCAACGCGAAGGCCGCGGTCTTGCCCGAGCCGGTCTGAGCGATACCGAAAATGTCACGACCTTCCATCTGCGGCGGGATCGCCTGAGCCTGGATCGGCTTCGGTTCCGTAAAACCGGCCGCGTGGGTCGCCTTGAGCAGCGCACCCGTAATTCCCAAAGCGGCGAAGCCTGAGAGCTGTGCTGCGGAACCGTTCAGTTCCGCGGTGTTTTCATTGGTCAAAATAATCTTCTTTCACGCGGCTTCTTGCCGCAAACATCGATGGCGGCAGGGCGCAACCTGCCGTCGAACAAACTGTCATGGAACGACAAGGCGGCGGACCATATGGTCCGCGCGGCTGCGCTGTCGTGCCCGCAGGCATCATGCCACGGGGCTTTTTCGCCACCTTGCCGATCGAGCTTAAACCCGATTCGCCGGAAAGAGGGAAAACAGACGCAACCAGTCTCATTTGTCGAGAAGGCCGGATTGTTCCCGGCCCAAGCGCCTATGCCGCCGCATATGGCCCAGTTCGCCTCGAAATGCAAGGGGCTTCATGTTGCAGTGCAACAAAACCATAGCGCAAGCGGCGCTTGCGCTCCCCTGCCGGCACGATTACCACGAAATGGCGCTGGCTTGGGAGGATACGCGATGAAGGACGTGCTGAAGGAACTTGAGCGCCGCCGCGAGATCGCACGCATGGGTGGCGGCCAGGCCCGCATCGACGCCCAGCACAAGAAAGGCAAACTCACCGCCCGGGAACGCATCGAGGTGTTTCTCGACGAAGGTTCGTTCGAGGAGTTCGACATGTATGTCGAGCACCGCTCGACCGACTTCGGCATGGAGAAGACCAAAGTCGCAGGCGATGGTGTCGTCACCGGCTGGGGCACCGTCAACGGCCGCCCGATCTATCTCTTCGCCAAGGATTTTACCGTCTTCGGCGGCTCGCTCTCCGAGGCGCACGCCGAAAAAGTCATCAAGGTGCAGGAAATGGCGCTGCGCAACCGCGCGCCGATCGTCGGCCTCTACGACGCGGGCGGCGCGCGCATCCAGGAGGGCGTCGCCGCGCTTGGCGGCTATGCCGAAATCTTCCAACGCAATGTCCTGGCTTCCGGTGTCATCCCGCAAATCTCCGTCATCATGGGACCTTGTGCCGGTGGCGACGTTTATTCGCCGGCAATGACCGACTTCATCTTCATGGTGCGCGACACGTCCTATATGTTCGTCACCGGGCCGGATGTGGTGAAAACCGTCACCAACGAGACAGTGACGGCTGAAAGCCTCGGCGGCGCCTCCGTCCATACGACGAAGTCCTCGATCGCCGATGGCGCCTATGACAATGATGTCGAGGCGCTGCTGCAGATGCGCCGGCTGGTCGATCTGCTGCCGGCGTCGAACACCGCCGAAATCCCCGAAATCGAATGCTACCAGTCGGTCACCGAGCATGACCTGTCACTCGACCGGCTGATCCCTGACAACGCCAACAAACCCTATGATATCAAGGAATTGATCCTGAAAGTTGCCGATGAAGGCGACTTCTTCGAGATCCAGCAGAACTTTGCCAAGAACATCGTCACCGGTTTCGGCCGCGTCGAAGGCCGCACGGTTGGTTTCGTTGCCAACCAGCCGATGGTGCTGGCCGGCGTGCTCGATTCCGACGCCAGCCGCAAAGCTGCACGCTTCGTGCGCTTCTGCGACTGCTTTTCGATTCCACTCGTCACCTTCGTCGACGTGCCGGGCTTCCTGCCAGGCACCGCCCAGGAATACGGCGGGTTGATCAAGCACGGCGCAAAGCTGCTGTTCGCCTATGCCGAGGCAACCGTGCCGAAGATTACCGTCATCACCCGCAAGGCCTATGGCGGCGCCTATGACGTGATGGCGTCAAAACACCTGCGCGGCGATATGAACTATGCCTGGCCGACGGCGCAGATCGCGGTGATGGGCGCCAGGGGCGCGGTCGAGATCATCTACCGCAAGGATATCGGCGACGCCGAAAAAATCGCCGCACATACAAAAGCTTATGAGGATCGGTTCCTGTCGCCCTTCGTCGCCGCCGAACGTGGTTATGTCGATGAGGTGATCATGCCGCATTCGACCCGCCGCCGCATCGCCCGCGCCCTTAGAATGCTGCGCAACAAGGACATGCAAAACCCCTGGAAGAAGCACGACAACATTCCACTATAGGGTCCATCCGTCGCCAAGACACTTCTGATCAAAAAGGCATCACCTGTTGGATCCTATCCTCGTAGTCAGCTTTCCGGCGATCGGCGATTTCATTCGTAGCCATTCGGCCATCCAGATCATCGCTGAGAAATTTCCCGATCGTCCGATCGATGTCATCACGTCGTCGATGTCCGCGCCTCTGGCTCGCCTGATGCCAAATGTCCGGAAGGCCTGGCCGCTGGACAAGAAGCCGGTGCTGCAGGGCCTCGCGGACCGCTACCGGCTGGCCAGAGAGCTTCGCGAGGAGAAGTATGGAACCGCCTATCTGTTGACGAGCGCCACCAAGGCGGGCCTGGCGCCGTGGATGGCGCGCATACCAGAACGTATCGGCTACCCTAGAGAATTCCAGTTCGGGCTGGTCAACCGATTCCCGGCCGACTGGCTGCGGCAATTGCTCAATCTCGGCACGCAGCATCTGCGTCTCTATGAAGAGGTCTGCGATATCGCCACGCTGGCCAGGGAGCCCATTCCTGTGGAAGGATGGCCAGCGCCTCGGCTTGTTGTCACCCCGGAACAGGTGAACGACTGGCGTCACCGGAACGGCGTGGACCCGGCAAAACCCGCGCTGGCGATCTACACGTCCGGCATCGACGACAGGCGTGCCTGGCCGATCGATCGCTTCATTTCGATCGCCAGGGATTATTCCCGGCGCGGCTGGTCGATCTGGATCATTGGCGCGGCGCGCGAGCGCGAGGCCACCGAACAGATCAAGGCCGCGGTCCCCGAAGCGAGCCATTTCAAATCACCGCTCACCGACACAATGTACCAGATCGCGGCTTCGACCATATTCCTCGGCGTCGATGGTGGACCGGCGCACGCAGCCGGCGCGCTCGGGGTTCCCAGCGTCCTGATCTTCCGGTCCAATTGTTCCTATGAAGGCGGGCCGATCAACCACGATGTCCGGTTTGTAGAACCGCCCATTTCGACGCCAAGCCGTGCAAAAGGTGCGCTGGGCGTCAGCGTGGAACACGTGCTTGGGGCCATGGAACGTCTCTACATGGACCGCTACCGCCCGTAATCGACCGCGTTCACTCGTCTTCCGCCGCGCCGAAACCCGCCCCCATGGTGGCGCGAGCGGTGCTTGCCCACGGCGTTGCATGGTTGTCGATGCGCATCTGGAAGATGAAGTAGGTCGGCGAGCAAAAGCCGATGCCTTTGATTTTGGCGATGCCGGGCGTGTCGGGCGGCAGCGACTGGCACATGTAATCCTCACGGCAGAAATGATTGGCTGAGCAAGCGGGCCGGTTGCCACGGTTGACGGCGCCGCCGAGGCATTGGTCGAAATTGTTGGTGGCCACGCAGATGTCGAATTTCTTGCCGCCGACCATTCCGCAGATTTCATTCGGCATCGGCTTGCCGGCTTTGAAGCTGGCAAAAGCTCGATCCCTGTCGTCGCAACCGCGATACGCGATCCCGGCCGGCACGCCGATCTTGGGAGGGCGGCAGGTGTACGTGGTGCGCGAAGCCTGCGGCGCGAAGGCAGCGAACTGACCCGTGATGCTGTAGCGGTCGTTGAAAGGCCGCGTCGCGTTGCTGGCGATCGAGCCGGTCAGGCAGGGATGACCGGAAAACATCTCAGTACTGTCCTTGGGCAGCAGGCATTGCGCCAGTTTTGTCCTCACACCCGAAGCCGTTGCCAGCGGCGTGCAGACTGTACCCTTGCCGCATTGCCAGGTCGGACCGAAGCGGGCGGCATCCTCCGGCATCAGGCACGGCATTGTCATCTCGGCCGGCGCGTAGTCGACCGCTCCGGCAGCAGTCCAGTCAGCCGGTGGCGCGAAGGACAGTGGCCGGAAGCGGTTCGGCTCCTTGCCTTCGGCGGTCGCCCGCAGCCATGCCTGGCGGCGTGGAATCTCGGCATGAAGATGCGGCGAGATGCCAACCTCGATGCGGTTGAGCGGTGACGTCGTGTTGTCATCGCGCCCAATGAAATGGAAACCGGCGGTCGAACCGGCCTGATGGCAGCCCTGGCAGGCGCCATTGTCGAGCCTTTCGATCAGCGCTTCCGGGCTGCGCACCAGCTTCAGTGCCGAATAGTCGAGGCCGGCAAAATCCTTTGGCTCGAACAGCGGCGTGAATGGATGGTTCGCCTGTCGCGCGCTGCCAAAGGTCGACCACGAGATAACCTTCCTGGCCAGGAATTCCTCGGGGACTTCGTAGACTCCGATGTCGACCGCCGTGACATTGGCGCTGACATAGTCGGCGAGCCTCTGTTTCAAGGCCCCATCCTGCAACAGCCGTGCCACGTCTGGCGTGTTCTCCAGCGGCTTCTCGCTGACCACAGCGCCATCTATTCCGAAAATCCGCATGAGGTAGGCAGCCTGGCCGCCAAACTCGGTTTCCTGACCGGAGGGGAACCGCACCACCTGTGCGTTAAGCTCGAGCTGCTTGAAAGCCAGCCCACTCCTTTCGATCGGCCCACCCATCAGCCAGCCGGCATCGACGGTTTCGTCGAGCTGTGGGGTCCAGCGCCCGGCAACGCCCGTGCAGCCACCGTCGGCATCGGATGCGACATCATAGACGGCGTTGAAATTGAACGGCAGCCGCGAAGCCAGCTGCTTGCCGTTCTTGCGAAAGCTGTAGGCAAGGCGATAGACAAAGCGCACCTCACCGCAACCCTTGTCGCCTCGCACCGCGGCGAAATCGCGCCGGTCGAGCCGGTTGACGACGCCGACCAGCCGGAACCGGGCGGCTTCGGTCTTCAGCCAGCGCATGTCCATGACGCGGCCAACATTGCCGTCGGTGACCTCATAGAGCGTTCGTCCCCCAGCCTTCATTTCGGCCCGCAGCGCGGCGACATCCGATGCCACTGTCTCAACGATCGCATGATAGGCCGGTGCGGTGTCGTAGAGGGCTTTCAGATCCCCCTCGCCTGCCGTGCCGAACAGACCGGAAAAACCAAACCCCTTGGCATCCAGCGCTGTCAGCACTGCCGGATCATCGACGATCGTCACCGGACCTTCGGCGCGCACCGCCGATGCCGTGGAGACGACAGCGAGGGTCGCCAGCAGCAGAGCCAGGGCGCGGCTCATTCAGCGGCCTTGCGCGCGTCGAAGAGCTCGCGCAGCACGGGCACCAGCGCTAGAGGCAGATCTTCTGCGATCAGCCCTGGTCCAAACCGGCTGCCGGCCTCGGCGTGGATCCATACCCCGGCGCATGCCGCCTCGAACGGCGGCATGCCTTGTGCCAGCAGGCCGGCAATGATGCCTGACAAGACATCGCCCGAGCCGGCGGTGGCCAGCCAAGGAGCGCCGTTGGCATTGATCGCGGCTGTGCCATCTGGCGCCGCGATCACCGTGTCGGCACCCTTGTAGACGATGACGGCGTTGGCTTGTGCTGACGCGGCACGCGCCTTGGCCAGTTTAGACAGGTTTTTGTCCGCCGCAATGTCGGGGAAAAGCCGGCCGAACTCGCCCTCATGTGGCGTCATCACCAGGGCCGGAGCACCCTGCTGGCGGGCGGCTTCGAAAAGTGCCTCGGGCTGATGCGCCAGTGATGTGATGGCATCGGCATCGAGCACAATCGCGCTTCGATGGTCTGAAGGCGGAGGTGATGCACCATCCGCCAAGGCCGCGATCAACTGCAAGGCAAAATCACCCACCTTGGGTTTGGGGCCGAGCCCCGGTCCAAACACCAGGGCTTCAGGATGCCGCGCCGCGAGGAATTCCTGCACCTCTTCAAGCGAGCCCGCCTCGCGCAGCATGATCGATGTCAGATGCGCGGCATTCGTCTGCATGGCGTTGGCCGGTGACAGAACGGTCACCGCTCCCGCCCCGCTTCTTGCGGCGGCCATGGCTGACAGCCGCGCCGCACCCGTAGCACCAGGGCCGCCGGAAAAGACCCCGACATGACCACGCTTGTACTTGTGTGCGTCCACCGCCGGCACGGGAAATTCCCGCAGCCACAGGGCTGGCGCATTCTCGAAGGTCGCCACGCCAAGCAGGGCGATGATGCCGTCACCGATGCCAATATCGGCGAGCGCGGTTTCACCACACTGTTCTCGTCCCGGCAGCAGCAAATGGCCGGGCTTCTTTCGCGCGAAAGTGACGGTGATTTCGGCGCGAAACGCCTTGCCCAGTATTTCACCGCTGACGCCGGAGACGCCGGACGGCAGATCGACGGCAACCACAGGCAGACGCATAGCTGTCACGACATCCACGGCTTTCGCGTCATCGCCAGACAATGGTTTCGACAACCCTGCCCCATAAAGCGCATCGACCACGATCGAGCCGGCCTCGGCCATGAACTTCGACAATGGCCGCGCTTCGACCGGACATTCCGCAGCGGCAAGCGCGGCATCCGTCCCAGGTCTTGGGGGCCCAGAAGCCCATACCGCCGTGTCGACGCCACTGGCCGCCAGGATGCGGGCAATGACATAGCCATCGCCGCCATTGTTGCCGGGGCCGCACAGCACATGGGCGCTTGTCGCCTGGGGATAGCGCGCCAGAACGACAGCTGCGACTGCCTCGCCGGCGTTGCGCATCAGGCCGATGCCATCGAATGGACCGGCCTCTATAGCCAACCTGTCGGCCTTGCTCATCTGCGCCGGAAAAAGAAGTTCATGGGTCATGGATTGCCGATCCGCTTTCGATAAAGCATTGTCCAGTTTCCGGTTCGAAAGCAAACGGGGAAGAGATGGGTTGCCAGCGATCGACTGCCTGCTAAATGCTCGATATGCCTAATTGTTAGGCAGTCGTTCAGGCCGACCCTATGCAAGGTCAAGGTTGCCGTGACGCATCCATGCAGCGAATGACGCGAATTCGCACTCGACGCGGCATGCTTTTGAAATCGCCTGACACCGCTTCGAATCCCTTCAACTGGCACAGTTCGTGCTTGAAGAATGCGCAAGCGGGGGCTCACAACCCGTTTTTTTGGCAGTGGAGGCCACTTTTTACATGAAAAAGATCGAAGCGATCATCAAGCCATTCAAGCTGGACGAAGTGAAGGAAGCGCTTCAGGAAGCCGGACTGCAAGGCATCACCGTCACCGAGGCCAAGGGTTTTGGCCGCCAGAAAGGTCATACCGAACTCTATCGCGGCGCTGAATATGTCGTCGATTTTCTGCCCAAGGTGAAGATCGAAGTCGTGCTCGGCGACGATGCTGTCGAAGGCGCGATCGAAGCCATCCGCAAGGCGGCACAGACCGGACGCATAGGCGACGGCAAAATCTTCGTTTCCAACATCGAGGAAGTCGTGCGTATCCGCACCGGCGAAACCGGCATGGATGCGGTCTGACGCCACCGGCCAGACCTCCTCTTGAAAAAACGTCATCACCAAAACACGTCATCACACAGGGATAAATGACATGACGACAGCCAAAGACATCATGAAGCAGATCAAGGACAACGACGTTAAGTTCGTTGACCTGCGCTTCACCGACCCGAAGGGCAAGCTGCAACACGTGACGATGGATGTCATCGAAGTCGAAGAAGACATGTTCGCCGATGGCGTCATGTTCGACGGCTCGTCGATCGCCGGCTGGAAGGCCATCAACGAGTCCGACATGGTGCTGATGCCCGACCCCGAGACGGTCCACATGGACCCGTTCTTCGCCCAGTCGACCATGGTCATCCTGTGCGACATCCTCGATCCGGTTTCGGGCGAATCCTACAACCGCGATCCGCGCGGCACCGCCAAGAAGGCCGAAGCCTACATGAAGGCGGAAGGCATCGGCGACACGATCTTTGTCGGCCCGGAAGCCGAGTTCTTCGTGTTCGACGACGTCAAGTACAAGGCCGATCCCTACAACACCGGCTTCAAGCTCGACTCGACCGAACTGCCGTCGAATGACGACACCGACTACGAGACCGGCAACCTTGGCCATCGCCCGCGCGTCAAGGGCGGGTATTTCCCCGTGCCGCCGATCGATAGCGCCCAAGATATGCGCTCCGAAATGCTGACCGTGCTCGCCGAAATGGGCGTGCGCGTTGAAAAGCATCACCACGAAGTGGCTGCCGCCCAGCACGAGCTTGGCATCAAGTTCGACGCACTGGTTCGTAACGCAGACAAGATGCTGATCTACAAATACGTCGTGCATCAGGTCGCCAACGCCTATGGCAAGACCGCGACCTTCATGCCCAAGCCCGTATTCGGCGACAACGGCTCGGGCATGCATGTGCATATTTCGATCTGGAAGAACGGCAAGCCGAACTTTGCCGGCAACGAATATGCCGGCCTGTCGGAAAGCTGCCTCTATTTCATCGGCGGCGTCA
>JBDSLV010000436.1:0-3717 GCA_039916205.1 Mesorhizobium sp. | reverse complement strand
ATAGACGGCGAAATCCGGCCTTGCCACGGTGCCGGCCTCGATCTCTGCGACGAAAGCCTTGATGCCGGCGCTGACGCCGGTGTCAGGCTCGCCGCTTTCCTCGTCGCCGATGAAGGCGAACTGGATGTCGGATGGCGGGGTGATGCCAGCGCTGGCGAGAAGCTTCGCGGCGGCGATGGTGGTGCAGATGCCGGCCTTGAGGTCACCGGTGCCGCGCCCCCAGATAGAGCCGTCGACAATGGCGCCGCCGAACGGGCTTTCGCGCTCGGTGCCGGCCCAGCGCTCTTCCCAGCCGCGCACATGCACGGTGTCGGTGTGGCCGGTGACCAGCAGGCGCGAGGCCTTGCCCTCGCCCCGCAGCAGGCCGCGCACATTCGGGCGGCCCGGCTCGAATTCGCTGAGTACGACATTCTCGCAGCCGAGGGCGGTCAGTTCGCCGGCGAGCAGCGTAGCAAAAGCCGCTTCGGTGCCGGTGACGCTTGGCGTGCCCACGGCACGGCGCAACAGGTCCAGTGCGGCGTCGGCATCAAGTGCCGTCTTCAGGCGGGTGATGAGATCGGGATCGATGGTCATTCGGCGGCCCTCGAAAGCGAGCCCGGCAGCGACAGCTCGCCGGGCAGATCGGCAACGCCGAACAGCTCGTTGTGCAAGCGGTTGACGGCGGATGAGACGGCGCCGACCAAAGCCGCGCGATTGCCGAGCATGCTCGGCACGATGTTGGCGGGACGGGCGAACACCGCGGGCATTTCAAGGCGCACGCGCTCGATCAGCTCGGGGCGGATGCCGATATTGCCGCCCAGCACGATGATCTGAGGGTCGACGATGGAATAAAGCGCGGTGATGGCCAGAGCCAGCATACGCGCGGTCTCGTCAATCACTGTCGCGGCGACGGCGTCGCCGGCTTCCAGCCGCGCGAACACCTCACGCACCGTGCCAGCATCCGCACCGCCCGCCATGCGATAGCGGCGCACGATGCCTTGCGCGCCAACTTCCAGTTCGAACGCGCCGGCATGCAACGCCTCGCGCGAGGCAACGTCGCCGCCGATCGGCAGGTAGGAGATTTCGCCGGCGGCACCGGTGGCACCACGCGCCAGCTTGCCGTTGACGATGAGACCAAGGCCGATGCCGGTGCCGAGCGCCAGGAAAGCCGCATCCTCGCAGCCCTGCGCGCAGCCTTGCCAGGCTTCGCCGAGCATAGCCAAGTTGACGTCATTCTCGATGCTGACCGCGAAACCAAACAGGCCGCTCAGCGTCTTGCCGACGTCGATTTCGGACAGGCCGGATATGTTGGGAACAAGCGCAATGGCGCCGCTGGCCGGGCTGACGACGCCGGGCGTGCCCAGCACGACGCCGCGGATGCGTTCGGCCGGCACCTTGGCGGATGCCGCCAGGCTGATTGCCATCCGCCGGACCTGCGTCAGGACATGCAGGCCGCCGCGCGGGTCGGTGGCTTCCTGCTGTTCGGCGACGACTTCGCCGGCGAGGTTGGCGAGCGCGGCGATCATCTTGGTACCGCCAAGGTCGACACCCAGCGAATAGGCGGCGCCGCGCGCGATTTCATAAGTGACGGAGGTACGCCCGACCGCACCGCGATTGACGCCGACGGGAGCAACCAGGCCGCCGGCTTCGAGCTCGGCCACCACTTCCGACATGGTCTGCTTGGACAGGCCGGTGATCTTGGCGAGGTCGGCGCGCGAGATCGGCCCCTGACGCAACATGACCTCAGCCACTGTGTGGCGGGAAACACGTCTGGTGAGCAGTGACCGGTCGGCGTTCATCGCGATGCCTATTTAGTTCGTGCTGTTGACGAACTAAATACACAATCCGCGAAGAGTCAATCGCGCATTGAATCACAATCGGCGGATCGGCATTCCAACGCCTATAAGCGGCCCGAGCTGGCTCTAACACAACAGCGACACAGTAAGTGAAGTACGGTTGATGCATCCGCCTAGAAAACGCTCGATTCGTTGCGAATATCGCCGGGCTGGCATAGGATGCTGCTTGAACCGCATGGAGGACATAGAGTGCCAATCGCCCGAAAAATATCGATGCGTATAATGTTCACATTGATGTATCTCGGCGGCCTGACAATGGCCGCTTCCACGCTTTTCCCCGCCACCGCTTCGGCGGACCGGCTGCAGCGGTGCGCAAGAGAGGGCGGCATTTGCCGTCTGCCTTATCCCGCTGAAGTCGTTTTTGGCGCCCAGGGCCGCACGACATCCCGCTTTTTCGATCGCAACGCGGTGCCTTGCACAAATCGGGTTTTCGGTGACCCCGCGCCTGGCCGCGAGAAGGCCTGCTATATCGTAACGCGCGATCGCGGCGGCTATAACGACGATGAAGACCAGCCTCGCCGCGACAGCTTTGTACCCTGCGCCAGCGAAGGCGACTTCTGCGATTTTCGTGGCCGCGCGGTGGTCAGGTACGGCGCACGTGGCCGCTTCACCCAGGACGTGTTCCGCAACGGTGTCCAATGCGACAACGATACATTTGGCGAGGATCCCGCTCCCGGTGCGCAGAAACGCTGCTTCATCCAGCGGTAACGCGTCATTTCAGGCTGTCCCGGGCCACTTGGCGCCCGGGACGCCGAACATCACGATCTTAACTCATGTGCCTGCGCGGACGCTGAGCCGCGGAATCAGGCGTGCGTCGCCGGAATTCTACGCCCGGGCGAGAATCAAGGGATTGCGACGGCACAAGGCCGCCGGGACGAATCTAGCGGCGGTCGCCAATGTCATGCTGGTTGCTTAGGACTGTTTGGTGGAGCCAATCGGGATCGAACCGACGACCTCTTGAATGCCATTCATAGGGTCTGACTTTCGTTCTGTTTCCGTTCGTTGCCGCCTGTTTCCATAAAGCTATTGTTTTCAACGCAAATCAGCTATGGTGTTTCCACCTGTAGCGCCCTCTTTCATTTTCGGTGCTGCCCAGGTGCTGCCCACCGAGGGAATTCCATGCCAGTCAGCAAAGCCGGTAAGCCGGTCAAGATCAGCAAGAGCGTTGTGGATGGCATCAAGCCAGACGGCACCGACTTCTATGTCTTCGACCAAGCCTTGGCAGGATTTGGCATTCGGGTCAGGGCATCCGGCGCGATGTCGTATATCGCGCAGTACAGGGCTGGCGCGGGTCGTGGCTTCCCTGTTCGACGAATCACTATCGCCAAGGTCGGCAAGGTCACACCTGACCAGGCGCGCGACGTTGCGAAAGATCTCCTGGCCTCTGTCGTCAAGGGTGAGGACCCATCGCGGGATAGAGCCGAGGAACGGGGCGCCATCACATTCGCGAAATTGGCCGAAGCCTTCCTTGAACACGTCGCGGCTCTGAAGAAGGCCAACACCCACGCCCAGTACGCCCATATGCTGAACAACTACGCGGTTCCGGAGTTTAAGACACGTAAAGCTGCTGCAGTTACCCCGAGTGACATTGCTGGGCTACATCGCGGCCTGAAGGCGAAGGCGACCACAGCGAACCGGGTCCGGGACGTGGTCAGCTCAATGTACGGATGGGCCATCAAGGGCAAAATCCTGCCCAAGATGGAAAACCCGGCTGCCGGCATTGCGAAATATCGAGAGGCCAAGCGAGAGCGCTTTCTGTCGTCAGAGGAAATCTTGGCCCTCGGGACGGCCATCCGCGAGGCCGAGACTGTCGGTATCGCGTGGGAGCCTGACCCCGCCAAGCAAACCAAGCACGCCCCAAAAGCCGGCAATCGCGTGGTTA
>JBDSLV010000435.1:0-7746 GCA_039916205.1 Mesorhizobium sp. | reverse complement strand
AGCACCAGCTTGCCGCCGCCACGGTTGATGATGTCCTCGGCCTTGATGTTGTGGCGATGCATCGGTGACATCTGATCCTTGCGCGAGATCATGATCTTTTCGGCATAGAGCATGCCCATGCCCTTCTTCATGTCGGCGTAGACGCCGTTGCGGACGGTGAACAGGAAGAGGCCGAGGTCGTCGAACTTGCCCTGGCCATAGTCGGTGATGTCCCAGCCGAGCCGCGACGAGAAAATCGCCGAAGAGCTCTGCTTGCTCGCCTTCATGTGTTCTGGCGACCAGTAGGCGAAGGGCGGCATGATATAGCCGAACGAACGGATGAAGGCGTCGGCGTCGCGGATGATGTCATTGATGGTGGAGCGTTTCATGATCCTGGTTCCTTCCCGTCGCCGTCGTCTGGCTCTATCCAAACCGCATAGCCGAACGCCGATCCGCTGTCGATCTGTGTTGCCGCCCCATGCCCTGCGATGGACCACAAATCCGGTCGGCTGGCCGCGTGACATCGGCTCCGTTCAAGGCCATAAGCATGCGGTTCCTTCAAGGGTGATGCCTGATGCCTGTTATCCACGACCTTGATACGCCCTCCATCCTGATCGATGCCGCGCGCGCCGAAGCCAACATCGCGCGGGCGCAGGCACATGCCGACCGCCAGGGGCTGAAGCTGCGGCCGCACATCAAGACGCACAAGCTTCCCTACTGGGCGAAGAAGCAGGTCGCGGCCGGCGCTGTCGGCATCACTTGCCAGAAGATCGGCGAAGCCGAAGTGATGGCCGATGCCGGCCTCACCAACATTTTTCTCCCCTACAACATCCTTGGTCGCGCCAAGCTGGAACGCCTGCTGGCCCTGCACCGCCGTGTGACGCTGTCGGTTACGGCGGACAGCATGGAGACGATCGATGGACTGGCCGCCACCTTCTCCGATATCGGCCACAAGCTGCCGGTGCTGGTCGAGTGCGACACCGGCATGGGCCGTTGCGGCGTCCAGTCGTCGGCAGAAGCGCTGGCGCTGGCAAAACAGATCGACAAGGCCGGCGGCCTTCGCTTCGGCGGCTTGATGACCTATCCGGCGGCCGGCCGCGCCGTGGAGGCCGAGGCCTGGCTTGCCGAGGCTCGCCAGGCGCTTGCCGCCTCGGGCCTCGCCTGCGAACGCATTTCGAGCGGCGGCACGCCTGATATATGGCGTTCCAGCGACACATCGGTGGTCACCGAGTATCGCCCCGGCACCTACATCTATCTCGACCGCTATCAGGTCGACAAAGGCGTCGGCACCATCGACGATTGCGCGCTGACCGTTCTGTCGACGGTGGTCAGCCATCCGACGGCGACGCGCGCCATCCTGGATGCCGGTAGCAAGGCGCTGTCCAGCGATACACTGGGTCTCAAGGATTTCGGCGAATTGCTTGGCGTTGCGGGGGCACGGGTGGTCGGGCTCAGTGAGGAGCATGGCACCGTCACGCTGTCAGGCGATGCCAGGTTGCGCATCGGCGAGCGCGTCCGCGTCGTGCCGGATCATTGCTGCGTCGTCACCAATCTGTTCAACGAGGTCAACCTGGTCGACGGCGACAAGGTGCTGGAAACGCTGCCGGTAGCGGCGCGCGGCAGGATGGGGTGAGAAGCGGTCCTTTCCTTCTCCCCTTGTGGGAGAAGGTGGCCGAGCGAAGCGAGGTCGGATGAGGGGTGTTCCAGAAAACACCAGCATCTCATTCCTTCCAGCACCCCCTCATCCGGCTCGGCGCTACCGCGCCGATCCACCTTCTCCCACAAGGGGAGAAGATTAAGAGCGCTCGGCTTGCCGGGCGGCGACGCGGCGCATGGCGGTGACGCGGCGGCGGTGGATTTCGGTGCGCATCGCCGCGAGATGCAGCGCGAAGAACAGGACGGTGAAGCCGACGGCCATGACCAGCAGCGGCCATAGCAGGCTGGGGTCAATGGTTGGGCCGCCGAGGCGGAACACCGACGCCGGCTGATGCAGCGTGTTCCACCAGTCGACCGAGAACTTGATGATCGGAATGTTGATGAAGCCAACCAGCGTGATGATGGCGGCGGCCCAGGCGGCGCGCCCGACATCATCCAGCGCCCGGGTCAGCGCGATGATACCGAGATACATCAGAAACAGCACGAAGACAGAGGTCAGCCGCGCGTCCCACACCCACCAGGTGCCCCACATCGGCTTGCCCCAGATCGAACCGGTGACCAGCGCCAAGGCGGTGAACACCGCCCCAATGGGGGCTGCGGACTTGAGCGCGACATCGGCCAGCGGATGCCGCCATACCAGCGTTCCCAGCGCCGAAACCGCCATCAGCGTGTAGCACATCATGGCCAGCCAGGCGAACGGCACGTGGATGTACATGATGCGCACCGTGATGCCTTGCTGGAAATCCTCAGGCGCGGTGAAACTCATGTAGAGGCCGACGGCGAGGACAAGGGTAGCAACAGCTGCCAGCCACGGCACGATCCTGTCAGCCAGCGCGACGAACCGCGTGGGGTTGGCAAAAACCATCCATCCTGAGGGGCGTGCGCTCGTATCGGTCATGCCGGACTACATAAACCGCCGGCGCGCCGGCGGCAATCGAGTGGTGTGTCGCAGGGCCGCTCTCTCCTTCTCCCCTGTGGGAGAACGTGGAAAGGCGCGTCAGCGCCGAGACCAACTAGGGGTGTTGGAAGGAACGCGGCCGGTGCCAAGCTGGAGCACCCCTCATCCAGCCGCTTCGCGGCCACCTTCTCCCACAAGGGGAGAAGGGAAACGGTGCTCAGGCAGCCTCGCCCTGCTGCTGCACGGAACGGCTGAGGCGGCGAACCTCTCCGTCGTTGAGCAGACCGCCTGCGCGCAGCAGGCTGGCAAAGCGGCCATTGCGCATCGACAGTTCGGCGAAGCCGCCCATTTCGACCACCCTGCCCTTGTCCATGAACACGACCAGATCGGCGTCGCGAACGGTGGTCAGGCGGTGGGCGATGATGAACGTCGTGCGGTCACGACGCAGCTCGTCGATCGCTTCCTTGACCCGGTCCTCGGTCTCGACGTCAAGCGCGCTGGTCGCTTCGTCAAGAACCAGGATCGGCGCGTCCTTGAGCACGGCACGGGCAATCGCGATGCGCTGGCGCTCGCCGCCCGACAGCTGGCCGCCACGTTCGCCGACAAGCGTGTCGTAACCGCTACTCTTCGACAGGATGAAGTCCTGCGCTGCAGCCGCATTGGCGGCGGCATGGACTTCGTCATAGCTCGCATCGGCGCGGCCAACACGGATGTTGTCCTCGATCGAACGGTTGAGCAGCCCGGCATCCTGGAACACGGTGGCGATGGAGTGGCGCAGCGACTTGCGGGTCACGCTGCGCGTGTCGACGCCGTCGATCAGGATACGGCCGCTGGACGGTGTGAAGACGCGCTGCAAGAGATTGATGAGTGTCGTCTTGCCAGCGCCCGTGGGGCCGACAATGGCGACGGTCTGGCCGGCCTGAACCTCGAACGAAACGTCGTCGATGCCTTGGCCCGAATTGGCGAATTCGAAGCCAACATTCTCGAAGCGGATATGACCGGTGACGTTGACCAGATCGCGCAGTCCCTCCGGCTCGGCCGACTCGGCGGCGGAGTCCTCAAGCTGGTAGAAATCCTGGAGTTTGGCACGCGCCTCGGAAATCTGGTTGGCGAAAGCCGACATCTGGTCGAGGCGGGCAATCAGCATCGTGGCAAAGCCGGTGAAGGCGATGACATCGCCGATGCCCAGTTGACCATGTGTCACGAGATAGGAACCGATCGACAACACGATCAGCATCGAGATCGCCGACGACAGACGGTGCAGGGCATTGGCCAGCGCCCACCAGTCGAGCACCGGGTTCTGGGCGTCGAGCAGGTTCTTGACATAGCGCTTCAGCGTCTCGGCTTCGTGACCAAGACGGTTGTAGCTCTGCAGAACCGCGACGTTGCTGACCGAGTCCGTTACGTGAGCGAAGACCTGGTGATAGTGACGCTCGACCGCCGCCTGGCCCGCCTTCGTGCGGCGCATTACCATCCGGCCGATGCCGACATAGAGCAGTCCGAGGCCAAGCAGCACCAGCGACATGCGCAGGTCCATGCTGATCGCGGTTGGGACCAGCAGCACCAGAGCGACAGCCGTGGAAAGGTGCTGGCGCATGAATTCGAGCCAAAGGCTGAACAGGGTTTCAACAGCGCGCAGCATCGTGTGCAATGCATTCGACGTGCCGTGCTGATGGTGCCAGGCGAGCGGCATGGTGATGACGCGTTCGAAGGACTGGCACAGAACTTCGCTGCGGCGCGCATGGGCAAAGCGGTCGGCGCCGCGCGCCACCATGACGAAAGCAACGATGTTGAAGGCACCGAGACCGGCCCACATGATCAGCGTCGTGAAGACGGAGCCGCGCTCGGAGATCGCGCCGATGACGCGACCGAACATGATCGGCTCAAGAAGCGCTACGATGGCGAGGGCAACGTTGGCCGAGCAGATCAGCGCGACACGCTTCCTGTCGGCGGCCAGATAACCGAGCGCTCTCCAGTAGATTTGCAGAAGGGTCACCCCAGTTACTCCGCCACGCTGTTTATTGTGCACTGCATCATTTGACTCGTATCGGTTGATACGTCGCAAAACAATGCCCGTTTATCTCTTCCGTTCCCATTTCGCGAACAAAAGATGACGACGTTCCGAAATCTGCCGTGATCACCTAACGGTTTGAGAAGACAGGTAAAATGTCAGGCATGCGGCAAAATCATGGCAGTCGACCCGCGCTGCCACAATTTTAATCACCAACAATGTCGGGCCGATGACCAAAAGCCGAAATCGGCTTCTGGCAAAGTATCGGGGGCAATATAGGCGCTGTCCGGGCGCCTATAAAGGTGACCAAAGCTTCAAGCCGGGATCTTGACGGTGACCTCGGTAACCTCGCCGCTCTTCAGTTCGACGGCCGACGCCTTGGTTTTCGTGCCATTCAGTTCCAGCGAAATGGCCTTGGCCTTGCTGTCGCGGACGACGCGAACCTTGAGCTCGGCCCCCAACATCTTGAGGTTTGCCGAATAACCATCCCAATGGCTGGGGAGCTTGGGCTTGAACTGAACGCGCTGCCCGCGCCTTTCGATGCCAAGGATGCTCTCGACCGCGGCACGGTAAAGCCAGCCGGCAGAGCCCGTGTACCAGGTCCAGCCACCACGGCCGCCCTTGTCGTCTCCCGCATAGATGTCAGCCGCCACAACGTAGGGCTCGACGCGATAGTGTTCGGCAGAGGCCTCGTCGATCGCGTGGTTGACCGGGTTCAGCATCGAGAAACAGCGATAGGCATCGTCGGTCCGCCCCATTTCGGCGAGCGCGATGACGAACCATGTAGCGGCGTGCGTGTACTGGCCGCCATTCTCGCGAACGCCCGGCGGATAGCTCTTGATGTATCCCGGATCCTTTTCGGTTTTCGAGAACGGCGGCGTGAACAGCTTGACGATCTTGAGCTTGTCGTCGACGAGCAGCTTGGTTGCCTGATCCATCGCTGTCGTTGAGCGGGCCGGATCGCCATCGCCTGACAGCACACTCCAGGACTGCGCGATCGAGTCGATCTTGCACTCCTGCGATTTCCGCGAACCGAGCGGCGTGCCATCGTCGAAGCTGCCGCGCCGGTACCATTCGCCGTCCCAGGCGGTGCTTTCCAGCGCCCGCTTCAGCGCGTCGGCATGCTTGGTCCAGCCTTGCGCCCGCTTGGTGTCGCCTTCGGACTTGGCAACGGCGGCGAAGTCGCCAAGCGTCTTCAAGAGGAACCAGCCGAGCCAGACGCTCTCGCCCTTGCCGTGCTGGCCGACGCGATTCATGCCGTCGTTCCAGTCGCCGCCAAGGATCAGCGGCAGTCCGGCAGGGCTGCTGCGCTTGATGGCAAGATCCAGCGCACGCGCGCAATGGTCGTAAAGCGAGGCCGTCTTCTTCGACACCTCTGGTGTGAAGAAAGCATCATGCTCGCCCTCGCCCAGCGGCTGTCCATCGATGAAGGGCAACTGCTCCTTCAGGATGGAGGCGTCACCGGTCACGGTGAGATAACGCGCCGTGGCATGGGCAAGCCAGACGACGTCGTCCGAGATCAGGGTGCGGACGCCGGCTCCGGTGCGCGGCAGCCACCAATGCTGCACATCGCCCTCTGGGAACTGCCTTCGCGCCGCATTGAGGATTTGATCCCGCGCCAGGGTCGGATCGTGCGCCAGCAGAGCCAGCGTATCCTGCAACTGGTCGCGGAAGCCGAAGGCGCCGCTCGCCTGATAGAAGGCGGAGCGAGCACGGATGCGGCACGCCAGGCTCTGGTAGGGCAGCCAGTGATTGACCATGGCATCGAGCGCCTTGTCCGGCGTCTCGACCTGGATGGTGTCGAGAAAGCCGCGCCACTCACGCTCATTGTCGGCCAACCGCTGATCAAAGTCCTTGCCACGGTGTGTCCGCACCAGGGCACTCGCCTCCTCGACGGTCTCGGCGTCACCCAGCAACCACAGCAGGGTCACGTCACTGCCAGCGGGAATTTCGATGTCGCGGGCAATGGCCGCGCATGGATCGTCGCCGGCCTCGACGCGGCCCGACAGGGCAGCACCGCTCAGCACTGCCTGCGGCAGCTGGCTGCTGCCATGCCGGCCCAGGAACTCGGTCCGGTCCGATGTCACCGACTGCACGCCACCATCCGTGGCGAGGAAGGCAACGCGGTCGCTGAAGTCCAGGCCGTATGGGTTCTGCGCCAGCAACGCACCAGTCGCGGCATCCCTGGACGGGATAATGGTCGCCGCCGTGCGCGAGCGATGGCCGCCCAGCACCCACTCGGCATAGGCATAAACGCGCAACCGCGCCGGCACCGAGCCCGAATTCTGGATGCGCAGCCGCGAGATCTTCACCGGATCGACCGGGTCGACGACATGCGTGAGGTCTATCGACAACGGGCCGCGTTTCGAGCGGAAGGTCGAGAACCCCTGGCCGTGCCATGCTTCATAGGTCATTGAGGGGTCGCGCACCACGGCCGCCAATGGCGAGAACGCCTTACCGCTGGCCTGGTCGTAGATATAGATGCCCTCGCCCGGTCGGTTCGACACCGGGTCGTTCGTCCACGGCGTCAGCTGATAGTCGCGGCTGTTGCGGCTCCAGGTGAAGGCGGCGCCTTCCGCTGAAGTGTGGAAGCCGAACGAGGCGTTGGAGACGACGTTGATCCACGGCTGAGGCGTCGAGCGACGGCCTGTCAGACGCACGACATAGTGACGCCCGTCGCCGTCGAAGCCGCCAAAACCGTTCCACTGGCTAAGCCCGGCGCCGTCCGCCCGACTGTCGACCAAGGCCTGCGACGCATAAGCTTGCGTTACCGGCGCCAGTTCGCGTGATCCTGGCAACAGTGCCGGCTGCAAGGCGTCACGCGCCTGCAAGGCGGCCGCCTCGGCCCGCTCGATCTGGTCGAAAATAGTACCGTTGCGCGTGTGCAGCACAACGCGGGCAACCGCGAGCAAGGTCTTGTAGGTGGTCTCGTCCATGAGATCGCGGCGCACCGCGAAAATATGCTGGCGCGGACCGAGTTCCTTGCCGCGCAATCGGCTGTTTTCGCACAGCGTCTCGACCGCCCGTTGCAGGTCCTGGACGTAGGAGGATGCCTGCTCGTTGACGACGACGAAATCGACCATCATGCCGCGAGCACGCATGTATTCCTGGAAGCGCAGCGCCTGGGCGACGATCTCGAGGTCGGCCACGTCGCCGATCCTGACCAGGAAGATCGGGAAATCACCAGATATGCTGGTCGGCC
>JBDSLV010000434.1:0-8830 GCA_039916205.1 Mesorhizobium sp. | reverse complement strand
CCTTCCATTGCGTGTTCTTGAGAATGTCAGTCAGGTACCAGGTCTGCGCCTGACTGACGATCTGTACCGACGGGTCGTCGGCGACCAGCGCGAAATAAGAATAGAGCGGGGCGGAGGTCTTGCCGACGGGGCGGCGCACATAGGCAAGGGTCGCCTGATGATCCTGTTCGAGGGCCGCGATAATGCGGTTGTCGTCGGGAACAGTCGGCTTGTTCTTGTTGTCGACGCGCTCGAAGATCGGGCGTGCCTCGGAGGTCGCCGAAACCACCTTCCATTTCGACCCGTCGCGCTCCAGCATCAAGTCGATCAGACCCATATGCGAGCCCCAGAAGCCGCCCATGACGGCGGGCTTGCCTTGCAGCGTGCCTTTCTGGGTGTCGACGGCTTCCAGTGATTGAAAATCCTTCTTGCCGGGAAAGACGAGATGCTGATGGCCGGTGAACACAGCATCGATGCCTTCGACACCAGCGACAAAGAATGAAGCGTTCTCCATCATGTCGCTTTCCTTGGTGTCGATGCCGGAATGCGAAAGCGCGATGACGATGTCGGCGCCCTCCTCCTTGATTTGCGGCACCCATGCCTTGGCGGCCTCGACAATGTCGCGCGTCTTGACGTTGCCTTCGAGGTTCTTGAGATCCCAGACCATGACCTGTGGCGGCACAAAGCCGATGATGCCGATCTTGATCGGCTGTTCGGCACCTGACCCGTCCTTGATCTTCTTTTCGACGATGACGTAGGGCTTGAGATAGAGCTTGTCGTCACGCGGGTTGGCGGCCAATTGCGTGCCGCGGATCAGGTTGGCGCAGACGAACGGGAAATTGGCACCGGCCAGCACCTTGTCCAGGAAGGACAGGCCGTAGTTGAATTCATGGTTACCCAGCGTCGAGCATTCGTAGCCGAGCAGGTTCATCGCCTTCATGATTGGGTGAAGGTCGCCATCCTTCATGCCCTTCTCATAGGCGATATAGTCGCCCATTGGATTGCCTTGCAGCAGGTCGCCATTGTCGATCAGCATCGCGTTGGTGGCTTCCTTGCGCACCGCGTCAATCAGCGACGCCGTCCGCGACAGACCCATCGTGTCGTTGGCTTTGTCGGCGTAGTAATCGTAGGGAAGCACGTTCACATGGATGTCGGTCGTTTCCATGACCCTGAGGTGCGCCTGATTGGCCTGGGCGCGGGCGGAGAACGGGTGCAGCATGATCAGTGCCCCCGTGGCAGCCGCCCCCGCTAGCAATGAACGGCGGGTGACGGGTTGGAGCAGTTGCGACATTGTTTTCTCCTTCTTCAACGACGTGACAAGTCCTGCCCGAAGCGAACTTCGCGCTGAAACTCGTGGGAGTCCATTCAAGAAGTCGCGCGTCGGATTGTCAGCCCATCAGCAATAGATGACGCGCGAATGACCAAAGTGGTGTCAGCTCTTGTCTTCGTCGCCTTGCGTGATCAGCCGTGCGCTGCGCTGGCCTGTCGCATAGATCCATAGCCAGCTTAGTGAAACCGCCAGCCGGTTTCGGAAGCCAATCAGGAAGTAGATGTGGGCAAGCCCCCACAGCCACCAGGCAGGCCAGCCAGTGAGTTTGATCCAGCCGAAATCGATCACGGCGGCGCGCTTGCCGATCGTCGCCAGGTCGCCCGCATGCTTGTAGCGGAACGGTCGGGCAGCCGTACTGCCGCCGAGCCTCGCCTTGATGGTCGCGGCAACATGCCGACCTTCCTGCTTGGCCGAAGGCGCCACGCCAGGCACGGGCCGGCCATCAGACCGCAGCACAAGAGCGGCGTCGCCGATGACAAAAATCTCCGGGCTGCCCGGCACGGTCAGGTCTGGCTCGACAAGCACCCTGCCCGCCCGATCAGCCTTTGCAGCCAGCCATTCGGCGGCGGGTGAAGCGGCAACGCCGGCGGCCCACAGGATAGTCCTGGCCGGCAGATGCGTGTCCCCAAAGACGACACTTTCAGCATCACAGCGCGTAACGGCGCGCCCAAGCTCGATCGTCACGCCAAGCCGCTCCAGGGCCTTGCCGGCATAGTCGGAGAGTTTTGGCGCGAAATTGGACAGGATGCGGTTTCCAGCCTCGATCAGCACGACGCGCGTCTGGCGTGTGTCGATGTTGCGGAACTCGCCGCGCAACGTGTCATGCGCCAGTTCGGCGATGGTGCCGGCCAGTTCCACGCCGGTTGGGCCGCCGCCAACGATCGCTATGGTCAACAGCGCCTGGCGCCTGGTGGGATCGGTCTCGCGCTCAGCCTGTTCGAAGGCCAGCAGAATGCGCCGCCGAATGGTGGTTGCATCCTCCAGCGTCTTCAGCCCGGGCGCGAACGGCTCCCACTCGTCGTGGCCGAAATAGGCGTGGCGGGCGCCAGTGGCGAGCACCAGCGTGTCATAGGCAATCGCGCTGCCATCGTCGAGCAGCACGTGCTTGCCGGCCCGATCGACGGCAGTGACATTGCCGAGAAGCGTCGTGACATCCTTGCGCTTGCGCAGGAGATGTCGGACCGGCCAGGCAACCTCCGACGTCGCCAGGGCCGTGGTTGCCACCTGATACAAAAGCGGCTGGAAGAGATGATGATTGCGCTTGTCGATCATGGTCACGCGCACCGGCGCACCGGCAAGTGCGCTGGTCAATTCAAGGCCCCCGAAACCCGCGCCGACGACGACGACATGATGGCTGGTTTCGTTCATCTCATTCACTCCTGGCGAGTAAAATCATCTCGCCCTGATGTAGGTGTTTTTGTGCAGCGCAACAACGCTATCTCGCATCTACCCGGGACTCGTCGCCGAATGTCGTGAATACACATGCTGCTTGCCGCAGGCAGGTATAGTTTGATCAAAACAGCGGGATAGGTGAAGCGTGGCTAACGACCATGACGACGAAGGTCCGGCGCAGTATTCCTCGCCGCCTTGTTTCATGCATGAACTCGATCCCGAGTTTCGAGCGCCGCTATCCGACTGGACCGACGTAAGACGCTGGCGCAAGGCCGAGCGCGAACGCCTGATCGCCGCCCGCCTCGCGGTCTCAGCGGATGCACGAGCGGTCATGTCGCGGCGTATCGCCGAAGGTCTTGATACCGTGATTGGCGACGTCGCCGGCCGCATGATCAGCCTTTATTGGCCGTTCCGTGGCGAGCCTGACCTGCGGCCATGGATGGCATCCGTCAATGAGCGAGGCGGACGTACGGCGCTGCCGATCGTCATCGAGAAGGGCCAGCCGCTGATTTTTCGCGCCTACGCTCCCGGCGACCGGCTGGAAAAAGGGGTCTGGAACATTCCGATCCCCGCGGAGGGCGACCCGGTGCTTCCCGACATTGTGATCTCACCAATTGTCGGAATAGACCCCGGAAACTATCGCCTTGGCTATGGTGGAGGCTTTTTCGACCGCACGCTGGCGGCAATGCCGTTCAAGCCGCTGGTCATTGGCGTTGGCTATGAATTGCAGCGCATCGCGACCATCTATCCGCAACCGCACGACATCCCGATGGACCAGCTCGTCACCGAGGCCTAACAGCCCTGCTGGAAAATGAGGCCAGTCGGATTTCTGTTTCGCAAGTGTCACGTGACAAAAATCCGACTTGGTCGACAAATAGCATGATCCTTAAGGAGACCATGTCGCGCAGGACTGTTTCGACATGCGCCCTGGGCGGAGCCAACAGTGCCATGCTGGTCCTGGATTGGCTGCTTCACGACGGATGACAAGATGATCGGAAGAACCATAGCGGCTGCCCTTGCAATTGCGTTTTCCCTTTCGCCTTCGCACGCGCAACCACAGCATCGTTTGCCAAGCGGTTATAAATGGGGGCGCTGCCTCCTCGTTGTTGAAGGTCAGACTCGCATATCCGGAAAATGCTCCTATCAAATCGAGAAGGGCGGCGATTTTAATATCCAGGGGCCTCGCCAGGTTTTCGCAGGGATCGACTATCCTGATACGCATAGTGGCGCTGGTGAAATGTCCCAGGATTACTGGGCAGTTTTATACAAGGACGGTGATCTTTGGGAGGGCTATGGGAATTCGGATATTCGCGAAACGCATGGTCAACCAGGAGATTGGGGAGACCTTCGGCGCGAAGGCGCATGCTATGTTGGAAAGGATGTCCGGGTGTGCCTTTGGCGTTAGGCCATCTCCGGCTTCAAGCCCATCGCCGTGCGGTCAACGATTTCGCGCAAGGCGAATGACGAATTGATCTTCGTCACATGCGGCATCGCCGACAGCCACTCCTTATGGATGCGCTCATAGTCGACAAGATCCTTGGCCGCGATCCTCAGGATGTAGTCGTATTCGCCCGACATCAGATGGCACGATAGCACGTTGGGGCAACGCTTGATCGCGGCCTCGAAGTCCGACAGTGTCTTCTCGAATTGGCCAGACAGCGAAATGTGTACGATCGCGGTCATCTGGTGGCCAAGGGCAGCGTTGGACAGCCGCGCGTGGTAGCCTCGGATGGTTCCGGATTTCTCCAGATTGTCGAGCCTGCGCGAGCAGGCGGACTGTGACAATCCAACCTTTTCCGCAAGCGCCGCGTTCGGCATCCTGCCATCCTTCTGCAACGTCTCAAGAATAGCGATATCAATCCTGTCGAGCGGCATTCTTCGTGAATCCTGCGAAAATCGAGCAATTTCGCGCAACAATTATCGAAATTGGGAGGTTCACGCAAGCGCATTCGCAAACACTTGCGCACCGATTCGTGGTTCACTTCGCCAATACAGGGAGTGAGCCCCAAAGGGCCGGATCAGGAGAAGAAAATGCGCGTTGGCTGCCCTCGGGAAATCAAGAACCATGAATACCGCGTCGGCCTCACGCCGGGCGCGGTCCGCGAATATGTCGCGCACGGCCATGAAGTGCTGGTCGAGGCCGGCGCCGGTGCCGGCATTGGCGCCGACGACAACGCCTATCGCGCCGCCGGCGCCACGATCGCCAAGACGGCGGCCGATGTGTTCGCCAAGTCGGACATGATCGTCAAGGTCAAGGAGCCGCAGCCCAACGAATGGGTTCAGCTGCGCGACGGCCAGATCCTCTATACCTATCTTCATCTGGCTCCGGATCCGGAGCAGACCAAGGGCCTGCTGGCTTCCGGCGTTACGGCAATCGCTTACGAGACCGTGACCGACGACCGTGGCGGCTTGCCGCTGCTGGCGCCGATGTCGGAAGTCGCCGGCCGCCTGTCGATCCAGGCCGGCGCTACGGCACTGCAGAAGGCCAATGGCGGCCGCGGCGTGCTGCTCGGCGGCGTGCCGGGCGTGCTGCCAGGTAAGGTCACAGTGCTCGGCGGCGGTGTCGTCGGCCTGCATGCGGCGCGGATGGCGGTCGGCCTCGGCGCCGACGTCACCATCATCGATCGTTCCATCCCGCGGTTGCGCCAGCTCGACGACATTTTCAACGGCCGCGTCCACACCCGCTACTCGACCGTCGAAGCGCTGGAAGAAGAGTGCTTTTCGGCCGATATCATCGTCGGCGCCGTGCTGATCCCGGGCGCCGCCGCGCCGAAGCTGGTTTCGCGCGAAATGCTGTCGGGCATGAAGAAGGGCGCGGTGCTGGTCGACGTCGCCATTGACCAGGGCGGCTGCTTTGAGACCTCGCACGCGACCACCCACGCCGACCCGACCTACGAGGTCGACGGCGTGATCCACTACTGCGTCGCCAACATGCCAGGCGCCGTTCCGGTCACCTCGGCCCACGCACTCAACAATGCCACGCTCCACTACGGCCTGCAGCTTGCCGACAAGGGGCTGAAGGCGCTGATCGACGATCACCACCTGCGCAACGGGTTGAATGTCCACAAGGGCAAGATCACCAATCGCGCTGTTGCCGAGGCGCTCGGTTACGAGCTGGTCGAGTCGAAGGCCGTTCTGGCCGCCTGATCTCACCTGAAACAGCTTCCTCCCGTCCAGCCCGCCGGTTCGTCCGGCGGGTTTTTCTTGGGATGAGCCATCTCGCAAGCCTATTGTTCGAGCATTTTCCTCGGCATATCAGCGCAGGCACGCGCGCCCCAACGACACTTTGCCCGTCGCTGCCGGCATTTCTATCATTCCTAAATTAGACGGATGCCCTGCGTGTTGGCGGTCTTGCACATAGACCGTTCTCCGTGGTGACCTGAGCACAACAAAAAAGCGGAGCCAAAGCCCCGCTTCCTCTGTTGCCGAGATTTACCGCCGGTTCATCCGCGGTCGGCAAATCAATCGACACGTATCTCTTAGCGCGGCAATGCGACGGCAGTGCGACAAGGACCGGGGCCACCTGGCCTGGACGTCTCAGGCACGCTCGATTCGGCACTGATAGCAGTTGTTGCGCGCCGAGCGGACGTGGACATAGGCGATGTCATCCCGACCGAACAGAGTCTCGGCTCGTGCTGCGATCTCGGCGGTTGGGATAACGCCACCACTGCCGTAGACAATACGATCATCATTGCCATAGCCGCGCACGATATAGTCGAAGCTTCCGAGTATCTCGGGCAGCCCTTCCGCCTCGGTTGCACGCTCGCACTCTTCAGCGTGCAAGAAAATCGGCCCGGTTTCGGCGTAGGGTTGGAGTTCGGGAAATGGCCGGTAGGCAAGGATAAGATAGCCATTGCCTGCGGCAACGTTCTTCAGGCAATGCCTGCAAGGCACGCCGTCGCCGTCGGAAATCTTGTGTTCGGGTGTACGGCCATAGGCGTCTGGCCCGCCGCGCTGCAGGGATCTCACATTTTCTGTCGGCAAGGCTGTGAAATGGATGGTCATGGCGAAGTCTCCGGTGTCGTTGACCGAAAAACTATGCGCTCGACCTCAAGCCTCCCACCCGATTCCTGCCAACTACATCAGGATCAGATCGGCACGCGCCGATTGGTTAAAGTAGCCGGCTAATTACCCGCAACAACAGAGTGCAGGCGGCGGAAAACCGTATCCGTCCGCCTACCGGACGAAGTCGTCAAACCGGCGAAGCGTCACCCGGCGATTGCGCCAGTTCTCGCTCTGGGTCTGGACGAGCAGAAATTCCTCGCCGTAGCCAACGGTTTCGAGCGCCCGGCCTGGGACGCCGAATTCGCGCACCAGGGTGCGCTTCAGCGAGGCGGCGCGCTGTTCGGAGAGGAGTTGGTTGGATTGAAAGGAGCCTACCGCGTCGGTATGGCCCTCTATCAGGACACGAGCTCCAGGGTCACGCCGCAAGATGCGATCCAGTGCGTCGGCAATGTTTTCAATCTTGCTGTACTGGGTTTCGGAAATGGCCGACGAGCCGAAAGCAAAGTTGATCGATTGGATGTCGATCGAACGAGCCATCCTGCGCAAGTCCGGGCGCCGCTTGAATTCGCGAATGGTGACACGCTCATTCGGCCGCAATTTCACGCGCGGCGCGGCCTCAAGCTGACGCTCAATCGTTGCGGCCGAAGGCGTCGTTGCCTGGGCGGCGGCAAGGCTCGGCATGGCGATTGCCGCGATCAACGCGGCTGCGAGTGCACGGCGAGTCAGCATGTCTTTTCTCCTTCGGCCCAGTTTGTTGGTGCCGGCAAGATGCCAAAGACAGTCTGAAGCCGCGATGAACGGGAGGTTCAGATTCCTTCGAAAATCATGGCCGCATCACGCTGGCCGCGCGTTCGGCGAAGGGCAACGGATGCACGGTTTCCTTCTTCTGTGCCACCGGTGCGAAGCCTAGCTTCTGGTATAGCGGGAGTGCAGCGGGATGATCGAGCGTGCAGGTCTGGACCGTTACACGCTTTGGCCCGTGCGACCATGCAGCGGCAATCGCGGCTCCCAGGAACCAGCGGCCGATGCCTTGCCCGGTCGCATGGTCCATCATGCCGAAATAGGCGAGTTCAACCTCGTCCGGCAGATGCGGCTTGAGATCGAAGAAGCCAGCAGGCGCGCCATCAAGATACATCACCCTGATGTCGCGGTCCTCGCGGTGAATGCCGGCGGCAAGCTCATCGTCGTTCAACCGAAGCACATTGACCCAGTGCCATTTGCGCCCCACCCGATCCATCAGATAGCGGTAAAAATGCAGTGGAATTTCCTTGGTCTTCAAGAGCGCGACCTGCCTGTTGTAAGGCACAGGTGGAGAATACGGCGGCGGCACATGCATTTCGAGAAAGGTGACCGTGACTTCGATGTCTTCCAGAGCGCCGTTTTCCATCGCAATCATTCCTTGCCCGTCACCACTGGGGTGTCGGAGAGACCACCCCATTCCGTCCAGGAGCCGTCGTAAAGCCTGTTGTCGGTATGGCCGAGCGTTTCGAGCGCAAGTGTGATAACAGCTGCCGTCACACCGGAGCCGCAAGACGTAACGACGGGCTTCGACAGGTCGATGCCGGCATCCTCGATGACCTTGCGCAGACGGTCCTTCGACAGCAGCGAGCCGTCTTGCGAAAGCGCTGAATAGGGCAGATTGCGGGCGCCAGGCATGTGACCGGAGCGTATGCCGGCACGCGGTTCTGGCTCCGAACCAGTGAAACGCCCCGCGCCGCGCGCATCGGCGATCTGGCTCTCTTTTGTGCCGACGATACGGCGCATATCAGCGAGGCTGGCGACGCGGGAGGCGTCGAAATCCGCATGAAACACGTTTGGCGCGATCCTGGTCGGCTCTGCCGTGACCGGCCGTCCCGCCGCTTTCCAGTGGTCGAAACCACCATCCAGGATGTAGGTCTGGAACACGCCCATCACCCTGAACATCCACCAGGCCCGCGGCGCCGAGAAGAAGCCGGGGCCGTCATAGACAACGATGGTGTCATCGGCCGAAATTCCCATCGACCCAACATATTGGGCAAAATGCCGTGGCGACGGCAGTGTATGCGGCAGCGGGGAATTCGGGTCCGACACAGCGTCCTGATCCAGAAAGCGCGCGCCTGGAACGTGCGCGGCTTCATATTCGGT
>JBDSLV010000433.1:0-4437 GCA_039916205.1 Mesorhizobium sp. | reverse complement strand
AAGCGGTGGCGAGCGGCGTCAACCATATCGATACCAGCGACTTCTATGGCCCGCACGTCACCAACCAGATCATCCGCGAGGCGCTGCATCCCTATTCCGACGATCTCACCATCGTCACCAAGATCAGCGCCCGGCGCGGTGCGGACGGATCCTGGATCCCGGCCATGTCGCCCAAGGAACTGACGCAGGCCGTGCATGACAATCTGCGCAATCTCGGCCTGGACAGGCTCGAAGTGGTCAACCTTCGCAGCATGCTCGGCATTCATGGACCTGTCGAGGGTTCGCTCGATCCGCAGCTCACGGCACTCGCCGAGCTTCAGCGGCAAGGCCTCGTACGCCATATCGGACTGAGCAACGTCACGCCAAAGCAGATCGCGGACGGGCGCCGCATCGCCGATATCGTCTGCGTCCAGAACCAGTACAATCTGGCGCATCGCGGGGATGACGCGCTGATCGATGACCTTGCCCGCGACGGCATCGCCTATGTTCCGTTCTTCCCGCTTGGCGGCTTTTCACCGTTGCAGTCGACGGCACTATCGGATGTCGCCGGCCAACTCGGCGCGACGCCGATGCAGGTGGCGCTTGCCTGGCTGCTACGGCGCGCGCCCAATATCCTGCTCATCCCCGGCACCTCATCGGTTGAGCATCTGCGCGAAAACCTTGCCGCCGCCGAATTGAAGCTGTCGGATGAAACAGTGGCCGTGCTCGGCCAGATCGCGAGCGAAACCGCCCTCGCCTGACACAGCCTTTGCGTCACGCTCGATCATGCCCGGCCGCTGGAGGGCCGGGATCGGGTCTAGGCCGGGCCGCTGAGGCGACGTATGGCTTCGCTGTCGCGCTCGCCGCGCATATAGCCACGCGGCGACGCGCCCAGCATGCGCTTGAACATGGTGATGAAGGCCGGAACGCTGTCGTAGCCGAGATCGAGCGCCACCCTGGTGATCGCCTCGCCGTCGGCTAGTCTCGGCAGCGCCGCGAACAGACAGGCCTGCTGGCGCCATGTCGACAGCGACAGCCCAGTCTGGCGGTGGAAGGCCCGGGTGAAGGAACGGCGGCTCATGCCGGCCGCATCCGCCCATTCGTCGATCGTCGCATGCGGCGAAGGTGCCGCGACGAAGCGCCGGCACAGCGCGGCCAACTTGGGGTCTGACGGGAATGGCAGGCCGAGCGGCAGTTCCGGCAGGTTCGGGATCTCGTGCAGCAACAGGCTCATGATCAACCCGCCGCGCCCCTCAAGCTCGCCGCCCTGCGGCAATTTTCCCGACTCCACGATCAGGCTGTGCATCAGATCGGTGACGCCGACGACCCGCAACCCTGCCGGCAGGCCAGCGATCGCCTGCGGCATGACATAGACCGAGCGCATAGAGACATCGCCCAGCATTTCAACGGAATGCTCGGTGCCGGCCGGGATCCACATGGCGTGGTTGGGAGGCACCATCCAGCGCCCGTGTCGCGTTGTCACCAGCACGACACCGACCAGTGCATGCAGCAACTGGCTGCGGCTGTGGCGATGCTGCGGCACGTTGTAGCCATCGGGATATTCGGTCGGCAGTGCCACCGCCGGCCCGACGGCCTGCTCCAGCCACTGCCAGCGGCTCTCGTGCAACTGGCCGAGATTGGGTTTGCCCTTTGCAGAGATTTCCCGGCCGTGCGGCATCGGATATGGCCCACTTGCGAAACTATTGGACCAAACCACGAAAGAAGTCGCTTGGCAACCGGCCTATAAGGCGGCCTGCGGCAATGACCGTCGACTATGCCCCGCGGGATACGCCCGCCAAGAAGAGACCACGGAGCCTGCCTTGACCGATACAACAGCCACCGCTGTCGCCGCGCCGGCGAATGTCAGCCCCACATCAGCCCAGGCGACAGCGTTCACCGTCATCCTGGCGGTGAGCTTCTGCCATTGCATCAACGACATCATGCAGTCGCTGCTATCGGCCATTTATCCGCTTCTCAAAGACAATTACGGCCTTGATTTCTGGCAGATCGGCCTTTTGACCTTCACCTTCCAGGTCACAGCGTCGCTGCTGCAGCCGGTGATCGGCATGATCACCGACAAGCGCCCGATGCCTTATTCACTGCCTTGGGGCATGGCGTCGTCGCTGATTGGCCTGGTCGTGCTCGCCTATGCCGGGCACTATTCGCTCCTGTTGATCGGTGCTTCGCTGATCGGCATCGGCTCGGCCATATTCCATCCGGAATCCTCGCGCATCGCCCGCTTCGCCTCCGGCGGCCGCTTTGGCCTGGCGCAATCGCTGTTTCAGGTCGGCGGCAATTTCGGCCAGTCGATGGGGCCGCTGCTTGCCGCCTTCATTGTTGTGCCGTTCGGCCAGACCAGCATTTCCTGGTTCGCCATCGGCTCGCTGATCGGCATCATCGTTCTGTGGCAGGTCGGTGGCTGGTACAGCCGCATGCGCGCCGCGCAAGCCACCCGCAAGGCGGCTAGCTTCGTCTCGCCCTTCCCGCGCCGAAAGGTGATGTGGGCGCTCGCCGTGCTGACGCTGCTGGTGTTGACCAAGAATGCCTATATCGCCAGCCTCGCCAGCTACTACACCTTTTATTCCATCCATAAGTTCGGCGTTTCAGTGCAGATGTCGCAAGTCATGCTGTTTCTGTTCCTTGGCGCCTCAGCGCTCGGCATCCTGCTCGGCGGCCCGTTCGGCGACCGTTATGGGCAGAAGGCGATGATCTGGTTCTCGATCGTCGGCGTGCTGCCCTTCACGCTGGCCCTGCCCTACGCCAACATGGAGTGGACGATGGTGCTGACGGTGCTGATCGGCCTGATCCTGTCGTCGGCCTTCTCCAACATTGTCGTCTTCGCGCAGGAACTGGTGCCGGGCCGCGTCGGCATGATCGCTGGCATCTTCTTCGGCTTCGCATTCGGCATGGGCGGCATTGCCGCTGCCGTCCTCGGCGTCGTCGCCGACATGAAGGGCATCGACTTCGTCTTCCAGATCTGTTCGTACCTGCCCTTGCTCGGCCTGCTGACGGTCTTCCTGCCCAACATGCGCGAGGCAAGAAAGCTCGAAGTCGCGACCCGATAGTCCCATCGATGGCAACGAGAAAAGGGCATCCGCCGTCAAGCGGATGCCCTTTTCTGTCCTGTAACGAAGGCCCCCTACGCCTTGAAGAAGGCCAGGAGGTCGGCGTTGATGACGTCGGCATGGGTCGTGGCCATGCCATGCGGGAAGCCCTTGTAGACCTTGAGCTCACCCTTCTTCAGCAACTTGATCGTCAGCAAGGCTGAGTCGGCGATCGGAACGATCTGGTCGTCATCGCCGTGCAGAACCAGCACCGGCACGTCGATTGCCTTCAGGTCTTCGGTAAAGTCGGTTTCCGAGAAGGCCTTGATGCAGTCATAGTGCGCCTTGGTACCGCCCATCATCCCCTGGCGGTACCAGTTGTCGATGACACCTTGCGATACTTGCGCGCCCGGCCGGTTGAAGCCGTAGAACGGACCGGCGGGAACATCGACGTAAAGCTGGGCACGATTGGCCGCGACCCCGGAGCGGAAGCCGTCAAACACCTCCATCGGCAGGCCACCGGGATTTGCCGGTGTCTTGAGCATGATCGGCGGCACCGCGCCGATCAGCACCGCCTTGGCGATACGGCCTTGCGAGCCGTACCGGGCGACATAGCGCGCCACCTCGCCGCCGCCGGTCGAATGGCCGACGTGAATGGCGTTCCTGAGATCCAGATGTGCCGCGAGTTCCGCGACATCGGCGGCGTAGGTGTCCATCTCGTTGCCGATGTCGGTCTGGGTCGAACGGCCGTGGCCGCGACGGTCATGGGCAATGACGCGGTAGCCCTTCGACAGGAAGAACAGCATCTGGGCGTCCCAGTCATCGCTGCTCAAGGGCCAGCCATGGTGGAAGACAACAGGCTGCCCGCTTCCCCAGTCCTTGTAGTAGATCTGCGTTCCGTCCTTCGTGGTGATCGTGCCGCTGCCCGAGCCGGTTTTGGGTTGCGAGGTCTCGTTCATCCTGATGTCCCTTCGATTGATATCGCGACAATCAATATCGCGATATCAATCACGCTAGCGCGGCTCGAACGCCCTGTCCACAGAAATATGTATCGCGATATCATTTTTCGTGGCATATAAATGATGCCGCCCTCGGCAAGAAGGAATGGACCGTGCCTCTCCCGTTGGACAATCAGCTCTGTTTCACGCTCTATGCCACCAGCATGGCCATCAACCGCACCTACAAGCCGATGCTGGACGAGATGGGGATCACCTATCCGCAGTATCTCGTGCTCAATGCGCTGGGGGAAGCCGACGGCATGTCAGTCGGCACCATCGCACACAGGCTGGCACTGGAATCGAGCACGGTCACGCCGCTGGTCAAGCGAATGGAACAGGCCGGGCTGGTGACCCGCCAGCGCAGCCAGGTCGATGAGCGCCAGGTGCAGGTTGACCTGACCGGCGCGGGCCGCAAG
>JBDSLV010000432.1:0-18598 GCA_039916205.1 Mesorhizobium sp. | reverse complement strand
GAGGAGCTTCTCGGCTTTCGAAGCGTCACCGACGAGCTGTTCCACCTCGGTCGGCCTGAAATAGCGGGGGTCAACCTCTACCAGAACGCGGCTGGATTTGCCGTCGATGCCTTTTTCGTCGATGCCGGATCCAGTCCATCGGATATCGATACCGACTTCGGCAAAAGCAAGCTCGACAAAGCGGCGGACCGAGTTTTTCACGCCGGTGGCCAGCACATAGTCGTCGGCTACATCCCGCTGCACAATCCGCCACATGCCCTCGACGTAGTCGCGCGCATGGCCCCAGTCCCGTTCGGCTAAGAGGTTGCCCAGATAGAGCTTGTCCTGCAGGCCGAGACTTATCGCGGCTGCGGCGCGCGTAATCTTGCGGGTGACGAATGTTTCCCCGCGCTTCGGGCTCTCATGGTTGAACAGAATGCCGTTGGAAGCATGGATCCCATAGGCCTCACGGTAGTTCACCGTGATCCAATAGGCGTAGATCTTGGCCGCCGCGTAGGGCGATCGCGGGTAGAAGGGCGTCGTCTCCTTCTGCGGAACCTCTTGCACCTTACCGTAGAGCTCGGACGTCGACGCTTGATAGAACCGGGTCTTTTCAGTCAGGCCAAGCAGGCGGATGGCCTCGAGAAGACGTAGCGTACCCAGCGCATCCGCATTCGCCGTATACTCGGCCGTTTCGAAGCTCACTTGAACGTGTGACTGTGCAGCGAGGTTGTAGATCTCATCCGGCTGCACTTCCTGGACAATGCGGATGAGATTGGTGGCATCGGTCATGTCGCCATAATGAAGTGACAGCCGCACATTTTCTTCGTGCGGGTCCTGGTAGAGACTGTCGATACGACCGGTGTTGAATGACGAGGAACGCCGCTTGATACCGTGGACATCATAGCCTTTCGCCAGCAGCAGCTCAGCCAAATAGGCGCCATCCTGGCCAGTGATGCCTGTAATCAGTGCCGTCCTTTTTTTCATCGTCCCTGTTCAGCCGTTTCACGGCGAGATTTCCGCAGCCGTGCCATTGTCCGCGGCATGTTAAGTCCTGGGCAGGCCTGGCTCACAGCCAAGCCCTGGTCCAAGCCAACGCCCGCAGCCGAAGAATGCCCGAGCCAGCATGGCTACCGGTGGGAACTGCGACCCACGGCTTCCGGAAATCTCAGGAGCGCTTCAGCAGCGACCAGACAGCCGGCACCAGGCTTGCGGCCAGCGCGACCTTGATCAGATCGCCGACGATGAATGGCACGACGCCGAACTGCCATGATTTTTCAGGGCCGATCAGCAGCGCCAGCCAGGCAAAGCCCATGGCCATCATGACCACCTCGGCAACGAGCATCGCGTTGAAAAGCTTGATCGGGTGGCGGTCCCAGCCACGATCGGCGGCCCAGCCGACAATCGTGGCCATGACCACGAAGCCGGCCAGATAGCCGCCCGTCGAGCCAAGCATATAAACCATCCCGATGCCCTTTTCCGGCGTGCCCTGGAAGACGGGGAGGCCCATCGCGCCCTCGGCCATGTAGAGCAGCAGCGTGGCGACGCCGAGGCGCATGCCGAAGGCAGCGGCGATGAGAAACACGGCCAGCGTCTGCATCGAAATATCGACCGGCCCAAGCACAACCTTGGTCTTGGCCGACAAGGTCAGAACCAGGGTTCCAACAACCGCGAGGAAAAACTGTGTCGCCAGACGTGCCGCGCCCTTTTCAGGCAAAGCAAGAGAAATCAGCGGACGCATCGTGGTTGTAATTGCCATGGTCTTCCTCATACCGATTGCCGTCTATCCGATGATCACGGCCTCGCGTTTTCCTATATTGGCTTCCGTGTTATGCGGCAATCGGTTTTGCCGCCTCACGAAACAGAGCACGACTCAAGATGGCCCTCAAATTCAACACCAGCTTCGATCCGTCCTACGGCCAGGGCGTTACGGTCGCACCGGATGTGCAGCGGATCACGGCGAGGAATCCAAGCCCATTCACCTTTCACGGCACCAACAGCTACATTGTTGGGCGTGACACGCTGGCGGTGATCGACCCCGGGCCGGAAGACGAGGCGCATCTCAAGACATTGCTCGAGGCGATCGGGAACAGGCCGGTCAGCCATATCTTCGTCAGCCATACGCATCGTGACCATTCGCCGCTGGCGGCCCGGTTGAAGCAGCGCACCGGCGCCGTGGTTCTGGCCGAAGGCCCGCACCGCCCGGCAAGGCCCCTGCGAATCGGCGAGACCAATCCACTCGATGCCAGCGCTGACACAGCCTTCATTCCGGATGTCGACTTGCCGGACAACAAGCTCATCGACGGCGACGGCTGGGCGATCAGAACGGTTCTGACGCCTGGTCACACCGCCAACCATGCCGCGTTCGCGCTGGAAGGAACCGGCATCCTGTTTTCAGCCGATCATGTGATGGGATGGGCAACGTCCATCGTCGCCCCGCCCGACGGGGCGATGGCCGATTACATGGCATCGCTGGATCGGCTGATAGAGCGCGATGACCGGTTGCTGCTGCCCGGCCATGGTGGGCCCGTGACGGCGCCGCGAAGCTTCATGCGCGGCCTAAAAACCCACCGAAAGATGCGTGAGCGAGCCATTCTGGAGCGCATCCGGGGCGGCGACCGGACAATCCCTGATATGGTCAAGGCCATCTACCGCGATACCGACCCGCGCCTGCACGGTGCCGCCGGCCTGTCGGTGCTTGCACATATCGAGGATCTGGTAGCGCGTGACCTGGTCCATACCGACGGCACCCCGGCCATCGACGGCGTCTTCACGCCCGCCGCATAGGCATCAGTCAGTCGGCGCCGCACCCACCTGCCCGGCAACTTCCTGGTCCAGCTCCGCCAGAAAATCGATGATGCGCGCAGCGTTGTCGCCGAGATCGTAACGGCCATAGCGCGAGGCCGAGCGCATATCCACAACGACCGCATCGCCGTCATCCGATATACGGATGGCAACATCGGCGGGCAGGCCGATCACAAAGCCCTTGGCCAAGGCGTTTATCGTTGCCGTACTTTGAGCACTCGCGTCGGGATAAGGATCGGTCAGCTCCCAATCCCGGCGATCGAGCACGGTTTCCACTGCCTGCAGAACGCTGTCGAAAGGCAGATTGTAGCTGCGTCCGGTAACAAGCGGATAGCTATCGGTCTGCAGCCGCTGCTCGCCGGGCGTAGCCGCCGAAAGCACGTTCATATCCTTGGTCCGATCACTGACATCAAGCACCGGTGGATCGTCTAGATCCGTCGAGATGTCCCTGAGCGGCGGATAGATGGTTGCCCAATAGACCGCAACGCCAAAGGGCGTCAGCACCAGAAGCGCCAGCAACACGCCAACGGTCAGGTCACGGCCGCCGCGGTCGCCGAAATTCCACAGTCTGGAAAAGGCAAGCCCGGCAAGCAGCAGCGCCAGGGCTGCCAGCAGCGCGACAATGCCCAGCACCCACAGGAAGATCGGTGTTTCCACCAGGCCATAGCGATGGCCGACGAAGACCGTCAGCAGCAGAACCGCCGAAAAAGCAGCGGTGCGCCGCGACCAGCCGGCGGCCTTCGACGTTTGCCGTTCGGGAATACTAGCCATTATTTTCTGCACTGCCCCAACCCGGACGGAGGTTTAGAGCAAAGTGCGCCCGGGTTGAAGCACTTCTGTTTTCCTCATGCCTTTTTGGCGACGGCTTGATGTGAAGACGCAACATCAAGGTCAATCCGTCGGCAGCCGATAGTCCTTGAATTGCTGGCGCAGCGTGATTTTCTGGATCTTGCCGGCGGCGGTGTGCGGGATTTCGCCGACGAAGGCGACATCGTCCGGCATCCACCACTTGGCGACCTTGCCGTTCATGAAATCGAGAATGTCGGCCTTTGTCGGCTCCTTGCCGGGTTTGCGGACGATGACAAGCAAAGGCCGTTCACCCCATTTCGAATGATGGACGCCGATCGCCGCGGCCTCGGCCACGTCAGGATGGCCGACCGCCAGGTTTTCGAGATCGATGGTCGAGATCCACTCGCCACCGGACTTGATGACATCCTTGGCGCGATCGGTGATCTGCATGTAGCCACCGGCATCGACATGGGCGACATCGCCAGTATCGAACCAGCCGTTCTCGTCGAACTGATCGGAGCCGACACCACCATAATAGGCGCTGGCAACAGCGGGCCCGCGCACTTTCAGGCGCCCGAATGTCTTGCCGTCCCATGGTTGTGCCTTGTTGTCGTCGTCGGTGATCTTCATTTCGACGCCGAAGGGTGGGTAACCCTGCTTCTGCTGCACAGCGAGCCGGGCATCGCCCTCAAGGCCGGCGTATTCCGGCTTCAGCGTGCACAGCGTGCCGAGCGGCGACATTTCCGTCATGCCCCAGGCGTGGATGACCTGGACATCATAATTGTCCTGGAATTTCTGCATGACCGCGCGCGGACAGGACGAGCCGCCAATGACAACCTTGCTCAGATGGGGGAGCTTGTTGCCAGTTTCCTCCAGATATTGCAGCAGCATCATCCACACCGTCGGCACGGCGGCGCTGAAAGTCACCTTCTCGGTGTCGAGCAGTTCGTAGATCGAGGCGCCGTCCATCTTGCAGCCGGGCATGACCAGCTTGGCGCCGATCATCGGTGCGCTCTGGCCGAGGCCCCACGCATTGGCATGAAACATCGGCACGACCGGAAGGATGGTTTCACGCGACGAGATGCCCATCGCGTCGGGCATCGCGGCGATCATGGCATGCAGCACGTTGGAACGATGGCTGTAGACGACGCCCTTTGGGTCGCCTGTCGTGCCCGAGGTGTAGCACATGCCGGCGGCGGTATTTTCATCAAAGGTCTTCCAGGCGAAATCGCCATCGGCTTCATCAAGCCATTCCTCATAGGCGACGACATTGGGGAGTGCCGTTTGCGGCATGTGTGCCTTGTCGGTAAGCACGATCACCTGTTTCAGCGACTTGACCGCGCCGGCAATTTTCTCGAGCAGCGGCATGAAGGTCAGGTCGACGAAGATCGCCTTGTCCTCGGCGTTGTTCATGATCCAGATGATCTGCTCGGGAAACAGGCGCGGATTGAGCGTGTGATAGACGGCGCCAACCCCCATGATGCCGTACCAGGCCTCGATGTGGCGCGATGTATTCCAGGCCAGGGTCGCGATGCGGTCGCCCAAACCGTAGCCGTCGCGCTCCAGGCGCTGCGCCACCTTCAAGGCGCGACGGTGAATGTCGGCATAGGTGGTGCGGACAATCGGCCCTTCGATTGAACGCGATACGATCTCGCGCCCGCCATGCTGCGTGGCCGCGTTGTCGAGGAGCTTGTGGCAAAGCAGCGGCCACTGTTGCATCAGTCCGAGCATTACATTCCTCCCCTTGCGCTTTTGCGTCATGCTTTTCGTTCCATTGTGGGACGAACCGTCAGATTGTCCAGCCATACCCTTGGGGAAGCCGTGCATTGCGCGCGATGGCGCTGAAAACCGCCACAATCCGGCCATCGTCGGCGTTAAGGTTCGTTAATGGCAGGGGTGCGATTGGCGACTGAATGAGGTTCGCATGGACGCGCAGCTCGACGACAAGATAGTCGATAACAAGACTGTCGATGACATGGCCCTCGATGACATGGCCCTCGAGAATACGCTTGCCGAAAGCCTGACCGATTTGGAGCAGGAGATCAAAACCGTTTCCGAAGACGAATTTGTTGAAGTTGTCGGTGGCGCTCTTGAAGCGGTCGGCGGCACGCTGCTGTTCAAGATGTGCGTTCAAAACCAAGGCGAAGGCCAGCACGTCGCTGCCGCCTCGGTCGGCAATGGCGGCAACCGCCAGTTCCTGCTGCTCACCTTGCCGACCGGCGGCGGTGCGCTGAAGGTCGAGACCACGTCGAGAAGCAGCAACCCAGTCGCGGGCATAGCCGCAGCCTATGCCGGGCTCATGGAGGCGTTCCAGACTGCGGCCTGACGCTTCAAGACAAGACAGTTAAGAACGGACGGACTGCCTTCCGCGACGTTTCCAGCGACGCGACGCTGCAAGTCTTGTGCAACGCGCCTGCCGGACACACTTAAGGCCGAGGCAAGGAGAACCAGCATGGATCAGGTCGTCAATCCGTCACCCGGCTTTCAGCGCAATCCCGACAAGATCATCACTGTCGAACCTTACATCGGAACCGTCACCGTGCGAGTTGGAGACGCGATTGTCGCATTGTCGACCAGGGCCCAGGTGCTGAAAGAAGCCCCCTACTCTCCGGCCTTCTACATTCCATTCGCCGACATCAATTTCGACCAGCTTCGCGGCACTGATATGTCGACTCATTGCCCCTACAAAGGTGACGCGAGTTACTGGAGCGTGCTGCCCGCCGGCGAGGCCGGCAAGGATGCAATGTGGGCGTATGAGCAACCCTTCGACGAGATGGCGGAAATCCGCAACCACGGTGCCTTCTACGCCAGCAAGGTCACGATCGAAGCGACGCCGGGCTGAGGCCGGTGGGCTGAAAGCCCCTTTCAGTCAGTTTGTGGTCGGCTCGCTGCCGGCATTGTTGTCGTCTTGCAGCCTGACGAAGGTAACGCCTCGGCTCTTCAGTTGCAGAAGGCCTTTCACCACGCCTTCACCAGCCGCATGGGTCGGCTGGTTGATGTGCGCGATCACGACGTCGCCGTCCTTCACCGCCGCGATCCGTTTTCCGGTCGTGGCGGCTCCAAGCAGCGATCCGCCATCGGCGTTCAATGAGTAACCCGCGACCTTGAAACCGAGCTTGTGTATGAGTTCGATCGACGTGGCGGTGTATTTCGCCGTCGCGCCACGAAACCATTTCGGTGCCGGGGCACCTGCTGCCATCAGGGCCTGCGCGCCGCCTTCGACCTCCGCTTTCACTGCATCGCTGCTGCCGGCCGCGCTGATCCCGTAAACCTTCACAGGCTCATCGACCGCTGGAACATGCCGGGCGCCATGGTTTTCCAGTTCAAAGAGATCGGGGTGTGCCCGCATCGTCTCGAAAGCCACTGCGTTTCGCTTCAGCCATTTTGCCGTAATGAAGATGGTGGCGGGAATCTTGTTGTCGATCAGCGTCGACAGAATCCGCTCATCCGTCCGCCCATCGCAGGCATCAAATGTCAGCGCGACACGGATGGCAGGCTTGTCCGACCGCACCACGTGCAAATCAGGCTCGAGCAGTTTTGCCGACGCGCTCGCCGCCGTTGCGCCGACCGCGAGAAACGCCGGGACGAGAAATGCCGTAACCAGCCGCATGAAACACTCCAGAGAACAAGTCCACTTGGCCGCCGATCATGGCAAAATTGCCGGCGGCCTCGCTTCATGCCGCCTTTAGCTTTTTGCGCGGACCGCCGCCTGTGCCGCAGCCAGCCTGGCGATCGGCACGCGATACGGCGAACAGGAGACGTAGTCGAGACCGACCTCCTCACAAAAACGGATCGAAGCCGGATCGCCGCCATGTTCGCCGCAGATGCCAAGCTTGATGTCGGGGCGGGTCGCCCTGCCCTTCTCGGCCGCCATACGAACCAGTTCGCCAACGCCTTCAATATCGAGCGAGACGAACGGATCCTGCTCGATGATGCCTTTCTGGCGATAGGTCTCCAGGAACGAGGCCGCGTCGTCACGCGAGATGCCGAACGTGGTCTGGGTCAGGTCGTTGGTGCCGAAAGAGAAGAATTCCGCCGTCGCAGCAATGACATGCGCGCGGAGCGCGGCGCGCGGCAGTTCGATCATCGTGCCGGTGAGATAGTCGATCTTGACGCCGGTCTCTTCCATCACGCTCTTGGCCACCGCGTCGATGCGGGCCTTGACGTAGTCAAGCTCCTTCACTAGGCCGACCAGCGGCACCATGATCTCGGGAACCACCAATGCGCCTGCCTTCTTGCCGGCCTCGACGGCAGCCTCGAAAATGGCGCGCGCCTGCATCTCGGCGATCTCCGGATAGGAGACGGCCAGCCGGCAGCCGCGATGGCCGAGCATCGGGTTGAACTCGTGCAAGGCTTCGGTGCGCTGCCTGAGCTTGTCCGGCGACACATTCATGGCAGCGGCGACTTCCGCCACTTCCGCCTCGGTCTTGGGCAAGAACTCATGCAGCGGCGGATCAAGCAGGCGGATCGTCACCGGCAGGCCGGCCATGATCTCAAACAGTTCGAGGAAATCCGAACGCTGCATCGGCAAGAGCTTGGCAAGTGCCGCACGCCTTTCCTTCTCGGTGTCGGCCAGGATCATCTCGCGCATGGCGACAATGCGGTCGCCGTCGAAGAACATGTGCTCGGTCCGGCAAAGCCCGATGCCCTCGGCGCCGAACGAACGCGCCATGCGCGCATCGAGCGGCGTTTCGGCATTGGTGCGCACCTTCATGCGGCGCACTGCATCGGCCCATTCCATGATGGCGGCGAAATCGCCGGAAAGTTCCGGCTGCAGCATCGACACGGCGCCTTTCAGCACCTGGCCATTGCTGCCATCGATGGTGATGATGTCGCCCTTGCGGAAGGTGGAGCCCATCGCCATCAGCGTGCCGGCCTTGTAGTCGACGCGCAGCGAACCGGCACCCGACACGCAGGGCTTGCCCATGCCGCGCGCCACCACAGCGGCATGGCTCGTCATGCCGCCGCGCGTGGTCAGAATGCCTTCCGCGGCATGCATGCCGTGGATGTCCTCAGGGCTGGTTTCAATGCGCACCAGGATCGCCTTGCGGCCTTGCGCCTTCAGGTCCTCGGCATCGCCCGAGGAAAACACGATCTCGCCGGTCGCGGCGCCGGGTGACGCCGGCAGGCCGATGCCGATGACATCGCGTGGCGCCTTCGGATCAATGGTCGGATGCAACAACTGGTCGAGCGAGGCCGGATCGATACGGGCGACGGCCTCTTCCCTTGTGATCAGCTTGTCGCGCGCCATCTCGACGGCGATCTTGAGCGCCGCCTTAGCGGTGCGCTTGCCCGAACGGGTCTGCAGCATCCACAATTTGCCACGCTCGATGGTGAATTCGAGATCCTGCATGTCGCGATAATGCTGTTCCAGCCGGTCGGAAATGGCGACGAACGCCTGGAAGGCATCCGGCATCAGCTTCTGCAGCGACGGCTTGTCTGAACCGGCGGCGATGCGCGCCGCCTCGGTGATGTTCTGCGGCGTGCGGATACCGGCAACGACATCCTCGCCCTGCGCGTTGACCAGGAACTCGCCATACAGCATCTTTTCGCCGGTCGACGGGTTGCGGGTGAAGGCTACGCCGGTAGCCGAGGTCTCGCCCATATTGCCAAACACCATGGCCTGGATATTGACTGCCGTGCCCCAGCTTTCGGGGATGTCATGCAGGCGCCGATAGGTGATGGCGCGGTTGTTCATCCAGCTTGAAAACACCGCGCCAATGGCGCCCCAGAGCTGCTCGTGCGGATCCTGCGGGAACGGCTTGCCGAGTTCTTCCTCGACCTTGGCCTTGTACAGGGCAATGACGCCCTGCCATTCGATCGCGGTCAGGTCGGTATCGAGCTCGTGGCCGAGCCCACCCTTCTGGTCCTCGAGGATTTCCTCGAACACTTCGTGGTCGAGGCCCATGACGACATCGGAATACATCTGGATGAAACGGCGGTAGCTGTCATAGGCAAAGCGCGCATCACCGGAATCGGCGGCGAGCGCCTCGACGGTCTCGTCATTGAGGCCAAGATTGAGCACCGTGTCCATCATGCCGGGCATCGAGGCCCGTGCGCCGGAGCGCACCGAGACCAGCAGCAGCTTGGACGGATCGCCGAAGCGGCGGCCGGTCAGCCGGCCAATATGGTCAAGCGCCACGGTGACATCCGCCTCCAACGAGGCCGGGTATGCGCGGGCGTTCGCGTAATAGGCGTTGCACACTTCTGATGTGATGGTGAAACCCGGAGGCACCGGCAGCCCGAGGCTGCACATCTCGGCCAGGTTGGCGCCCTTGCCGCCCAGCAGATTCTTGTCGCCGGCACGGCCTTCCGCCGCACCATCGCCAAAGGTGTATACCCATTTGGTCATGCTTGCTCTCCAGCTGCAGGAGATTGGAAGATTGACGGAATTCCGCCGGGGGTCCGAACCGAGCGATATGATGCTGCACTGCGAAAGGCAAGCGCCGGCAAAGCAGGCAGCCCGCTACAATCGATTAAGGAAACGCACCACCGAAAAGACTTGCGGTCTTTCGCTCAAAGGAATAGAACATAACAAGAACATGAGGCGCACCATGAAATTGACCGGGAAACTCGACTATCTGGAAATGCCGGCGACCGGTGGAACCCTGGACAGGTTGAAGGCCTTTTACAGCAGCGCCTTTGCCTGGTCGTTCACCGACTACGGGCCGACTTATTCGGCCTTTGCGGAAGGTCTCGATGGCGGATTCCAGGCCGATAGCGGCGAAGCCCCCGCCAAGCCGTTGCCGGTGCTCTATTCCCAGGACCTGGAAGAGACTTTCAATGCCGTCGAGACCGCCGGCGGCAAGATCGTCAAGCCAATCTTCGCGTTTCCCGGCGGCAGGCGCTTCCACTTCGTCGATCCGGCCGGCAATGAGCTGGCCGTCTGGGGCGAATAGGCGGCTGACACGCCATTTGGTGGCAGGAAAATAGACGCCAAATCTGGCGCTCCAAAGCCGCGCTCATAGGCATTGTGCTTTTTGACTGCTCTGCTAATAACGCGCCGCACAAGCGACTCTGACGGCTATTGGGGCGTCGCCAAGTGGTAAGGCATCGGTTTTTGGTACCGACATTCCCAGGTTCGAATCCTGGCGCCCCAGCCAAGATTATCGTCCATTTCTAGACCTTGGCCCTCGGAAGTACCTCGGCGATCTTCCCATGCGCGCAATTAGCTAATAGTTGTGCTGCCGGGTGGCGGTCTGAGATGGAATTCAATGGACCTTTCTATCTTCGCCATCAACCTCGATCGCGAGACCGATCGCTGGAGCGAATTGCTTGCCAGCGCCGAAGCGGCCGGCGTGACCTTGCAGCGCATTGCCGCCATCGACGGCCACGCCCTCGCTGAAAAAGACTGGAGGGAGATTGACCTTCCAACCGCACGCAAGCTGAGCGGGCGCTACATTCTACCCGGCGAATATGCGTGTTACCGCAGCCATATCCAAGCCCTGGAAACGTTCCTGGCCGGTGGCGGAGCCCATGGCATGATCGTCGAGGATGACGTCCTGTTCAGCGAGGACACCTCCCGGCGCATCCAGGCGATCATCGCCGCGGTGCCTGATTTCGACGTCATCAAGCTGACCAACCATCGCATGAGCCTTTTTCTGCGTGCCGTCGAGACGAAGGAGGGCGACGAGATCGGCCGTGCTCTGCATGGTCCGCAAGGCTCGGCCGCCGCCTACCTGGTCACGCGGAAGGGCGCGCAGGGGCTGTTGTCGGCGCTGGCGGTCATGAAAATGCCGTGGGATGTCGCCCTCGAACGATTTTGGGATACAGGCCTGAAGGTCTATTCGACCCGGCAAGGCGTGCTTGATTTCGCCGACAGCAGCGTTATCTCCGGCATAGTCGACCCCTCGGGCAGCTATAAATTCGCACGGCTTTCCTGGCCGGGCCGGTGGGGCTCCGGGGCGTTGCGGGCGTGGGACCAACTGCTCCGCCTGCATCACACCCTGCTCCGGCCACCCTTGCCCCGAGAGATCCCGGACTACGCCCGTGACGACGCGCCGCGCAACAGCCTGCTTCTGCTACTCGCGGCACTTGCCATTCTCGCCCTGGTCTCGGCGGTCTGGCGCGAGGCTGACACTTACCGCTACGCTGGGATTGCCCTCGCTGCGGTCGCATTCATCCGCTGGTTAAGACTGGATTTATGGACCTACAGCAAACCGCTGATCGGATGGGTCGGCTGTCTGTGCCTGGGCTGGTCGTTCTATGTCTTCATCCGGCTGGCGATCGTCTATTTCAGCACCGGCCAGTTGGGTAGCGCCGAAGGCATCTACCTGTTTCCGCTGTTTTATGCGACGACCGGCTTCTCCCTCTTGCTGTTTGTCAGGCAGCCTGCGCGTCTCGTCCTCTGGTTCATGGTTCTCAGTCTTGCCTTCCTGGCGGCGGACACCGGCCATCCGGGCGTGCTTTATGGCGTCAGACCGGCACCGTGGCTTTTCAACAACCCCATTCACGCGTCGCTGGCGGCTGGGTTCATCTTTCTTTGCACGCTGCAGTTCATGGTATACACGGCCCAAAGAGCGGACCTGAGCAGCGTAACCCGGAGCCTGCACTGGGCGCTGTCGGCGACCGTCCTTCTCTTCGCCCTAGCGAACATCATCGCGCTGCAGTCAAAGGGCGTCTGGCTCGCGCTCGCGCTGGTCCTGCTGCTGCTGGCGGTCATGGCGCTGGCGAGAGGCCATCGCCGCGAGTTGATGGTCGGAGGCGGTGTGCTAGCGATCGTGGCAGCCGGTATTGTCGCCATGCACCATCTTTTCTGGCGCACCGCCGGCGACACCATGGTCTTCACCAAGAGCCTGGTTTCGGACATCTTGAGCCGTGGCGTCATGCCGGCTTTCGATCAAGCCATTGCGAGTGATACGACCCCGTCTGCTGCCAAGGAACGGCTGATGCTTTGGGCGGATGCGATCGAGGTCTGGAAACGCCATCCTATCTTCGGAGCCAGTTCCAGCTGGCTCACCGAATGGCAGAACAGGACCTATCATCCCTCAATCAACGATGTCTTCCACAATGGCTATCTGGAGATAGCGGTACGCTATGGCGTGGTCGGGCTGGCGTTCTTTGCCTTTCTCTATATCTGGTCGTCGAGACAGGTCCTGCTGGCCATGCGGGCCAGGCTAATCGTTCCGGCCGCGTGGTCCTGCTACATCTCAACCCTGGTCTTCTTCGCCATAACCATCCTCAGCAATTCGAACAACCGGCTGGCGATAGGAGAGGCCTTCATGTGGTTCGCTGCCGCATTCGGCTTCTATTGTTTCTATCTGCGCCAGCAGAGGGGCCTTATCGAGCCGAGAACCTATTTTTAGACGGACCGGCATATCACGCGGTCAGGTTTGAACCCTCGCTCTCAGCCAATGCGAAGTTCAAGTCTCAACTCTGTCAGTCAAACCGGCGACCAAGTCGCGACCGACGCACCCAGGCAAGCCAGAACAGACAACGGTTGATTTGGCTGGTGATGCCGGCGTTGCATTCTCGACTTTCCCACAATCCGGGAAAGTCGGTGCCGCAATCCACGGCTTATCGCCTGCCCTGCCTTTTTCTACGGTGCCGTCAGATCACGGGAAAAGGGATGCCATGAAATGCTGACGGATGCACAAGCGCGCCAAGCGCTGGAGCAGTATCGCGAAGAGGGCTATGCGGTCGTGCGCCAGTTCGTCGACGGTGGCGAGATGGTGCGGCTCAAGAAGGAAACCGACGCCGTCTATGCTGAAGGCCTCAAACACCACGCGACCTATCGGCACGGCAATCTCAATTTCCAGATCTTGCCTGAATCAGACTTCGGCCAGCGCTACGTCCTTCAAGCCTACTGGTTTTCCTGGATCAATTCCTATTTCGAGCAATTCCGGCGCAGCCCGGATTACCTGAAGCTGCTGGAGGGGTTGATCGGCCGCGACATCAGGCAGATCGCGCAACAACTGCATTGGAAGCCGCCCGGCGCCAACGTCACCGGCTATCGCTTCCACCAGGACCTGCGTTTCCGCAACCAGGCGGCTTTCGACAATGTTGCCGACGCGACCGTGACCACGGGCCTCGCGGTAGACCGGGCGACGCTCGACAATGGCTGCCTGCAGGTCGTGCCAGGAAGTCACAAGCTCGGCTATCTCGGCCTGTCGGATGAGGGCAAGGGCGAGCTGATGAAAGGCCTGACCGCAGAGGAGGAACTGCGCAAGGTCGGCATCGATCCGGCAAGCATCGTGCCCCTGTTACTCGAACCGGGCGACCTAGCCATGTGGGGACTGTTGACCGTGCATGGGTCCTCGCCAAACCTGTCGCAGCACGATCGGGCCTTTGCCTTGTCGAGCTATGTGCGGGCCGATGCGACCCAGCGCGGCGAATGGGCATTCAGGGATGGTGTCTCGGTGCCGCTCGGCGAAACGCCGGTGCTTTGCAAATACGAGAAGCTCTTCGAGGAGCCGGGTCCGATGTACGACACCACCGCCTGGTGGAAATGACGCCGTTGAATTTGCCGTTGGGGGCAAGAGGGGCCTGGCGTTCGCGCCGGGCCCCCGCTGGCGTCGAGCGGCGATTTCGCCGTCTCTTTTCAGGCGGTGAAGTCCGCCGACAATTCACGGATCAGGAAATCGACGAAAGCACGCACCTTGGCAGCAATATAGGTGCGGTGCGGATAGAGGGCGTAGATCGGGCTGGAGCCGGGGCGAAATTCATCCAGCTGCACCTCCAGCCGTCCGTCGCTGATCGCTGTGTCGACAAGAAGGCTCGGCAGATTGCCAATGCCAAATCCCGCGATCGTCATCTGATAGGCGGCCTCGACGCTGTTGGTGGAGATGCGCCCGCCGATCGCCGCGTCGAAGGGGCCATCGGGCCCAACAAACGGCCATGTGCCGAGGCGCTTGGCAAAATTGCTCAGCACGCACGAATGACTTGCCAATTCGGCAGGATGGGTCGGCCGGCCACGGGAATCCCAATAGCCGGACGTGGCACAGACATAGTTGCGAACTTCGCCCAGCCGGCGCGCGATCAGCGCCGAATCCGCCTGGCCGCCAAAGCGGATGGCGACATCGTATCCTTCCTCGACAATGCCTACGACATAGCGCGCGGTAAGGTCGAACTCGATCGTGGTAAGCGGGTTCTCGTCAAGAAATTTCGGCACCAGCTTGGTGATGCGGGTGTGACCGAGAACGTTGGAACAGGAGACCCGGATCAGGCCGCGCGTCTCCTTGTGCAGTCCACGTGTCGAATCCTGCAGTTCCGAAATGTCGTCCAGCAAGGTGCGAGCGCGCGGCGCGTAGTCGCGGCCTGCTTCGGTCAAGCTCAGGCGCCGGGTCGTGCGGTTGATGAGCCGAACGCCGAGATCATCTTCGAGTTCCTTGATCGTCCGGCTGACCGCGGTCGTCGACATATTCAAATCCCGCGCCGCCGCCGAAAGGCTGCCAAGCAGACAAACCCGGTCGAAAACCCGCATCGCGGTCAGAAGATTCATCTTGCTTTCCCCTCGCGGTCGCACCGGCCTCGCCATTCGCGGCTTCCGACAGAAGACAGCGCCTGACGATTACGAAGCCACAGCATTCCACCGAATTTGGACGTAAAATCAACAATGGGAGAAACGACATGACATCCAAGCCCCTTCACCCCGCCATCAGCGGATTTGCGCGGGACGCCAGGAGCGGCGCGCTCAGCCGCCGTGAATTCCTGGCGCTTGCAAGCGCCTTCGGCGCCAGTACCGCGGCTGCGTATGGGCTCATCGGCCAGCCGGTACCGGCGCGGGCTGAAGAAACCGCCCAGCCAAGGAAAGGCGGGACGGTGCGTGTCGCCATGCAGGTGATGGAATTGCAGGACCCGCGCATGTTCAAGGTCTCGCAGATGGGCAACATCGCCATGCAGTTTCTTGAGCCGCTGGTACGCTGGAAGCCTGATTTCACCTTCGAGCCCATGCTGCTGCAGAGCTGGGAGATCAACGCAGACGCCACGGAATACGTGCTCAAGCTGCGCCCTGACGTCAAATGGTCGAATGGCGACGCTTTCACGGCGAAGGACGTTGCCTTCAACATCACGCGCTGGTGCGAGAAGGACGCTCCGGGCAACTCGATGGCCGGGCGCATGACCTCGCTGATCGACCCCGACAGCAAGATCGCGCGTGCAGGCGCCATCGAGATACGCGACAACCACACCGTCGCGCTGAAACTGTCGCGGCCGGATATCACCATCATCCCCGCCATGACAGATTATCCGGCACTGATCGTCCACCACACATTCGATCCCAAAGCAGCTGCCTTGTCGGCCAGGCCGATCTGCACGGGTCCATTCGAGCTGACGAAACTCGACGTTGGCGTTGCCGCCTCCGTGCGCAAACGGCCCGATGGCTCGTGGTGGGGTGGCGATGTGTTTCTCGACGGCATCGACTGGATCGACTACGGCACCGACTCGGCAGCCACGGTCTCGGCATTCGAATCCGGCGAGATCGACGTGAACGGGCAGACGCAGTCCTATGATGTCGGCATGCTTGACGGGCTCGGGTTGAAGAAATCGGAGATCGTTACCGCCGCTACGCTCGTTTCGCGCTGCAATGTCAACGCCAAGCCCTATGACGACAAGCGGGTGCGCAATGCCATCCAGCTTGCGGTCGACAACAACGCGGTTCTGCAATTGGGCGCCGACGGCATGGGCATCGTGGCGCAGAACGATCATGTCGGACCGATGCATCCGGAACATGCGGAACTGCCGCCGATCAAGCGCGATCCCGCCCGGGCCAAGGCATTGCTTGCGGAGGCGGGCCAGCTCGACTTCGAGTTCGAACTGATTTCGGTCGAGGCCGACTACCGCAAGGAAAGTTCCGACGTCGTTGCCCAGCAGATGCGCGACGCCGGGTTCAAGGTGAAGCGCACGGTCATCCCGGAGTCGGCCTTCTGGAATGACTGGACGAAATACCCCTTCGCGACGACCAACTGGAACGCCCGCCCGCTCGGCATCCAGACCTATGCCCTTGCCTATCAGAGCGGCTCGGCGTGGAACGAGACGGGCTTTGCCGACCCGGCATTCGACGCCAAGGTGCAAAAGGCCAATGCGATCGCAAACGCGGACCAGCGGCGCGTGGTGATGAGGGAACTGCAGATGATGCTGCAGGATTCCGGCATCATCGTTCAACCCTACTGGCGAAAGCTCTTCTGCCACATGAAACCGGCGTTGATGGGTTACCAGATGCACCAGGCCTATGAGCAGGATTTCACCCGCGCCTGGCTTGCCGCCTGATTGCCACGGGCTTCCACAAACAGAGGCGGCGTATTGCACCGCGCCGTCTTTGGTGATCAGCGCAAAGGCCGCGCCGAAACGTCGGCATCGCCGGCGTCATCCAGACAGCGCAGCCGCATCGGACAGGACGAGCAGATACGGCCGCAAGTGCCTCGCTCTTGTTCACCGGGTGGCGCCACCAGCCATGGTGTGAGGTCGGCCGGAACGCCGGGTATCTGTCGTTCGGACATTTCCATATTTGTCATCGTCGCAAGCTCCAGTTCGTGACTGAAGCTTACTTCCGCAAGAATGAAGCGAAACCCGCTTCTCCATGCAACGACCTTCCCGGAAATCGGGAGAATTGACATCAATGCGGCATGTTCAGATCGTGTTGGATCCCGCCATCCATTCCGATCGATACCAATCGACGAACCGTCCCAACCCAACCTCCAGTGAGGTCGTTGGCTTGAAGCCGAAATCCCGCTCCAATGCCGTCATATCGGCATAGGTCCGCTCGACGTCGCTGCTCTGCATCGGCTCGGACTGGCGGATCGCCTTGACGCCGAGGAGCCTTTCCAGAATGTCGATGAAATCGCCCAGGCGCTCCGGCCGGCTGTTGCCGATATTGTACAGCCGGCTTGGCGGAACCTCGGCCAATGGCGGCTTGTCCAGAACGGCAACGATCGCGGCCACGATATCGTCGATATAGGTAAAATCCCGCCACATCTCGCCATCGTTGAAGACACGGATTGGCTTGCCCTCCAGAATGGCCTTGGTGAACAGCCAATAGGCCATATCGGGCCGTCCCCAGGGACCATAGACGGTGAAGAACCGCAGGCCGGTCTGCGGTATGCCGAAGAGATGAGCATAGGTGTGGCTCATCAACTCATCGCTTTTCTTGGTAGCGGCGTAGAGCGAAACGGGCCGGTCGACCTGATCGGTTTCCGCGAACGGCACTTTGCTGTTGCCGCCATAGACCGAGCTCGACGAGGCATAGACCAGATGTTCGAATGACGGCTCGGCCCGACAAAACTCGAGTACCTCGAGATGGCCGACGATGTTGGAGCGGATATAGGCCCTTGGATTCTCCAGGGAATAACGCACCCCTGCCTGGGCAGCCAGGTGAACAATCCTGGTTATGCCTTTCCCGGCCAGGGCGGCCGGGAGCGCGCCCTCTTCGGCGATATCCAGCCGATGGAAAGAGAAATTCTTGTGCGGACGAAGGCGGGCTAGCCGGCCCTCTTTCAAGGCCTGGTCGTAATAGTCATTCAGGTTGTCGACACCGACAACTGTCTCTCCACGGCTCAGGAGGTGGAGGCAGACGTGGCTTCCGATGAACCCGGCGGCTCCGGTGACGAGTACGGGCAAAAGGCTCTCCAACACACGACGGCCAGCCAACGACCTGACCGCTTTCAGCCCAAACTATAGTCGAAACCGGAAACGGAGACCATCAGCGGCGCTGGTACCAATGACATGCGGCCCGCCGCACGTCAGCTTGCCTCGCGCATCGCCTCGGCGGCTTGCAGATCGACGGAGACCAGCTGGCTGACACCTTGCTCGGCCATGGTGACGCCAAACAGCCGGTTCATGCGCGCCATGGTGATCGGGTTGTGGGTGATGATGACGAAGCGCGTCTCGGTGGTGGCTGCCATTTCGTCCATGAGATTGCAGAACCGCTCGACATTATGGTCGTCGAGCGGTGCGTCGACCTCGTCGAGCACGCAGATCGGCGCGGGATTGGTCAGGAACACGGCGAAGATCAGCGACATCGCCGTCAGCGCCTGCTCGCCACCCGACAGCAGCGTCATGGTCTGCGGCTTCTTGCCGGGCGGGCGGGCGA